>JAEZHJ010000194.1 GCA_023436925.1 Actinomycetes bacterium
CCAGGCGGTACTCCTGGCTGCGCGGCAGGCTGCTCACCGGGCCGGCCGAGGCGGCGGCGATCTCGGCGGCGATCTCGGCGTCGGCCGGCGGGATGATCTGCGAGCCGTCACCCAGGTACACCTTGTAGCCGTTGTCCTGCGGCGGGTTGTGGGAGGCGGTCACCACCACTCCTGCGACACAGCCGAAGTGCCTGATCCCGAAGGCGACCACCGGGGTGGGCAGCGGACGCGAGCACAGCAGCGGGGCCAGCCCGGCACCGGCCAGCACCTCGGCAGTGTCCCGGGCGAAGGCCTCGGAGTTGTGGCGGGCGTCGTAGCCGACGATCACGGTCTGGCCCCGGTGACCGCGTTGGAGCAGGTAGCCGGCCAATCCGGCAGCGGCCCGGGACACCACCACGCGGTTCATCCGGGCGGGGCCGGGGCCCAGCGGGCCGCGCAACCCCGCCGTGCCGAAGCTGAGCGGCCCGGAGAAGGCGTCGCCCAGTTCGGCCAGGGCGTCGGCGTCGCCGGAGGTGGCCGCTGCCAGCAACTCGTCCAGCCGGGCGGCGGTCGCCGGGTCGATGTCGGTGGCGCGCCACTCTCGCACCGCAGCGGCGAGGTCGTCCGGGACGGCGGACGCGGTAGCCGGGGCGTCCGGGACGGTCACAGCCGCTCCAGCAGGCCGGCCAGCAGCTTGCGCAGCCGCGGCTCGGCGGCCCGCCCGGCCTCGATCACCTCGGCGTGGCTGAGCGGTTCGGGGGAGATCCCGGCGCCCAGGTTGGTGACCAGCGAGATGCCGAGCACCTCCAGGCCGGCCTCGCGCGCCGCGATCGTCTCCAGGGTGGTCGACATGCCGACCAGGTCGCCGCCCAGGATCCGCGCCATCCGGACCTCGGCCGGGGTCTCGTACTGCGGCCCGCGGAACTGGACGTAGACGCCCTCCTGCAGGCTCGGGTCGACCTCGCGGGCGAGCTCGCGCAGCCGCGCCGAGTAGGCCTCGGTCAGGTCGATGAAGGTGGCACCGACCAGCGGTGTCGCGCCGGTCAGGTTGAGGTGGTCGCGGATCAGCACCGGAGTGCCCGGCGCGTAGTCGGGGTTGAGGCCGCCACAGCCGTTGGTCAGCACGATCACCGAGGCGCCGGCGGCTGCCGCCGTCCGGACGCCGTGGACCACCGGCTCGACCCCGCGGCCCTCGTAGAAGTGGGTGCGGCCGGTGAACAGTGCCGCAATCTTGCCCGCCGGGGTGCGCAGCAGGCGCAGTTCCCCGCCGTGCCCGGCGACCACCGGGGCGGAGAAGCCGGGGACGGTGTGCAGGGGGAGTGAGCCGATTGGTTCCCCGAGACCGGCGGCGGCGCTCGACCACCCCGAGCCCAGGACCAGGGCGAGGTCGATCCGGTCGATTCCGAAAGCTGCCAGGACGTGCGCTGCGGCAGCCTGCGGAGTTGGGTCAGTCACGCCCGCGACTTTAGCGATCCCCCTGCGCCGGGGCCACCGGGCCCTGCCCGGGGGCCGGCTCCGCCGGTCCCGTGGTCTCGTCGTACTCCTCGTCGTCCTCGTCGGGGTCTGACTCGATCCGGAACAGCGAGTCGGCCCGGAGCAGGCGGCGCGGCAGGTGCGAAACCACCACCGCCATCACTGCGAGCAGGGCCAGCCAGAGCACGGCCAGCCCCGCAGGCACCATGCCGCGCGGGCCGGTGAGGTAGGCCAGCGCGACCACGACGACGCCGATCCCGCCGAGGCAGGAGGCCGCCAGCAGCGCGAGCCGGCCGGGGCCACCCAGCGGTCGCATCCGGCCGCTGAGGTGCCACAGGCCAAGGCCGAGCGCCACCTGCAGCAGCAGCGGGGACAGCTCCAGGAGGGCCTGCTGGGCCGGAGTGTCCTCGGGCCAGCCGAGGATGACCATCACCACCGCTGCGGCGACGGCGGCGGCGATCGAAAGGGTGAGGATCCAGGGGCGGGCCACCCGGGCAGCTTAGGCGCTCGGCACCGCACCGGGCGGTGACGCCGCCGGGACGGGCGGGCAGAATGCAGTGATGACAGCGGTGGTGATCATCGGTGGCGGGCCCGGCGGCTACGAGGCCGCGCTGGTGGCGCGCCAGCTGGGTGGCGAGGTGACCCTGGTCGAGCGGGACGGCCTGGGTGGCTCGGCGGTGCTGACCGACGTGGTCCCGAGCAAGACGTTGATCACGGCGGCGGCGGCGATGGCCGAGTTGCGCCGCGCCGGCGAGGTCGGGCTGCGGTTGCGCGGCGGCGGTGCGGTGGCGGACGCCGTCGAGGTCGACCTGGGCGCGGTGAACCGCCGGATCCGGTCCCTGGCGCAGGCGCAGTCGGCTGACATCGCCGACCGGCTGGCGGCCGACGGGGTCCGGCTGGTGCGGGGGAGCGGACGGCTGGACGGCCCCGGCCGGGTGGTCGTGACCACCGCCGCTGGCGAGGACCTGCTGCCGGCCGACATCGTCCTGGTCGCGACCGGGGCGAGCCCGCGCGAACTGCCCACGGCGCGTCCGGACGGCGAGCGGATCTTCACCTGGAAGCAGCTCTACGCACTGGAACGGCTCCCCGAGCACCTGGTGGTGGTCGGCTCGGGGGTGACCGGCGCCGAGTTCGCCAGCGCCTACCGGACGCTGGGTGCCGAGGTGACGCTGGTCTCCTCCCGCGACCACGTGCTGCCGGGGGAGGATGCGGACGCCGCGGCGGTGATCCAGTCGGTCTTCGAGGCCAGCGGCATGACGGTGCTCGGGAAGGCACGTGCCGCGGCGGTGGAGCGTCGCGGCGACGAGGTGGTGGTGCGCCTGGCCGACGGCCGCCGGGTGGTCGGCTCGCACTGCCTGGTCGCGGTCGGGGCGGTGCCGAACACCGCCGGGCTGGGCCTGGCCGAGGCCGGCGTGGAACTGGACGAGCGCGGCCACCTGCGGGTCGACCGGGTCTCCCGGACGACCGCCCGGGGGGTCTACGCCGCCGGCGACTGCACCGGTGTCCTCGCGCTGGCCTCGGTGGCCGCGATGCAGGGCCGGATCGCGATGTGGCACGCCCTGGGCGACGCCGTGACGCCGCTGGATCTGCAGACCGTGGCGGCCACCGTGTTCACCTCGCCCGAGATCGCCACCGTCGGGGTGGCCGAGACCGAGTTGTCCGACCGGCTGCGCGGCGTGGTGGTCCGGCTGCCGCTGCAGTCCAACGCGCGGGCCAAGATGCAGGCGGTGACCGACGGCTTCGTCAAGCTGATCTGCCTGCCGCTGACCGGCATCGTGATAGGTGCCGTGGTGGTCGGGCCGACGGCCAGTGAGCTGGTCCACCCGCTTTCGGTGGCCGTCCGCAACAAGCTGACCGTGGACCAGTTGGCCGGCTCGTTCACGGTGTACCCGTCCCTGTCGGGGTCGCTGGCCGAGGCCGCGCGCAGGCTGCACGGCCATGCCGGCGACCAGCTGATCATCTACTGAGCGGCGACCCGGGACCCGAACTCGTCGCGCCGGGCGACCGCGGAGGGATCGGCCAGCAGGGGGCTGAAGGCGAGCCGGGCGGCCCCGATCATCAGCAGCCGGGAGCCGACCTCGGTGGCGGTGATCCTGACCCCCTCGAAGGAGGTCGGCAAGCTGGCGGCGGCGACCCGGGCGTGCAGCCGGTCGGGATCGTAGGCGAGCAGCGCGGCGAGGAACCCGCCCAGGGCAACCACCTGGGGATTCAGCAGGTTGACCGCGGCCGCCAGCGCCGTGCCGAGGTGGTCGAGCTGCCGCTCGACCACCGCCCGGACGGCGGGGGAGCGGTCGGCCAGCAGGGCCTGCTCGAAGGTGTCGGCGTCGACCCGTTCCAGTCCGAGCGCGGCGAGCAGCTCAGCCCGGGTGACCTCGGCCTCCAGGGTGCCGCTGATCCCGGCGGTGTCGACCGCCGACGAGCTCGACACCCGGATGTGGCCCAGCTCGCCGCCGTACCCCGAGGCGCCGGCGAGCAGTTCGCCGCCGGCGACCAGCCCGCCGCCGATCCCGCTGGCCCCGCCGTTGAGGTAGATGAAGTGCTGCTTGCCGCGTCCGGCACCGAAGTCGCGCTCCGCGAGCGCGCCGAGGCCGGCGTCGTTGGCCACGGCCACCGGCAGTCCGGTGGCGCGGGCGAGCGGCTCCCCGAAGGGCTCCTCGTGCCAGTCCAGGTGGGGCGCGTTCATCACGACCCCGTCGCGGGTGCGGACCTGTCCGGGGACGGCGACGCCGATCCCGGCGACCAGGTTCGCCTCGAGTTCGACCTCCATCCCGCCGACCACGGCGGCGATGATGCTGATCGCCTCGGCGGCGGACGGGATCCGGTCGTACTCGTGGCGGATCACCCGCTTGAGGGTGCCGTCGAGGCCGACCAGGCCGATGGTGAGGGCGTCCACCTCGGGGTTGACCGCGATCGCCGCGACGTCGGGGCGGACCTCGACGACCGGGCTGGGCCGGCCGACCCGGCGGGAGGCGTCCGGCTCCCGCTCGGCAACCAGGTTGAGGTCGGCCAGGTCGGCCACCAGGCTGGCGATCGTGGACCGGTTGCGGCCGGTGGCGCGGCTCAGTTCGGCGCGCGACTGCGGCCCCGACAGGTAGAGCAGGCGCAGCACCGCGGACAGGTTCGCGCGGCGGATGCTCTCCGTCGTTCCGGTCGGGCTCTCGAAGCTGCCGCTGGGCATCAGGCCTCCTTCGCCATCGATCCGGGTCCGGCGGTTCCTGACCCCTGCACCGACGGCGCCGCGACACTGTGCCGCGCGTTTGTGGCTAGGCGCAACATAACGAGGAAGGGCACCTTGTCGCAACCCCGACCGGCACCCGGGGACTCGTTCCCGCGGCGGATCCCGGGTGCGGGGGAGCGGTGCAGGACCGGTCGGCGGAGAGCCGCAAATCGGGGTGGACAGCAACCCGGCGCGGCTATATGTTGATGAAGGCAACATTCGCACGCTGACGTGAAGGATTGGACCTCTCGTGACTCTCACACCTACTCCGGCTGACAAGTTCACCTTCGGCCTGTGGACCGTCGGCTACGCCGGCAACGATCCCTTCGGCCCCGCCACCCGCGCCCCGCTGGATGTCGTCCACGTGGTCGAGAAGCTGGCCGAGCTCGGCGCCTACGGCCTGACCTTCCACGACGACGACCTCTTCGCCTTCGGGTCCACCGACGCCGAGCGTCGCACCCAGATCGACCGGTTGAAGGGCGCCCTGGAGGCCACCGGGCTGAAGACCCCGATGATCACCACCAACCTGTTCAGCCAGCCCGTCTTCAAGGACGGCGGCTTCACCTCCAACGACCGCGCCGTGCGTCGCTTCGCGCTGCGCAAGGTGCTGCGCAACATCGACCTGGCCGCCGAACTGGGCGCCACCACCTTCGTGATGTGGGGTGGCCGCGAGGGCGCCGAGTACGACGCCGCCAAGGACATCCGGGCCGCCCTCGAGCGCTACCGCGAGGCGGTCAACCTGCTGGGCCAGTACGTCGTCGACAAGGGCTACGACATCAAGTTCGCCATCGAGCCGAAGCCGAACGAGCCCCGCGGCGACATCCTGCTGCCGACCGTCGGCCACGCGCTGGCCTTCATCGAGACCCTCGAGCGTCCCGAGCTGGTCGGCCTCAACCCCGAGGTCGGCCACGAGCAGATGGCGGGCCTCAACTTCGCCTCCGCGATCGCCCAGGCGCTGTACCACGGCAAGCTCTTCCACATCGACCTCAACGGGCAGCGCGGGATCAAGTACGACCAGGACCTGGTCTTCGGTCACGGCGACCTGCACAACGCCTTCGCCCTGGTCGACCTGCTGGAGAACGGCGGCCCCGACGGCGGCCAGGCCTACACCGGCCCGCGCCACTTCGACTACAAGCCTTCGCGCACCGAGAACGAAGAGGGGGTCTGGGTTTCGGCGGCGGCCAACATGAAGACCTACCTGCTGCTCAAGGAGCGGGCGGCTGCCTTCCGCGCCGATCCCGAGGTCCAGGAGGCGCTGGCGGCGGCCAAGGTGCCCGAGCTGTCGGTGCCGACGCTGGCCGAGGGCGAGAGCTACGACGACCTGATCGCCGACCGGACCGCGTTCGAGGACTTCGACGCCGGACGGTACTTCGACGAGGTCGGGTTCGGCTTCGTCCGGGTCCAGCAGCTCGCGACCGAGCACCTGCTCGGCGCCCGCTGAGAACGGAGGGATGGGGATGGCCCGGGTGGTCGGGGTCGATTCGTCGACCCAGAGCTGCAAGGTTGTCGTGCGGGACTCTGAAACCGGACAGCTGCTGGCCAGCGGCCGGGCCTCCCATCCCGACGGCACCGCCGTCGACCCGCAGCACTGGTGGACGGCCCTGCAGGACGCGTTGGCGCAGGCCGGTGGCCTGGCCGACGTCGAGGCGGTGTCGATCGGCGGCCAGCAGCACGGCATGGTCGCCCTGGACGATCAGGGCCGGGTGATCCGCGACGCGTTGCTGTGGAACGACACCCGTTCCGCCGGCGCCGCCCGGGACCTGATCGACGAGCTGGGGGCGGACGAACTGGTGCGACGGACGGGGTTGGTCCCGGTCGCGTCCTTCACCGCCACCAAGCTGCGTTGGTTGCGTGATGCCGAGCCTCAGAACGCCGCCCGGGTGGCAGCCGTCGCGCTGCCGCACGACTGGCTGACCTGGCGGCTGCGTGGCTACGGGCCGGCGGGGGAGTCCGAGCTCGGGCCCGACCTGTCCGAGCTGGTCACCGACCGCTCCGACGCCTCCGGCACCGCCTACTGGTCGCCGGCGACGGGCGAGTACGACACCGACCTGCTGAAGCGGGCGCTGGGCCACGAGGCGATCCTGCCGCGGGTCCTCGGCCCGTCCGAGTCGGTCCCCGGGCCCGGCTTCCTGGTCGGGCCGGGTGCCGGCGACAATGCCGCGGCCGCGCTCGGGCTGGACGCTCGGCCGGGCGACGTGGTGGTCTCGATCGGTACTTCCGGCACCGTGTTCGCCGCGACCGACGCCCCGGTCAGCGACCCGACCGGGACCGTGGCCGGCTTCGCCGACGCCACCGGCGGCTTCCTGCCGCTGGTCGCCACGCTGAACGCCGCCCGGGTGGTCAGCTCCTTCGCCGGGCTGCTCGGCGTCGACTTCGACGAACTGGGCAGGCTGGCCCTGGCCGCCCCGCCCGGGTGCGGCGGTGCCGTCCTGGTGCCGTACTTCGAGGGTGAGCGGACGCCCAACCTGCCGGACGCGACCGCCTCGCTGCTCGGGCTGACGCTGAAGACCACGACCCGGGAGAACCTCGCCCGGGCCAGCATCGAGGGCATGCTGTGCGGCCTGTCCGCAGGGCTGGACGCGATCCGCGTCCTCGGCGTGGCGGCGAACCGGATCCTGCTGATCGGGGGCGCGGCGGCGAACCCGGCGGTCCAGGCGATCGCGGCCCAGGTCTTCGACCTGCCGGTGTTCGTCCCGCAGCCCGGCGAGTACGTCGCAGACGGTGCCGCCCGCCAGGCCGCCTGGGTCCTGACCGGGCAGCGTCCGCAGTGGCCGGTCGACCTGGTCGCCTCTCCCGAGCCGGACCCGCGCCCGGAGATCCGCACGCAGTACGAGGCTGCCGCGGCGAGCTACCGGTAGGGAAGCCCTAGTCGGCGATCTCGCACAGCACCTGCCCACTGGTGACCGAGTCGCCGGGCTGCGCCTGCAGCCTGGCGACCACACCGGAGCGGTGGGCGTTGATCGGCTGCTCCATCTTCATCGCCTCCAGCACGACCACGAGGTCGCCCTCGTTGACCCGGTCGCCCTCCAGCACCGCCACCTTCACGACCGTGCCCTGCATCGGGGCGGCCAGTTCGTTGGTCGCCGGGGCCTTCGTCCTGGCGTCGCCGGTGCTGCGCCGGGTGGGGCGCTTCGGGGCGCTCGCCCTGGCCACCGGCGCGCTCAGCGCGGCGGGCAGCCGGACCTCGATCCGCCGCCCGTCGACCTCGACCACATAGCTGGCCCGCGGTTCGTCCTCACTCTCGCCGAGGGTGCCGGTGTAGGCCTCGATCGGCGCGGTGAACTCGGTCTCGATCCAGCGGGTGTGGACGCCGAACCGGCCGTCCGCGGCGACGAAGGCCGGCTCCTGCAGCACCGCGCGGTGGAAGGGCAGCACCGAGGGCATGCCTTCCAGCACCGTCTCGGCCAGCGCCCGCCGGGCCCGTTCGATGGCCTGGGTGCGGGTCGCCCCGGTGACGACCAGCTTGGCGACCAGGGAGTCGAAGGCGCCCGGGACCGCCATCCCCGGCAGGTAGCCGGAGTCCACCCGTACCCCGGGGCCGGTCGGCGGCTGCCAGGCGGTCAGCGTGCCGGGAGCGGGCAGGAAGCTGCGGGCGGCGTCCTCGGCGTTGATCCGGAACTCGATCGAGTGGCCGCGGACCGGCGGGTCGTCGTAGCCCAGCGGCTCGCCGTCGGCGATCCGGAACATCTCCCGCACCAGGTCGATCCCGGTGACCTCCTCCGAGACCGGGTGCTCGACCTGGAGGCGGGTGTTCACCTCGAGGAAGGAGATCGTGCCGTCCTGGCCGACCAGGAACTCGCACGTGCCGGCGCCGGTGTAGCCGGCCGCCTTCAGGATCGCCTTGGAGGCCGAGTAGAGCCGGTCGACCTGGTCGGGGGTGAGGAAGGGTGCCGGGGCCTCTTCCACCAGCTTCTGGTGGCGGCGCTGCAGCGAACAGTCCCGGGTGGAGACCACCACGACCTTGCCGTGGGCGTCGGCCAGGCACTGGGTCTCGACGTGGCGGGGCCGGTCCAGGTAGCGCTCCACGAAGCACTCGCCGCGGCCGAAGGCGGTGACTGCCTCCCGGGTCGCGGACTCGAACAGCTCGGGCACCTCGGCCAGCGTCCGGGCCACCTTCAGGCCGCGACCGCCGCCGCCGAAGGCCGCCTTGATGGCGATCGGCAGGCCGTGTTCGGTGGCGAAGGCCACCACCTCCTCTGCCGAGGCCACCGGGTCGGGCGTGCCGGGGACCAGCGGTGCCCCCACCTGCTGGGCGAGGTGGCGGGCCCGGACCTTGTCCCCGAGGGCCTCGATCGCCTCGGGCGGCGGTCCGATCCAGGTCAGGCCGGCGGCCAGGACGGCGCGGGCGAAGCCGGCGTTCTCGGCCAGGAAGCCGTAGCCGGGGTGGACGGCGTCCGCCCCACTGCGGGCGGCGACCGCCAGCAGCTTGTCGATGTCGAGGTAGGTGTCGGCCGGGGTCAGCCCGTTCAGCGCGAAGGCCTCGTCGGCCAGCCGGACGAACAGCGAGTCGGCGTCGGGGTCGGCGTACACAGCGACGCTGCCCAGGCCCGCGTCCCTGGCCGCCCGGATCACCCGGACTGCGATCTCACCCCGGTTGGCCACCAGCACCTTGGTGATCGGCATCGGCTCCCTTTCTGTCGACCAGGCACCGCTGCTGCGGCACCAGCGCAGTGTAGGACGAGCGCTGCTGCAAGCCAGGAGCGTCCGACCCGGGAGTCAGCCCGCGCGCCGGCAGATCCGCGAGGCCTCCGCCTCGGCCTCCGCGGCCGCCGTGCTGGCGATCTGGTGGCCGGCGGCAGTCAGTGCCCGGTGGACGGCCAGGACGGTCGCCCGCTCGGCGGCGGTGCCGCTGGGCAGCCAGATCGTGTCGATGCCGCCGGCCGCGACCGCCTCGACCGCCCGCTCGGCGATCTCGGCGGGGGAGGGGCCGGCCGCCCGCAGCCCGCTGCCGCGGGCCACCGGCTGGTGTGGCCGGTACTCCACCGCGGTGGCCAGGCCGTGCCGCTCGGCGGTGGCGAGCAGCCGGGACCCGGCCTGCCCCACCACGGTCAGGGAGTCATCGAAATCGAGCACGGCGTTGACGATCGCCCAGGCGTGGCACCGGTCGGTGAGGGCCGCCTCGCCCAGCGCCCCCGCGGCCCGGACGAATTGCAGCCGGCCGCCCTCGCTGACCACCAGCGAGTCGAGTCCGCCGAGCTGGAAGAGGAGTTCGGCGGCCAGGTCGTCATCGTGGTAGTCGATGAACCGCTCGCCGCCCGAGGCGGGGTCGCGATAGCCCAGCGCCGCGCCCAGCGGCAACGACCGGGTGGTCGCCTCCGCGACCGCGAGCAACATCGAGCGGGGCACGCCCGCGTGCCCGCCGCACGGAATCGATACTTCGCTGACCAGGGGCCATACCTCCCGTTCGGCCTCCAGCCAGACATCGTCGTACCTCTTGCCGAGATCGCACGCCAGTCCAACACGCACGTCACCGCCACCCCCGTCCCCACTGCGCCCTACCGTAGCGCCTTCCGGTGCGGCCGGGCGGGCATCTGCCCAGCCTTCGACGACGGTGCAATGCTGGAAGGGTGAGCGCTGTATACGGCCGGGCCTGGCGCGACGGACGGCTGGAGCGGGAGGACTTCCCGCTCGCCGAGCTGAGCGACCTGCTGGCCGATCCCGGCCTGCTGGTCTGGCTGCACCTCGACCGCCCCGAGCCGGAGAAGCTGGAGCGGCTGGCCGAGGAGTTGAGCCTCGACCCGCACGCGGTGGAGGACGCCCTGGCGCCCGACGAGCGTGCGAAGGCGACCCGGCACGGCACCCACACCTTCATCACCTGTTACCTGACCCGCCTTGAGGTCGACGAGTCGGGAACCATGCAACTGCGGACGCCCCGGATCTCTGCCTTCCTGCTGCCGCAGGCGTTGATCACGGTCGGGACCGCCGGGGTCGAGGTCGGTCCGTTCATCGACCGGTGGGAGGGGGACGACCTGCTGCGGCTCGGGGTTGGAGCGCTGCTCCACGGCCTGCTCGACACCGTGGTGGACGGACACTTCGAGGCGATCCAGGAACTCGACGACGCCGCCGAGGACCTGGAGGACCTGCTCTTCGCCGAGTCGGTACCGCACGACTCGCGCCGGAACCGCAGGATCCAGCAGCGGATCTACGGGGTGCGCAAGGCGCTGGTCCAGTTGCGCCGCAAGGTCCTGCCGATGCGCGAGGTGGTGAGCGCTGTGATGCGCGCCCGGACCGCGGACGAGCACTCCCATCGCGAACTGGACGGCTACTTCGACGACCTCTACGACCACGTGATCCGGGCGGCGGAGTGGAGTGAGTCCCTGCGGGAGGTGGTGGGCAACGCCTTCGAGACCAACCTGTCGCTGCAGGACGCCCGACTCAACGACATCATGAAGAAGCTGGCCGGCTGGGGCGCGATCATCGCGATTCCGACCGCTGTGACGAGCTGGTACGGCCAGAACGTGCCGTACCCCGGTTTCGGTGCCGGCTGGGGGGTGGCGGTGAGTGCCGCCCTGATCATCGTCGGCGCCGTCGGGCTGTATGTGCTGTTCCGGCGCGTCGACTGGTTGTGAGGGTTCACAAAGCGCCATACAAACTCACATGCGATATGTGGGCGCTCACATTGTTGTAGGAATGTGATCCTGCCGTGATCCAAAACCCGGCTGCGACCCGTAGAGTCAGCGCTGCTGAAAGGCCACCGGCGGGTGCCGGATGAGTCCTGTCGCGGGACTCGAGGCTTTGTCTCTCAGTGACGAGAAGGAGTGCACGATGCGACGAATCGGACTTGCGATCGCCTCTTTGGCGGCCGCACTTGCGCTGACCGCCTGTGGCGGCGGCGGGGCCGGCGCCCCCTCATCAGCCCCCGCGCCCGGGGGCGAGACCACCGGCGCGACCCAGGCCCCGGCGGACGTGCTGGTCGGTGTGGCGATGCCCACCCAGACCTCCGAGCGCTGGATCGCCGACGGCGAGGCCGTGAAGGCCGGGCTGGAGAAGGCCGGTTACAAGGTCGACCTGCAGTACGCCAATGACGACATCCCGACCCAGACCCAGCAGGTCGACGCGATGATCACCGCGGGCGCCAAGGTGCTCATCATCGCCGCGATCGACGGCACCGCCCTGACCAGCCAGCTGCAGGCCGCAGCCGACAAGGGCATCAAGGTCATCGCCTACGACCGGCTGATCCGCGACAGCGGGAACGTCGACTTCTACGTGACCTTCGACAACTACGCCGTCGGCGTGGCCCAGGCCACCGCCCTGCTGGCCGGCATGGAGATCACCGACCGTGACGGCAAGGCCACCGGATCTGCCGAAAAGGGCCAGGAGATCGAGCTGTTCGCCGGTTCGCTGGACGACAACAACGCCCACCTGTTCTGGAAGGGTGCCATCGACACCCTGCAGCCCTTCTTCGATGACGGCACCCTGGTCGTGAAGTCCGGCCAGACCGATATCGAGAAGGCCGCCATCCTGCGGTGGCAGCAGGAGACCGCGCAGAAGCGCATGGAGGACCTGCTGACCTCCACCTACGGCGGCACCGGCAAGGGCCTCAAGGGCGTCCTCGCCCCGTACGACGGCCTGTCCCGCGGCATCATCACCGCGCTGCAGGGTGTCGGCATGGGCCCGACCATCGACAAGGGCCTGCCGATCGTGACCGGCCAGGACGCCGAGATCGCCTCGGTCAAGCTCATCGCCGACGGCGTGCAGAGCTCGACCATCTTCAAGGACACCCGCAACCTGGCCGAGCAGGCCGTGGTCGCCACCCAGGCCTTCCTGAGCGGCGCCACCCCGGAGGCCAACAACACCGAGACCTACGACAACGGTGTGAAGGTTGTGCCGTCCTACCTGCTCCCGGTTGTCACTGTCTACAGCGACAACATCCAGAAGGAACTGGTCGACACCGGCTACTGGACTGCTGACGAAGTCAAGTCCGGCGTCGCAAGCTAGTCACCTCGCACGGTGACCGGGTGGGTCCGTCCGCACTGGACGGACCCACTCCGGCACCTGTCGCGGCACAGCGGTTCCAGCAGGGAGGGACATGAACGACATCCTTCAGATGCGGTCGATCACCAAGACCTTTCCGGGCGTCAAGGCGCTGCAGGAGGTCTCGCTGACCGTTGAGCGCGGCGAGATCCACGCCATCTGCGGAGAGAACGGGGCCGGCAAGTCGACCCTGATGAAGGTGCTCAGCGGGGTGTACCCGCACGGGACGTACGAGGGCGAGATCTTCTTCGAGGGCGAAGAGGTCCAGTTCTCCACCATCAACGATTCCGAGGCCAGGGGAATCGTGATCATCCACCAGGAACTCGCCCTGGTGCCCTACCTCTCGATTGCGGAGAACATCTTCCTCGGCAACGAGACCCGCGGGGCGGCCGGGCTGATCGACTGGAACCGGGCCAACCACGAGGCCGCGAAGCTGATGGACCGGGTCGGGCTGCACGAGAACCCCACGACACCGGTGTCCCAGCTCGGGGTCGGCAAGCAGCAGTTGATCGAGATCGCGAAGGCGCTGTCGAAGGACGTCAAGCTGCTCATCCTGGACGAGCCGACCGCGGCCCTCAACGACACCGACTCCGAGCACCTGCTCGGGCTGATCCGGCAACTGCAGTCCAATGGCATCACCTCGATCGTGATCTCGCACAAGCTCAACGAGATCGCCGAGATCGCCCAGCACACCACGATCATCCGCGACGGGCGGACCATCGAGACGATGGACATGTCCGAGCCGGACGCCACCCAGGAGCGGATGATCCGGGGCATGGTGGGCCGCGACCTCGAACACCGCTTCCCCGAGCGGAGCGCCACCGAGCCGGGCGATCCCGTGCTCGAGGTGAAGGACTGGACGGTGTACCACCCGACCCAGGCCGGCCGGGTGATCATCGACAAGGCCTCCCTCCACGTCCGCGCCGGTGAGGTGGTCGGCATCGCCGGCCTGATGGGCGCCGGGCGCACCGAGCTGGCGATGAGCATCTTCGGCAAGTCCTACGGCCGCGACATCAGCGGCCAGCTGTTCAAGAACGGCCGGCCCATCGAGGTGCCCACCGTCGCCGACGCCATCCGGCACGGCATCGCCTACGCCACCGAGGACCGCAAACGGTACGGGCTGAACCTGCTGGCCGACATCCGGGAGAACGTCTCCTCCGCCGGCCTGTTCAAGCTGTCCAGGCGAGGCTGGGTGAACGGCAACGAGGAGCTGAAGGTCGCCGAGGAGTACCGCCGTGACCTGAACATCCGCACCCCCAACGTGTTGTCGCTGGTCGGCAAGCTGTCGGGCGGCAACCAGCAGAAGGTGGTGCTCAGCAAGTGGCTGTTCACCGGGCCGGACGTGCTGATCCTCGACGAGCCGACCCGCGGTATCGACGTGGGCGCCAAGTACGAGATCTACACCCTGATCAACCGCATGGTCGCCGCCGGCAAGGCGGTGATCGTGATCTCGTCGGAGCTGCCCGAACTGCTGGGCATCTGCGACCGGATCTACACCCTCGCCTACGGCCGGATCACTGGTGAGGTGCCGGTTGCCGAGGCCACCCAGGAGCGACTGATGCACCTGATGACCATTGAGCGCGGCAAGCCGATCCCGACCGCGTCGGACGCCCCGGCGCCCGAGCCGGTCGGCGCCGTCCCGGTTTCCCACCACGACACGAAAGGACAGGCGCGATGACCGCCCCTGTGACCACACCGACCCCCACGAAGCCCGCGGTGACCGCCGGCATCGGGGAGATGCTGACCCGCAACATGCGGCAAAGCGGCATCCTGATCGCCTTCGTCGTCGTCTTCGCGGCGGCCTCGATCGCCAACCCGAACTTCCTGTCCCCGGGCAACATCACCAACATCGTCCTGCAGTACTCCTACATCCTGATCCTGGCGATGGGGATGCTGCTGGTGATCGTCGCGGCCCAGATCGACCTGTCGGTCGGCTCGGTGGTGGCGCTGACCGGTGCGGTCGCCGCGGTCGTGGTGATCAAGTACCAGATGCCATGGTGGATGGGCGTCCTGGCCGCGCTGGCGGTCGGCCTGCTGGTCGGCATCTGGCACGGCTTCTGGGTGGCCTTCGTCGGCATCCCCGGCTTCATCGTGACCCTCGGCGGCATGCTGATCTTCCGCGGCCTCACCTTCCAGGTGCTCAACAGTGTCTCGCTGTCCCCCTTCGGCGGCACCTATTACGAGATAGCCAACGGGTTCCAGAACGGCTTGTTCGGCGGCTACGGGATCGACGTCTTCACCCTGGTGGTCTTCGGCGTCGGTGCGGTGGTCTTCGGCTACCTGCAGTGGCGGACCCGGCAGGGCCGGATCGCCTACCAGCAGACCGTTGAGGCGATGCCGCTGTTCATCGGCAAGCTGGCCGTGGTGGCCGCGATCATCATGTGGCTGGGCTACCAGTTCGCGACCAGCCGGGGCCTGCCCAACGTCCTGGTCCTGGTGCTCGCCCTGTTCGTGGTCTACTCGGTGGTCAGCCAGCGGTCGGTCTTCGGCCGGCACGTCTACGCCATCGGTGGCAACCTGAATGCCGCCCAGCTGTCCGGCGTCCGCGTCCGGCGGGTCAACTTCTGGATCTTCGTGAACATGGGGGTGCTGGCCGCGGTGGCCGGCATCGTCTACTCCTCGCGGATGAACGCCGCCCAGCCGAACGCCGGCAGCGGCGTCGAGCTGGACGCGATCGCAGCCTGCTTCATCGGTGGCGCGTCCACCACCGGCGGCATCGGCCGGGTCGGCGGCGCCATGATCGGCGGCCTGCTGATGGCCGTGATCAGCAACATCATGTCGCTGCTCGGACTGCCGATGCAGCTGCAGTCGGTGGTGAAGGGCGTCGTGCTGCTGCTGGCGGTCGCCTTCGACCAGTGGAACCGGCGTCGCGCCGAGGTCACTGCCTGAGTCGGACAGTTCGCTGCTCCCCGGTCGCATCGCGGCCGGGGAGCAGTGCGTTGTGGGCCCGGTGCACCCGCCCCACCGGCCGGGATCGGCGGTGGACCGGGACGGGGAGCTAGGCGGGGGCGATCCGCAGCGAGCTGAGGCTGGCGCCGGGCGGCAGGTCGACGGCCAGCCGGACGGTGCGGGCCACGTCCTCGGGCTCGAGGTAGTCGCCGGGGGAGTAGCTGCCGCCCTCGGCGGCCCGCAGTTCCTCCTGCATGGCGGTGGCGGTCCGGCCGGGATGGATGGTGGTCACCTTGATCCGCCCGGCCTCGTCGGCGCGGAGCGCGTCGGCCAGCGCGGTGAGCGCGAACTTGCTGGCCGCGTAGACCGCCATCCCGCGCCCGGCGTTGAGCCCGGCGCCGGAGTTGATGAACACGACCAGTCCGTGGGCCTGCCGCAGCGCGGGCAGCAACAGCCGGGTCAGCGTGGCCGGCGCGATCAGGTTGACGTCCAGCACGGTGCGCCACCGGTCGGTGGTCGCCTCGGCGAACGGGCCGTAGTGGGCCAGCACCCCCGCGGAGTGCACCAGGACATCGAGCCGTCGGATACCGCCCGCCGCCGTGGCGACTGCGGCCTCGTCGGTCAGGTCGGCCAGGAACGGGGCTGCGTCCGGCAGGCTGGCGACCACCTCGGCCACCGCGTGGCGGTCGCGTCCGCCGACCAGGACGTGGTGGGTGTCGCCCAGGGCGACCGCGATCGCGCGTCCGATGCCGCGGCTGGCACCGGTGACCAGGGCTACCGGGCGGCTCATCGGACGAACACCGCGATCACGACCGGGATCACCCAGAGCACCGCCAGCACCTGCAGGATTCTGTCATTGAGCACAATGTCCTCCGGTTCTCCGGCGTCGCCCTGGTCGATCTTCATCGCGTAGCGCAGCACCGCCAGGGTGAACGGTGCAATCGAGATGGCGGTCCACGGGATGCCCCACAGCGGGTTCCGTCCGACGTCGAAGGCCCACAGGCTGTAGGACATGATCACGACCGCCGCCGAGATCGACCAGACCAGCCGCAGGTAGGTGTCGGTGTAGCGCTCGAGGGAGGCGCGGGTGCCGGCCTCGCTGCCCAGATCGCGCAGCTCGGAGTAGCGCTTGCCCGCGACCATGAACAGCGAGCCGAACGAGGCCACCAGCAGGAACCACTGGCTCAGCGCCAGCCCGGAGGCGACGCCGCCGGCGATGGCCCGCAGCAGGAAGCCGGCCGACACCATCGCCAGGTCGATGATCGGCTGGTGCTTCCAGAACAGCGAGTAGCCCACCTGGAAGACCCAGTAGACGACCAGGGTGATGCCCAGCGCGGGCCGTACCCAGAAGCCGAGCGCCAGGGAGCCGGCCAGGCAGATCGCGGCGAGCCCGTAGGCGACCGGGACGGAGAGCTCGCCGGCTGCGATCGGCCGGAACCGCTTGCGCGGGTGCAGCCGGTCGGCGGCGACGTCACGGATGTCGTTGAACAGGTAGATCGACGCGCTCATCAGGGCGAAGGCCAGGAAGGCCCACAGGGTCGCCAGCGCGACCGCCGGCTCGAACAGCCGTCCGGCGGCCAGCGGCGCGGTGAACACCAGGACGTTCTTGACCCACTGTTTGGGGCGCATGGCGCGCAGCCAGGCCGGCAGGACGGAGGTCGGGCGGGCCGTGGCGGGCAGGTTCTCGGTTGACATCG
This sequence comes from Actinomycetes bacterium, assembly GCA_023436925.1. Classification (GTDB taxonomy): domain Bacteria; phylum Actinomycetota; class Actinomycetes; order Propionibacteriales; family Propionibacteriaceae; genus Propionicimonas. The sequence continues at coordinate 17,230 of JAEZHJ010000194.1, forward strand.
CGAGACAAATCTAGACGACGCGCGGTGGGTCAGCGGCGCCAGAGCGAGTGCCAGGCCAGGCCCAGCTCGCCGACCATGGTGCGCAGCAGCGGCAGGCTGATCCCCACCACCGCGTGCGGATCGCCGTCCAGCCGGGTGATGTAGGCGCCGCCCAG
>JAEZHJ010000046.1 GCA_023436925.1 Actinomycetes bacterium
ACCGGGGACTCCGCGGTGAGCCCCAGCGCAGCCTTCTCCTCCAGGTCCACCTCAGCAGGGGTCACCCAGACGGGCGAGCTGCTGAGCGTCGGGACCGACAACGGCCCGAGCACCAGTCCCCTGGTGCGCGGGCCGATTCGCGTGTGCGGCAGGCCGAGGGCGGTCTGCCGCCGAGGTCAGACGATGTCCCCGCCGCTGGCCCGGCTGCCGGTGAGCAGCTGAACCGGGGCCGGCGGCTGGCCTTGCCCATCGGGACCCGGCGGGCAATCCCTGTGGGGCGGGGGGACGCCGACCGCCCTGAAAACCTGGACAACGGTGCCGGGGCGGGTGAACTGATCGCCGTGCAGGCGGAGCAAGCCTCGCTGGAAGCGTTCCAGGCGCCGCCCCTTCGGTCCTCTCGGCCCACCTGCTCGCGGGCTGCTGGCTGGTGCTGCGTTCCCGGAGACCCCAGACCACCTGTCTGCGCAGGTGAGGACGGAGGCCGCGAGCCCGCGCGTGCTCGGGCGGGGGGCCGAAGGTCGACGATTGACGCGGGCGTCGAAGCCTTGGGGGATGCGCAGCGTCGGCGCCGCCGTTCAGCCGGGCGTACCGCAGGGTCGGGGGAGCGGGGGAGCGGCACTGCCATCCCAGGCTCGCTCAGGGTTGAGCCGGCACGCGGTGGTCGAACAAAACAGTGCCCGCGCCGGGTGAGAGCCGGACGCGGAACCGAGAGATCGGGTCCTTGTGCGGCCACACCCAACGCGGGCACTGGTCGGAGGGTCAGGCTGCAGCGGCGCCTACCTCGGCTTCGCGCGGCCGGCTCTGCACGATTCGCGTGATTGCCATGCGCACGATGATGAGAGCGAGCGCCACCCCGAGAATCCTGCTGACCAGCCCGGTGCCGATGAAGATCAGCACCATGGAGACCAGGATCGGCAGCAGGTAGCGCAGGGTCCAGCCGATGTAGCCCGTGAAGGACGGCATGGTGACCTGGGCCGACTCGGCGACTGCCTTCACCATGAAGTTGGGGCCGTTGCCGATGTAGGTCATGGCACCACAGGTGACGGCACCCAGGCTGATGGCGATCAGATAGGGCTCCGGCACACCCGCGATCACGGCAGCTCCCGGAACGGAGAGCTGGGTGGCCATCTCGAAGAAGGTGAGATAGGTCGGGGCGTTGTCCAGTACCGACGACAGGCTGCCACTGAAGGCGAACAGGGTGAACTCGTTCAGCGGCAGGGCTGCGGCGTGCTCACGAAGGAACTCCAGCGCCGGGACCATGGTGAGGAAGATGCCGGAGAACAGCGCGCCCACCTCGATGATGGGCCCCCAGGTGAACCCGTTGCGCTCGAACCTGAGCTCACGACTGGTGGTCAGGTACGAGCCCAGCGCCGCCGCGACCTGGACGAGGACGCGAAGCCACGGCTGCTCGCCCAGCAGCGCCACGGAGGCGATGATCACGACCAGCCACAGGATGTTGAGGAGCCCCCGGACGCGCACCGTCGCGTCCTCGGTCACGTCAGGCAGGGTGGCGGACGTCGGTTCGCCGGCCCACTTCACGCGGTCGAGGGAGTAGTAGGTGAGGAGCAGCATCCCGTTGATGAAGAGCCACGGGCCGATCAGGGCGAGCGTCCAGGTGAACGGCACGCCCCGCATGAAGCCGATGTAGAGCGGGGGATCGCCCAAGGGGGTGAGCAAGCCGCCACAGTTCGCGATCACCAAGATGGCGAACACGACCGTGTGGGCGCGCTCCTTGCGGTGGGCGTTGGTGGCCAGAAGTGGCCGGATCAGGAGCATCGCCGCGCCGGTGGTACCGATCAAGCTGGCCAGGACGCCACCGATGGCGAGGATGGCCGTGTTGTTTCGGGGAGTGGCCGCGATCCGGCCCTCCAGGTGGATACCGCCGGAGACGACGAACAGCGCTCCGATCAGCACGATGAACTGCAGGTACTCGCCAAGGGCGTGAACCACCAGATCCGGTTGGCCGCGCAGCCACACCCACAGGGCGACCGGAATGCCGAGCCCCAGTGCGACGGCGGCCTTCACCGTATTGCGCTCCCACAGTCGCGCGGACTGTGGGAGCAGCGGCAATACGGCGATGCAGATCAGAAGGCCCACGAATGGCGCGAGTGACCACGCGGGGAAGTTCATGCAAAGCGCCTTTCGTGACCGGCGATCAGCCGAACAGCTTCGGCAAGACCATCTTTGGAATGGTCAGAGCCAGGTCGGGGATGAAGGTGGTGAGCAGCAGGGTGGGCAGCCAGGCGAAGATGATGAACATCATCGTCGGGAACAACATGTCGTTCACCCTCGCCTTGCAGACCCGGCAGCCGAGATACAGCATCGGTGCGGTCGGCGGAGTGATCAGGCCCATGCCCAGGTTCACACCGAGGATCGCAGCGAAGTGAATCGGGTGCACACCCAGCGCGACGACGACCGGAAGCAGAATCGGGGTGCACAGGAGGATGCCGGAGGCATCGTCCATCAGCATGCCGATGATGATCATGAAGACGTTGACCATCAGCAGGATGATCACCGGGTTCTCCGTGATGCTCAGCAGCGCGTCGGCGATCTGCGTCGGGACGTTCTCCATCACGAGCAGGCGCGACAGGATCATGATCATGAACAGCATCACCATGATCACGCCGGTCGTGGCCGAGGTGTCGATCAGGGCCTGCTTGAGGTCCTTCCAGGTGAGGCCACGGTAGATGTAGAGGCCCACCGGAATCGCGTAGAGCACGCTGACCGCGGCTGCTTCGGTCGGGGTCAGGACACCGCCGTAGATGCTGCCCAGGATGATCGCGGGCATGAGGAGAGCCGGCAGCGCAGACACAGTCTTCTTGCGGGTGTCGACCACCCAGGCGCGGGGCGTCTCCTTGGGGGGAATGGTGATCGACATCTTGCGGGTCAGCACCACATTCACGCAGATCAGCAAGAAGGCGAGAATGATGCCCGGGATGATTGTGGCGAGGAAGCAGGCCAGAACGGACTGGCCGGACGACCACGCGTAGAGGATCTGGGCGGTGCTCGGCGGGATCAGCAGGCCGAGGGGGCTGGCGTTGGCGATCAGCGCGGCCGTGTACCCCTTCTTGTAGCCGGCCTTGGTCATCCGCGGCTCCATGATCGAGCCGATGCAGCTCAGCGTCGCCGCGGCGGATCCGGAGATGGAGCCGAAGATGGCGCTGGTGATCACGGCGACCGCGCCGAGGCCGCCCTTGAACCGCCCGACGAACTTCTCGACCAGGCCGATCAGGTGCTCGCCGATGCGACCGCGCTCCATGACGCCGCCGGCGAGGACGAACATCGGAATCGCGAGCAGGACGACCGAGCTGATCTGGCCGTACCCGGCCGACAGCAGGAAGTCCGGCTCAAATCCCAACGAGAACGAGATCCAGATGAAGGCCGCCGCGAAGGCGAAGGGAATCGGCACCCCGATCACCATCGTGGTGACCAGGATCACGAATGCAATGATGATTTCCACTACCGTTCACTTCCCTCGGGTGCCGCAGCGGCCTCGCTGTCGGCGGCTGTGGGGTCGGACGCTTCTGCCGCCGGATCGGCGTGCCCGCCACAGGCGCACTTCCCGCGGAAGGACTCCGGGAGGTAGTCCCGCGCCCCAGCCTCGGAGAAGTGGCCCTGCACGAAGTACTTCCGGGTGTTCTTGACCAGGTAGACGACCTCGAAGAACAGCATCAGCACGAAGCTGATGAACATAACTCCCTGAGTGGCAAGAATCGGGATCTTGAGCGCGGTCGTCCGCGGCATCTTCTCCATCAGCCAGACGACCTGGTTGAAGCCCCAGGTCATGAGGATGGTGGTGACGATCAGGGTGATGACCTGGGCCAACAGCGCCAGTCCATCCTTGATCCGCAGGTTGTGGATGTAGACGTTGAGCAGATCCGCCTTGATGTGGCTCTCCTCGTAGGAGCCGTACGCGGCACCCAGGAAGTACAGCCAGAAGGCGAAGAGCAGGATGATGTCTTCGGAGCCGAAGAAGTTCATGTTCATGACGTAACGCATGAACGCGGTAGCCAGGATCGTCAGGGTTGATCCCACGGCGCACGCGATCGTGATGACGCGCGTGGTGGCGAGCAGGCCTCGCCAGAAGCCGGTTTCAGTGATATCGAAGCCCGGTTTTGGTGCAAGGGTTTGGTGTGTCACGCAGATTGCCTTCCCAGTGTGGGCAGAGAACTGGGGGCCGGCTTTCGCCGGCCCCCAAGAAGTGTTACTTGGTCTCCTCGATGAGCATGTCGAGGGTGTCCTGCCCGATATTGGCAGCCAGTCGCGGCCAGGTGAGCTGCTGGGCATTCTCGACGTAGCCCTGCATCTCTTCGTCGGTCAGGGTGAGGGTCTCGATGCCGTACTCGCGCAGCTGCTCGAGGGCCTTGTTGTCGGCCTCCTCGGCCGTCTTGTAGCTGTTGATGGCTTCGGCCATGAAGACCTCCTCCACCGTCGCCTGCAGGTCGGCCGGCAGGCTGTCGAACAGTTCCTGGCTGGCGAAGAAGCCGATGTTCTCCGGGAAGACGTTGTAGGAGACGAAGTACTTGATGACATCCCGGAAGCCGCTGTAGTTCAGCTGCGGGGTGCCGCCGATCCACCCGTCGACAACGCCGGTCTGCAGGGCGGTGTAGGCATCGGCGTACGGAATCGTCATCACCGAGAAGCCCATGTCCTCAGCCGCCCAGGCGTTGGACTGGATCGCGGGCGCACGCACCTTCATGTTCTTGGCCGCGGTCGCGTCAGCGTAGTTCTCGGGCAGGGTCTTGAAGCCCATGCCGACGAATCCCTCGACGTAGATGCCGAGCAGCTTCACGCCGAGGTTGGCGTGGACCTCGGTGTACTGCTTGTAGAACCCGGAGTCCTGGCCGAACGCCTGCTCCATCTTGTCGTAGGAGGTGACCATGAACGGGACGAAGTTCATCTCGAGCTTCTTGTCCATCTCGGACGGGATCGGGATGAGCGCCAGATCGATGGCCCCCTTGGTCAGGTCCTGGTAGGTCTGGGTGTAGTCACCCAGCTGGCTGGCCGGGTAGAGGGTGACCTCGATCTGGCCGTCGGTCTTCTCGTTCAGGGCGTCCGCGATCCGCTCCAGGGCGGCGTAGCCGGGGTGGCTGGTCTCGTAGTGGGTTGCCAGGCGGAGGGAGTAGGTCTCCTTCTCCGCTGCTTGGCCCGCGTCGCCTGCGGGAGCGCCTGAGCACGCCGCAAGGCTGATCGACAGGAGCGGGACAAGCGTCAGGGCTGCCAACTTCTTCACTGTGGTTCTCCGTGCTGTTGAAGGTTGTGTGTTCACGCGCCGGTGCGCACGTACTCGAGGATTTCTTCGACCGTCATCCCGGCCAGGCCGAGATCGGTTGCCGTCATGCCACGCTCGCGCCAGTCGGTCTCGTGGATGACGTTGTAGATGTTGATGACCGCGTCGATCATCGGAGTGTCAAGCCCCAGCGCGTCGGCGATCGAGGCCCAGGGGACCAGGCCGAACGGCGTATCCTCAGTCAGGTAGCGATCCCAGATGGTGTTGGGGCCGCTGATCGGGGTGAGGGAGATGGCGCCGTGGCCTGCCGCGTACAGCTGCTGCCAGGTGTAGTTGTCGGGCATCCCGGAGAAGTCCTCGATCGGGCGGAGCTGGTAGCCGAAGGCCTCGCCGATCGCCTTGCGCTCGTTGTCCAGCGCGATGTTCAGCTTCGAGGTCGACGGCGTCCAGCCGTGCTCGTAGATGAAGAAGTTGACGTCCGGTCGCTCGATGTTGGAGATGTTCAGCAGGCAGGCACCGGAGTGCATGGTCGGGTTGACGATGGACAGGCCGCACTCGAGAACATCCTTGTAGACCTTCTCGAACGGGAAGAGGTCCGCCCGGAACTCCTCGATCACCTCGTCGCCGCCGCGGGCCGGCAGGAAGGCGATGTTGACGGGGTTCAGGCCGAAGATCGACACCTTGCCGGGCGCGGAGAGCCGCGCGTCGTAGGGCAGGTTGTTGACGTCGGCCAGCAGCGGCTTCGGCGCGTCGCCGAAGATCTTGGCGATCTGCAGGGCAGCGAAGGCGCCCGGGATGACCACGAGCCGTTGATCGGCCTTCACCCGTCCCTTCAGCGCTTCGGCGTAGCCCTCGTGACTGAAGGCCGGCGCAACCAGGCAGATGTAGTCGGCTCCGGCGATCGCTTCGTCAAGGTCGCTGGTCACCAGGTCCAGGCGTGCGGCCCCTTCCACAACGCCGACGGCGTGGATGGTCTTCGTCTCGAAGACCACGCGCATCCGGTCGGCGAACTGCGGCATCTCGTACATCGCTACGGAGTGGCCTCTGAGCGCGAAGTCGGCCGCCATCGCGTGCGCTCCGTGACCTCCACCCAGGACAGCTACTCGTTTGGATTCCATCTTTATGACTCCTCGTGTGGGCTGCCGGCACACGCCCCACGACTTCGTGGGGCCTCAGCAGCATGCCCGTAATGTACCGAAGCTGCCCGGTTCTGGCAAAGAACTTGCGGAATCTGCCCGGTTTGGCTAGCGTCGGGCACCATGAACGGGCAGAACACCCCACCCGCAGGCACCGGGCTACCGACGGAGCGTCACGCCCGAATCGTGCAGTTGCTGGGCGAGTCCGGCTTCATTCGCACCCAGGATGTTGCGGATCTGCTGGGGGTCTCGGTGGAGACCGTGCGGCGCGACCTCGCGGCGCTGGAGAGCGAGGGGGTGCTTGAGCGCGTCCACGGCGGCGCAGCACTGCTCGGCCTGCGGCAGCTGAGCGAGCCGGCCTACGCGGTTCGGTCGGAGCAGCACCGGGCTCAGAAGCAGGTGATCGGCGAGTTGGCGGCCGGCCTGGTCAAGCCCGAGTACACCTTGTTCGTCGACATCGGCACGACCACGCTCCAGGCGGTCCGGGCCCTTCCGCCCGACTTCCACGGGCGAGTCGTGACCAACTCCCTCCCGATCGCCACAGAGGTGTGCGCCCGGTTCGATGCCGAGGTGTTGCTCGGCGGCGGACGGCTCCGCGCGGGGGAGCTCGTCACCTCCGGTCGGCAGACGAGGGATCTGTTCGGCGATGTTCGAGCCGACCTGGCCCTGCTGAGCTGCGGCGGTCTCTCCGCTCAGGCGGGGATCACCGACTTCGAGTTCGACGAGATGGACGGGAAGCGCTTGATGATCAGGAATGCGGCCCGGAAGTACCTGCTCGCCGACTCCAGCAAGTTCGACCACTCCGCGCCCTATCACATGGCGGACTTCGACTCGTTGACGGGTCTGGTCACCGACGGTGTGCCGACTGGCTCCCTGGCCGCGGCGCTGCGGGCAGCCGGCGTTGAGACGGTGACGAGATGAGGCGTGACCAGGGCGGGTGGTTGTCATGACCGGCGCCGTGCTCGCAATCGACCAGGGTACGTCCGGCACGAAGGCTGTGATCGCTGACGCTGACGATCGGATCCTGGCTGTCGCAGAGGTTCCGCTGCGGCCGGACTACCGGCCCGGCGGGGTCGTCGAGCAGGACCCCCTCGGCCTGCTGGCGTCGGTCAAGGATGCCTGTGCGGCTGCGCTGGCCCAGGCCGGGCAGCCCAGGATCGCCGCCGTCGCGCTGGCGAACCAGGGCGAATCGGTTCTGGCCTGGCACCCCACCACCGGTGAGCCGCTCTCGCCGATCATCGTGTGGCAGGACGGCCGCGCCGAGGAGGTTTGCCAGCTTCTCGCCCTGGAGCGGGAGGGAATCGGGCAGCAGGTCGCCGAGCTCACCGGTCTCGTCCTGGATCCCTACTTCAGTGCCCCCAAACTGGCCTGGATCCGCCGACACCTGACTCGCGACGGCGTGGTTTCGACCACCGACTCCTGGCTGATCCACCAACTCTGTGGCCGGTCCGTGACCGACTCTGCGACGGCCTCCAGGTCGCTGCTCACCGCGCTCGGAACCACCGACTACCACCCCCTCCTGGTGGACTGGTTCGGAATGGCGGGGGAGCAGTTGCCCGAGATCGTCGCCAACGACGCTGTGATCGGCGAGACCGAGCTGTTCGGCCTGCTGCCACACCCGGTTCCCCTGGCCGGTGCGATCATCGACCAGCAGGCCGCCCTGTTGGCGCAGGGGTGCCTCGAGCCGGGCGCGGCGAAGTGCACGTTCGGAACCGGCGCCTTCCTGCTGGCGAACCTGGGCTCGGTCGGACTCGCCTCGCAGGTCGGCTTGTCGCTCTCCACCGCGTGGACCGTCGATGGCGAGACCACGCTGTGTGCCGACGGACAGGTCTACACCGCCGCCTCAGCTGTGCGGTGGCTCTCCGACATCGGCGTGATCACCGATGCGAAGGACCTCGACCGTCTGGGCAGCGAGGACGCCCACGGAGTGCGCTGCGTGCCGGCCTTCGCCGGGCTGGCCGCGCCGTGGTGGGACTCCGCCGCCACCTGCTCGTTCACCGGCCTGACCCTGTCATCGAGCCGCGGCGACCTGGTCACCGCCCTGCTCCAGGGCCTTGCCGCCCAGGTGGCCGAGTTGGCACGCCTGGTCGGCCACGACCTTGGCCGGCCTCTCACCCAACTCAAGGTCGACGGCGGGCTCACCCGCAGTCGACGACTCATGCAGTCGGTGGCCGACCTCGCCCAGGTCGAGGTGGTCGTCTACCCGTCGGCACATGCCACACCGCTGGGCGCAGTTGCGCTCGCCCGCAAGGCACTGAACCCGATGCTCGGGCTCGGTGAGGCGATCGTGGCGTGGCAGCCCCAACAGGTCTTCTCCCCGAACTGGGCACCGGAACGCGCAGCGGACTTCCTCGCGTCCTGGCTTGCCCAGGTCGAATCGTGCAACCCAAGAAAGGTCCATTGATGGACGAGAGTTGTGACGTCGCTGTCATCGGGGCAGGCGTCATTGGATCCGCGATCGCCCGCGAACTGGCCGGCCACGACCTGCGGGTCGTGCTGGTCGAGGCCCGCGACGATGTGGGTGACGGAACGAGCAAGGCCAACACGGCGATCCTGCACACCGGTTACGACGCGAGCCCCGGGACGCTGGAATCCCGCCTCGTGGCCGAGGGTTATCACCTGCTGGCCGACTACGCCGAGCAGACCGGGATCCCGCTGCTGCGGACCGGCGCCCTTCTCGTCGCCTGGGACGCCGAGCAGGAGGCCGGGCTGCCGGCGCTGCAAGCCAAAGCCATTGCCAACGGCTATCTGAAGACCGAGATCGTCGACGCCGACTACGTCTACCGGACGGTTCCGTCTCTGGGTCCCGGGGCGCTTGGGGGACTCACCGTCCCGGACGAGTCGATCATCTGCACCTGGTCGACGAGTCTCGCGCTGGCCACCGACGCGGTGAACCGGGGCGCCGTCCTGCGCCTGGGCGTGGCGGTCGACGATGTGGAGGTCGGTCCGCGCACCACCACGCTGAAGACCACCGAGGGCGATATCACGGCACGCTGGGTTGTGAACGCGGCCGGGCTGGGCGGCGACCTCATCGACCAGATGTTCGGCTTCGACCGGATCCACCTGAATCCCCGTCGGGGAGAGCTGCTGGTCTTCGACAAGCTCTCCCGGCCTCAGGTACCGCTGATCGTCCTGCCGGTGCCCAGCAAGCTGGGCAAGGGCGTTCTGGTCAGCCCCACGATCTACGGCAACGTCATGGTGGGGCCGACGGCCGAGGACATGACCGACCGCCTGGACACCTCGACGACCGAGGCCGGCTTCAACTTCCTGTTCGAGAAGGCCGAGGGCCTGGTGCCCGGACTTCTTCACGAGGAGGTCACCGCCGCCTACGCCGGGCTGCGGGCTGCGCATGACCTGTCCGACTATCTGATCGAGGCTGACCCGAAGCAGCGGTACCTGATCGCGGGCGGCATCCGCTCCACCGGGCTGACGTCCTGCATGGCGGTGGCGAAGTACGTCTCCGCAGCGCTGGAGCGGGCGGGGTTGACCCTGGCCCCACGCGAACGCTTGCCGCTGCCCCCGAAGCTGCCGACGATCGCCGAGCACGAGGTGCGGGCCTACCAGAATGACGCCCTGATCGCCTCGGATCCTGCCTATGGAAAGGTCGTCTGCTTCTGCGAACGCGCGACCGAGGGCGAGATTCGCGATGCGTGCAACAGCACGATTCCCGCCACCACGCCGGGCGGGGTGAGGCGCCGGACGCGCGCAATGAACGGACGTTGCCAGGGCTTCTTCTGCGGTGCCGCTGTGGCGGCGCTGATGGAGACCGCCGCTGCTGAGAGGGAGGCACAGAAGTGAACCGGCCCGTGCTGACGCCGGCGGTTGCCATTGTGGGGGCCGGCCCGTCCGG
>JAEZHJ010000181.1 GCA_023436925.1 Actinomycetes bacterium
GGCGCGGTGCTGTTCTGGAAGCGGGACTGGATCGCGGCGGTGCAGCAGACCTTCCCGAAGGTCCCGGCCGCCGCGGACGCCTACCGGGTCACGATGGCCCGCCTGGACCGGCTGGCAGTCGAGGTGACCGGGCGGACCCAGCGCGGTTCGCTGGCGTCCTATGTCGCCACGATCCTGGTCGTGATCACCGGCCTGATCTTCTACGGGCTGGCCCAGATCCAGCAGTGGCCGGACGTCTACCTGGCCGACCACTGGGCCCAGCTGCTGGTCGGCGGCGTCATGGCGATCGCCGCCCTGATGGTCGCCACCTCCCGCGGCCGGTTGCGCGCCGTCCTGCTGCTCGGGGTCACGGGGTACGGCACCGCCTTGCTGTTCCTGATCCACGGCGCCCCTGACCTGGCGCTCACCCAGGTGCTGGTCGAGTCGATCACGCTACTGGTGTTCCTGCTGGTGCTGCGCAAGCTGCCCAAGTACTTCACCGAGCGCCCGCTCCAGTCGGGGCGCTGGTGGCGGGTGGTGATCGCCGCCGGCACCGGCCTGGCGGTCACCCTGCTGGCCCTGCTCGCCGCCGGCTCCCGGACGGCGACCCCCGTCTCCGAGCCGCTGCACGAGGCGGCCTACGCCTACGGCTACGGCAACAACATCGTCAACGTGGTGCTGGTCGACACCCGGGCCTGGGACACCCTGGGCGAGATCGCGGTGCTCAGCATCGCCGCCACCGGCGTCGCGAGCCTGATCTTCCTGCGCGGCCGGGCCGGACGGCTGCGCCGCCCGCCGGCGCTGCCGGCCGGGAAGCTCGAGGGCTGGCTGGCCGGCAGCCGGCTGCTGCCCAGGCACTTCCGCTCCCTGATCTTCGAGGTGGTCACCCGGCTGCTGTTCGGCGTCATGCTCGTGGTGTCGATCTACCTGCTGGTGGCCGGCCACAACCTGCCCGGCGGCGGGTTCGCCGGCGGCCTGGTGGCCGGTACTGCGCTGATGATCCGCTACCTCGCCGCCGGCGGGCACGAACTCGACGAAGCGGTGCCGATCCCGGCCGGCGTCATCCTGGGGGCCGGGCTGGTGCTGTCGGTGGCCGCCGCCGTCGTCCCGGTGTTCGTCGGGGGAGTCATCTTCCAAAGCTATGAGATCCACCTCACGGTCCCCGGCTGGGAGTCCATAGCGCTGCCCTGGGGAGGCACCTGGACCCTGCTGGGTGACATCCACCTGGTGTCCTCGACGGTCTTCGACCTGGGCGTCTACCTGGTCGTGGTCGGCATGATGGTCGACCTCGGACGCAGCCTGGGTGCCGGGATCGACGCCCACGAGCGGGAGGAACTGGCCCCGGCCCCCGAGCCGGAGTCGACCCGCGCGGCCCCCGGAGTGAGGTGGTCCTCGTGAGCGGCAACCTCACCCTCGCGATCGTGGCCGGGGTCCTGGTAGCGGCCGGGGTCTACCTGATCTCGGAGCGCTCCCTGAGCCGCATCCTGGTCGGCGTCGTGATGGCCAGCAACGGGGTCAACATCCTCTTCCTGGTCGCCTCGGGCCCGGCCGGCGGGCCGCCGATCATCGGGATGACCGAGAAGTCGGCAATGAGCGACCCGCTGCCCCAGGCGATGGTGCTGACCGCGATCGTGATCACCTTGTCGGTGGCCGCCTTCGTCTTGACGATGGCCTACCGCAGCTTCCAGATCAACGGCCACGACGAGGTGCAGGACGACATCGAGGACGCCCGGATCCGTGTCCTGGCCCGTGCCGACAGCACCTCGGAGAGCTACGAGGAGATCCAGTTCAGTGACACCGGAGAGGATGTGGTGAGCGAATGAACAACCTGCTCGCCGTCCCGGTGCTGCTGTGTCTGCTGGCCGCCGCGGTCGCCTTCCTGGCCGGCCGCCAGCCCCGGCTGCAGCGGACCATCTCGATCACCGCCGTCGCGGCGGTCTCCGCGGTCGCCGGCGTGCTGGTCTGGCTGACCGACGGCCAGACCCTGGTGCTGTGGGTGGGGGACTGGCCTGTGCCGCTGGGCATCGTGCTGGTGGCCGACCGGCTGGCCGCGCTGATGCTCCTCGTGGCGGCGCTGGTCTCCCTGGCGGTGCTGGTGTACTCCACCGGGCAGGACGAGGACGAGGTCCGCCGCGAGACGCCGGTGTCGATCTTCCACCCCACCTTCCTGCTGCTGGTGGCCGGAGTCTCCAACGCCTTCCTGACCGGCGACCTGTTCAACCTCTTCGTCAGCTTCGAACTGCTGCTGTTCGCGTCCTACGTGCTGTTGACCATGGGCGGTACCCGGGACCGGATCCGCGCCGGTTCGGTCTACGTGGTGGTCAACCTGGTCTCGTCCTCGCTGTTCCTGATCGCGCTGGCCACCGTCTACGCCGCGACCGGCACGGTGAACATGGCGCAGCTCGCAGTCCGGCTCGCCGAACTGCCGCCCGAGGTGCAGGGGGTGCTGCAGTTCCTGCTGCTGGGTGTCTTCTCGATCAAGGCGGCGGTCTTCCCGCTGTCGGCCTGGCTGCCGCACTCCTACCCGACGGCGCCCGCCCCGGTGACCGCGGTGTTCGCCGGCCTGCTCACCAAGGTGGGCGTGTACGCGATGATCCGGACGCAGACCCTGCTGTTCCCCGAGTCGGAACTCAACCTACTGCTGGGCGTGGCCGGGTTGGCAACCATGGTGATCGGCATCCTCGGCGCGATCGCCCAGGTGGAGATCAAGCGTCTGCTGTCGTTCACCCTGGTCAGCCATATCGGCTTCATGGTGTTCGGCATCTCGCTGGGCTCCAGCGCCGGCTACGCAGGGGCGATCTACTACGCCGCCCACCACATCACCATCCAGTGCACCCTGTTCCTGGTCGCCGGACTGATCGAACGGGTGGGGTCCGCCACCAGCCTGGACCGGCTGGGCGGCCTGGCCAAGGCGGTCCCCGTGCTCGGCGTGATGTTCTTCATCCCCGCGATGAACCTGGCCGGCATCCCGCCGTTCTCCGGCTTCATAGCGAAGCTCGCCCTGTTGCAGGCGGGAGTCGCGGCCGACACCCCGATGGCCTGGGCACTGGTGGCCGGTAGCGTGCTCACCTCACTGCTGACGCTGTACGCGATGGCGAAGGTGTGGGCCCGGGCCTTCTGGGGGGACATTCCCGAGCGGACGCTGCGCAACCTGCGCCGGTTCAAGGACCCCGAGGTCGGCGCGCCGCTGCCGGGCCTCATGGTCGGCTCCACCCTCGGCCTGCTGACGCTGGCGACGGTCTTCACCGTCGCCGCCGGCCCGATGTACCACTACGTCAGCCGGTCGGCCGCCGCCCTGCTGGACGGCAGCTACCTGATCAACGTGCTGGGGGGTGGCTGATGACCGAGAACCGGAGGCTGCGCTCCGTCCTGCGCTGGCGGCTGCAGGGCCGGGCGGTGCTGCTGCTCGCCCTCGTGTGGGTCCTGTTGTGGGGGGACGCCTCACTGCTGAACATCCTCTACGGGCTGGTCCTGGGGTGGCTGGTGACGGTGGTGTTCTGGCTGGCGCCGATCCGCTACTACGGCAGGTTCCGTCCCTGGGGGGTGCTGCGGCTGGTGCTGGCCCAGCTGCGCGACCTGGCCGTGGCGTCGGTCCAGCTGGCGGTGGTCGCCCTGCGCCCCCGGCTCACCCTGCGGCCCGGCATCATCAAGGTACGGCTCGCCTCGAACAGCGACCTCTATCAGGTCATGGTGGCCGAGCTGATCTCGATCGTGCCCGGCACCCTCGTCGTGGAGACCGTCCGGCGGCCGCGGTTGCTGTACCTGCATGTCTTCGACCTGCCCGACAGCCAGTCCATCCGCCGGCAGCGCAAGCACGCCCTGCAGATCGAGGAGCGGGTGATCCGGGCCTTCGGCAGCGACCACGAACTTCGTGAGGTCCAGTTGCGGGCGCAGGAACGGCGCAAGGAGGTGCGGCAGTGACGATCGTGATCGGCAGTGCGGTGGCGATGCTCTTCGTCGCCGCCTGCTTGGTGCTGTGGCGGATGATCCAGGGCCCGACGGCGCTGGACCGGATCGTCGCCGGGGACGTGGTCGTCGCGATCGTGATCGCCTGCGTCGGGCTGTACTCCGTGCTCGCCGACAACACCACCGGGCTGCCGATCCTGCTGGTGCTCTCGCTGGTGGGCTTCAGCGGGGCCGTGGCGGTGGCCCGGCTGATCGCCTCGCCCTCGACGGTGCGGCGCCGGTTCGTCCGCCGCCAGTCGCGTCAGGAGGACAACGGTGACGGCTGACCAGATCTTCGACTTCGCCGGCGCCCTCGTGCTGGCCGTGGGGGCGTTCTTCTGCCTCGCCGCGGCGATCGGCCTGGTCCGGTTCCCCGACGTGATGACCCGGATGCACGCCGCCACCAAGCCCTCGGTCTTCGGCCTCATCCTGGTGCTGCTCGGGGTGACGCTGAGCCTGCGGGACTGGAAGGCGTTCACCCTGCTGGGCCTGGCTGTGATGCTGCAGATCCTGACCGCCCCGGTGTCGGGCCACCTGGTGTCGCGGACGGCCTACCGCGACGGGCTGTGGGACGCCGAGCACGCCGCGGTGGACGAACTGGCCACCGACGGCTTCCAGTTCGACCAGGAGCCCACCTCAGAGCCGGGCCTGCAGGAATGAGCGGGTCGTGACGCGGGTAACCTCCAGTTCCGAAATCTGGGGTGCCGACCTAGACTTGTCCTACACTTCGTCCACTACGCATCCAGGAGGCGACAATGGCCCTCTCTGAGGACGAACAGAGACTCCTCGAACAGATGGAAGCCGCCCTCGCGGCCGAGGATCCCAAGCTCGCCAACACCCTTCGCGGCACGGGTTCCCGCCGCGTGTACCGCCGCCGCGCGGCCCTGGCCGGTCTGGTCTTCCTGGTCGGGATCGGCTGCCTGATCGGCGGCATGCAGGTACACCCGCTGCTCAGCATCTTCGGCTTCCTCGTCATGCTGGCCGCCACGGTGGTCGCCGTCAGGTCCTGGCAACATGTCGGCTATGACCAGGACGGCCAGCCCTCCGGCAAGAAGCCTGCCGAACGTGACTTCATGGATCGCATGGAGGAGCGCTGGCGTCGACGTCAGGACGAGGGCTACTGAGTCCAGCAACAACACGGCCCGGGCGAACCGCCCGGGCTGTTGCATGTCCGGGCCCAGGGCGAGGGTCGCCTGACACACGGGGACGGTTCTCCGGCACGCGGGGACGGTTCTCCCGCACACGGGGACGGTTCTCCGGCACACGGGGACACACCACCTCGCGGCCGGGCCGAGTCCGCGCTCAGTGCCGCCGGCGCACCACCGATCGGGGGAAGACCCGGCGCCAGGGCGGCGCGTTGCCGCTCCGGGTCGTCGCCAGCCCCGCGGCCGCCGTCCGGGCCTGGCCGACCACGTCGGCGTCGCCCATCGCCGGCGCGAACCGGGCCCGCTCCACTTCGACCGCCAGTGCGGCAGCGGCCGCGGCGGCTTCCGGGTCCAGGAGCTCGGACAGCGCCCGGGCGGTCTGCCGGGGGGTGCCGGACCGCCAGGGGTGGCCGGAGTCGATGACGCTGTCGCGCAACTCGTCCCAGGCGTCCTCCGCCATCCGGGCCGGGTCGCGGTCGGGACGCAGCCGCCACCAGCTCCGCCCGCGGCGGACCAGGCCGGGGGCGGCCACCACCGCCAGCGCCGCCAGGCCGGCCGCCGCCCAGGCGGTCAGGTTCGGTGAGCCGGTCGGCGC
>JAEZHJ010000016.1 GCA_023436925.1 Actinomycetes bacterium
CCTGGATCACCGTGGTGGCCCGCTCGGGCATCGACGGGTTCATCACCTGGTTCGCCGAGGGAGGTGACGGCAGCCCGCCGCGCAGCATCTTCGACGCCGCCCCCAGGGCGCTGACCCGCCAGATCACCCTGCACCAGACCGTCGACCTGATGCGCACCACCATCGACACGGTGGAGGCCGAGATCGCCCGGCTGCCACCGGCGGACCAGGCACCGCTGGAGCTGGCCATCGTTTACTACTCGCGCGAGGTGGCCTTCGGCGCGGCCGAGGTGTACGCCCGGGCCGCCGAGTTGCGAGGCCGCTGGGACGCCCGGCTCGAGGCGCTGGTGGTGGACGCCGTGATCCGCGGCGACGCCGACGAGTCGGTCGCCTCCCGGGCCTCGGCGCTGGGCTGGTCGAACCCGCCCCGGGTCGCGGTCGTGATCGGCCCGGCCCCGGCCGAGCCGGGCACCGCGATCGAGACCATCCGGGAGATCGCCGCCGGGCGGCGCAGCGACGTCCTCGCCGCCCAGCAGGGCGAGCGGCTCGTCGTCCTGGTCGGCACCGACCTGACCAGGACCCCGGAGGTGGTCGACCTGGTGGCCTCCTTCGTCGACCACTTCGGAACCGGCCAGGTTGTGGTCGGACCGCTCGTCGAGAGCCTGTCGGACGCGGTCGCCAGCGCCCGCTCGGCGTTGTCGGGGGTGCGGTCGGCGCACGCCTGGCCGCAGGCCCCCCGTCCGGTGGCCTCGGCCGACCTGTTGCCGGAGCGGGTGCTGGCCGGGGACGGACACGCCCGCCGGATGCTGGTGACCGACGTGTACCAGCCGCTGGTGGCCGCCGGCGGCGAACTGGTCACGACCCTGACCGAGTACCTCGGCCAGGGCGGCTCGATCGAGGCGACCGCCCGGGCCCGCTACATCCACCCCAACACGGTCCGCTACCGGCTGCGCCGGATCCAGGAGCTCACCGGCTACTCCCCCGCGGACGCCCGCGACGGGTATGTGCTGCAGTTGGCCCTCACACTGGGCCGGCTGCTCGGTTAAGCCGGTTCTCAGAAACTCACGATCCTGACAACGACACACCCCCTTACACCCGCGCAACTCCGAGAGTGCCTGTAGGAAACCTACAACTGTGAGCAGTGCTTTTCGTCGGCGGACAGCCACCACCAACAGCCTTTGGCACGCAAGGGTGGAGACGTGCTCGCAATCGTTGCGCCCGGTCAGGGTGCCCAGACCCCTGGTTTCCTCGCGCCCTGGCTCACCGAGACCCGGACCGCCGACCGGCTCGCCTGGCTCTCCACCGTCGCCGGCCTCGACCTGGCGCATTACGGCACCGAGGCGGACGCGGAGACGATCCGCGATACCGCCATCGCGCAGCCGCTGCTGGTGGCCGCCGGCCTGATCACCGCCCTGGAACTGTTCCCCTCTCCCACCGACGCCTTCCGGCAGGTGGGCGTGGCGGCCGGCCACTCGGTCGGTGAGATCACCGCGGCCAGCGGGGTGGGCGTGCTGAGCGCCGAGCAGGCGATGGTCTTCGTCCGCGAGCGTGGCCGCCAGATGGCGCAGGCGAGCGCCGTCCGTCCCACCTCGATGATGGCCGTCGTCGGCGGCGACCCGACCGAGGTGCTGGCCGCGATCGAGGCGGCCGGCCTGACCGCCGCCAACCACAACGGCACCGGCCAGATCGTGGCCGCCGGCACCGTCGAGCAGCTCGCCGAGCTCGCCGCGAACCCGCCGGCCCGGGCGCGGCTGGTGCAGCTGAGCGTCGCCGGCGCCTTCCACACCGTCCACATGCAGCCCGCCGTCGCCCGCCTGGAGCGGCTCAGCCGGGCGATCACCACCCACGACCCGCGCACCCGGCTGCTGTCCAACGCCGACGGCACCGTCGTCCAGAGCGGGCGGGAGTACCTCACCCGGCTGGTCAACCAAGTGGCCAGCCCGGTCCGGTGGGACCTGTGCCTGCAGACGATGGCCGACCTGGGCGTCACCGGCCTGCTGGAGCTGCCGCCGGCCGGCGCGCTGACCGGGATCGCCAAGCGCAACCTGAAGGGCGTCGAACTGTTCGCCCTGAACACCCCCGACCAGATCCCCGCCGCGCGCGAGTTCGTCGCCGCCCACGCCGACCCGGCCTCCACCTCGGCGATGTCCGCCTCCCCGGCCTGGAAGCTGGTCGTCTCCCCCAGCAAGGGCACCTTCTCCCGGACCGCCGGGCTGGCTGCCGGCGATACCCTGCCGCCGTCCGCCGTGGTCGGCCAGGTCTCCACGCTGCGCGCCACCGCCGACGTCGCCACCCCGCACGGCGGGACGGTTGTGGAATGGCTGGTCGAGGACGGTGACCCGGTCGCCCCCGGGCAGCCGCTGATCCGGCTCCATCCGCACTCCGAGGGTGTGGGCGGGAGCGCCGCGTGAAGCAGCTGAAGGCCAGCGCGGGGGCCCGCTACGCCCGCATCCTGTCGGTCGGCGCCGCGGTGCCCAGCCGCGTCCTCGACAACGAGCACATGGTGCAGTTCATCGACTCCTCCGACGAGTGGATCCAGCAGCGCACCGGCATCCGCGAGCGCCGCTGGCTCGGTGAGGGCGAGAGCCTGGAGAGCCTGGCCCTGCAGGCCGCCGGGCAGGCCATCGAGCGGGCCGGCCTGGCGCCGTCCGAGATCGACGGACTGATCCTCGCCACCGTCTCGCACTTCCACCAGACCCCGGCGCTGGCCCCGCAGCTGGCGACCCGGCTCGGCCTGGTGGACGCGGTCGCCTACGACATCTCCGCCGCCTGCGCGGGGTTCTGCTACGGCTTGGCGCAGGCCGAGGCGATGGTGCGGGCCGGCCAGGCCCGCCACGTGCTGGTGATCGGCGCCGAGACGCTGAGCCGGATGACCGACCTCACCGACCGCGGCACCGCCTTCCTGTTCTCCGACGGCGCCGGCGCGGTGGTCGTCGGCCCCAGCGAGACCAACGGCATCGGCCCCGTGGTGTGGGGCTCGGACGGCTCCCAGGCCGGCGCGATCTGGCAGACCGCCGACTGGCAGGAGGCGGTCGCCGCCGGAACCTGGCCCTCGCTGGCGATGGACGGCCGCACGGTCTTCAAGTGGGCCACCGGCTTCATCGCCCAGGCGGCCTCGAAGTGCCTGGACGAGTCCGGGATCACCGCCGACGACCTCGACGTGTTCATCCCCCACCAGGCCAACAACCGGATCACCGACACCCTGCTGCGCTACCTGAAGCTGCCCGAGAAGGTGGTCGTCGCCCGCACGATCCGCGGCTACGGCAACAACTCGGCGGCGTCCGTCCCGATCGCGATGGACGCCCTGCTGACCTCCGGCGAGGCCGCCAGCGGCCAGACCGCCCTGCTGATCGGCTTCGGCGCCGGCCTGGTCTACGCCGGCCAGGTCGTGACGCTCCCCTGAACCACCGGCACCGCCGGACCCGGACACCAACCAAGAAGGAGAAGCCAGATGGCCACCACCGAAGAGATCCGCAGCCAGCTCGCGGAGCTCGTCAACGACGTCGCCGGCGTGCCGGTCGAGGACGTCCAGCTCGACAAGTCGTTCGTCGAGGACCTCGATGTCGACTCGCTGGCGATGGTCGAGATCCTCGTCGGCTGCGAGGAGAAGTTCGGCGTCACCATCCCCGATGAGGAGTCGAAGAACCTCAAGACCGTCGGCGACGCCGTCGCCTTCATCGAGGCACACCTGTAGGAATCATGACCGAGATCGTGATCACGGGGATGGGGGCCACCACCCCGCTGGGTGGTGACCTCACCTCCACCTGGCAGGCGATGCTCAACGGTGAGTCCGGGATAACCGGCATCACCGAGGACTGGGCCGCCGAACTGCCCGCCCGGATCGCCGGCTTCGTCAAGGTCGACCCGGCCGAGGTGATCGACCGGGTCAAGGCCCGGCGCCTCGACCGGGCCACCCAGCTCGCGCTGATCGCCGCCCAGGAGGCCTGGGCCGACGCCGGGTTCACCTGGGAGGACGAGAACGACGTCGACCCGTTCCGGCTCGGCGTCTCGGTCGGCTCCGGGATAGGGGGTCTCCACTCGCTGCTGAACAACTGGGACGCGCTGCGCGACAAGGGGGCCAGACGGGTCAGCCCGTTCACGATCCCGATGCTGATGGCCAACGCCCCGGCGGCGAACGTCGGCCTGGCGGTACACGCCAAGGCGGGGGTGCACACCCCCGTGTCGGCCTGTGCCTCCTCCAACGAGGCGATCGCCCAGGCCCTCGACCAGCTCCGGCTGGGCCGGGCGGACATCTTCGTCGCCGGCGGCGCGGAGGCGACCATCCACCCGCTGCCGATGGCGGCCTTCGCCCAGATGCAGGCACTGTCGCGTCGCAACGACGAGCCGGAGCGCGCCTCCCGTCCGTGGGACAAGGGACGCGACGGCTTCGTGCTCGCCGAGGGCGCGGCGATCCTCGTCCTGGAGACGCTGGAGCACGCCCAGGCCCGCGGCGCCCGGATCTACGGCACGATCGCCGGGGCCGGGATCACCGCCGACGGGCACGACATCGTCCAGCCCGACCCGACCGGCGAGGGCCAGTCCGGGGCGATGCTCAAGGCGCTGGTCGACTCGGGGCTGAGCGCCGCCGACATCGTCCACGTCAACGCCCACGGCACCTCGACCCCGCAGGGCGACGTCACCGAGGCCGGTTCGATCCGGACCGCCCTGGGCGACGACACCGACCACGTGGTGGTGACCAGCACCAAGTCGATGACCGGCCACCTGCTGGGTGGCGCCGGCGCGCTGGAGACGATCGCGGCCGTGCTGGCCGTGAAGGACCGGGTCGCGCCGCCGACCATCAACCTGGAGGACCCCGAGCCCGATCTCGGCATCGACATCGCCACGCAGCCCCGTCCGCTGCCGGCGGGCGACATCGCGGCGATCAACAACTCCTTCGGCTTCGGCGGCCACAACGTCGCCGTCGCGGTCACCAACGCCAACACCAACCGCTGAGAGACGGAGCACACCCGATGACCCAGGCCACGGCACCGTCCAAGCCCGCCCGGCTGCCCCGCGAGGAGGACCCGCGCAACCCGAACCACCGGCTGGCGGCCCTGCTCGACCCGGGCTCGCTGACCCTGATCACCCCCGACGACGGCTCCGGCATGCTGGCCGCCACCGGGACGATCAACGGTTCGCCGGTGGTGGCGTTCTGCTCCGACGCCACGGTGATGGGCGGGGCGATGGGCGTGGACGGCTGCGAGGCCGTGGTGCAGGCCTACCGGCGGGCGATGGTCGACCGGGTGCCGATCCTGGGGATCTGGCATTCCGGCGGTGCGCGCCTGGCCGAGGGGGTGCTCAGCCTGCACGCCGTCGGGCGGATCTTCCACGCGATGACCCAGGCCTCGGGCAAGATCCCGCAGATCTCGATCGTGCTGGGCGCCGCGGCCGGCGGCGCCGCGTACGGCCCGGCGCTGACCGACGTGGTGATCATCGCCCCCACCGGACGGATCTTCGTCACCGGGCCGGACGTCGTCCGCTCGGTCACCGGTGAGGAAGTCGACATGGAGCGGCTGGGCGGGCCGGACACCCACGAGCGGCGCTCCGGCGTGGTGCACGTGGTGGCCGACAGCGAGGCGGACGCGCTCGCCCGCGGCCGCGCCCTGACCACGCTGCTGGCGGCGCAGGGCGGCATCGCCGCCGAGGTCCCCGACCCGGACCTCTCAGAGCTGCTGCCCGACTCCCCGAAGCGGGCCTACGACGTCCACCCCCTGCTGAACGGGCTGCTGGACGAGGGCTCGACCTTTGAGCTGCACGCCCGCTGGGCGCCCAACATCACGATCGCCTTCGGCCGGCTGGCCGGCCGGACCGTCGGCGTGATCGCCAACAACCCGCTGCGGCTGGGTGGCTGCCTGGATTCGCTCAGCGCCGAGAAGGCGGCGCGCTTCGTCCGGCTCTGCGACACCTTCGGGGTGCCGCTGGTCGTCGTGGTGGACGTCCCGGGCTACCTGCCTGGCGTCGGCCAGGAGTGGGACGGCGTGGTGCGCCGCGGCGCGAAGCTGCTGCACGCCTTCTCCGAGGCGTCCGTCCCCCGGGTGACGCTGGTGACCCGCAAGGCCTACGGCGGGGCGTACATCGCGATGAACTCCCGCTCGCTCGGCGCGACCCGGGTGTTCGCCTGGCCCACCGCGGAGATCGCCGTGATGGGCTCGGTCGCCGCGATCCGCATCCTTCACCGCCGCAAGCTGGCCGAGATCGCCCCGGACATGGTCGCCGGGGTCGAGGCCGAGCTGGCCGCCGAGCACGAGCGGATCGCCGGCGGCGTGGACAAGGCCGTCGAGATCGGCGTGGTGGACGAGATCATCTCCCCCGCGCGCACCCGCTCCGCGATCGCCGAGGCGCTCCGGGCGGCCGACACCGGCGTCCGCGGAACACACACGAACATCCCGTTGTGATCCCGCGTCAGCGGGAGGACAACGGGGTGGAGTGTCGACGAACACTCGCTCGCGAGTGTGAGGAACACACGAACATCCCGTTGTGATCCCGCGCTGAAAGCCACCCTCTCTACCGAGGGCCACCCGATCCGTCGAAGGCCACCCATGATGGGTGGCCCTCAGCGCTAACGGTGGCCCTCAGCGAAGCGGGAAGCGGTTCTCGCCAACAGAGAGGACGCTCCCCGCTGACGCACTGAGGGCCACCCGTAACGGGTGGCCCTCAGTGTGAGGGGTTGGCCCTTGCCGGTGAGTTGGGGGACCGGCAGGGCGTCTCGGTGAGTCCAGTGGGTCAGCTGACCCGGTGCAGCCAGCGGACGGGGGCGTCCTCGCTGGCGTGCCGGAAGACCTCGAGCTCGTCGTCCCAGTCGGTTCCCAACAGGTCGCGCAGCGCCTCGGCGACCGGCTTGCCGCCCAGGGCCTCGGAGACCAGCGCGCGGCGCAGCCGGTTCTCGTGGACGAGGATGTCGCCGCTGAGTCCCATCACGGCGGAGAACACGCCGAGGCGCGGGGTGTAGGCCCAGCGCATCGCCTCGGTGGTCCGGGTCGCCTCCTCGGTGACCTCGAACCGGAGTCGCTCGCAGCGCGTCAGGGCGGAGGTGATCGCCGCGCCGGTGCCGGGGGCGCCGGACCACACGATCTCGCCGCGTAGAGCTCGGGCTTCAGCGGGCTGCGGCGTCCAGTCGAAGCGAACCGGGGACCCCACAGCGGCGCTCACCGCCCACTCGATGTGCGGGCAGAGCGCTGTCGGCGCCGAATGGATCAGGATGATCCCGCGCGTGCTGTCCATCTGTGTCCCCTTCGCTGAGACGTGCCTTCCCCAGCGAGCCTCGAACGCGAAGAGATGCCTCATTCTGCCCCACCAGCCCCAGCAGCACCAGTAGCCCGGGCGGAGGACCGTCCCCGTGTGCCGAAGAACCGTCCCCGTGTGCCAGAGAACCGTCCCCGTGTGCCGAAGAACCGTCCCCGTGTGCCGGGTCAGGGCCAGCGGGCGGCCAGGGAGGCCACGGCCAGCGAGGCCAGGATCGCGAAGGCGAGGGCGATGCCGGCGTACTGCTCGGTGACCTCGCGGTCCTCCTTGACGTAGCCGACCGTGTTCGCGATCGACTCGTACACCTGACGCAGCTCTGAGCTCGAGCCGGCGGAGAACTTCTTGCCGCCCGAGATCCTGGCGATCTCCTCCAGTTCGGCGTGGTTCACCGGGACGGGCTCGCGCCGGCCACCGCTCTCCACGTAGCCGCCGGGGGTGCCGTAGGCGATGGTGTAGATCGGGATGTCGAGCTCCTTGGCGTCCTCGGCGGCCCGCGCCGAGGGCCGGCCGATGTTGGTGTAGCCGTCACTGAGCAGGACGATGGCGCCGGGGGCCGGCTCGTCGGGATGCTCCGGGTCGGGCGGCGCCTGCGCCATCGCGTCCAGCGCCGAGTAGATCCCCTCCCCGATCGCCGTGGACGGGGCCACCTCGAGGTTCTGGATGGCGGCCGCCACCACGCCACGGTCCGTGGTCGGGGGGACGATCACCGCCGCTGTCGCCGCGAAGCTGACCAGCGCCACGTTGAACCCGGTCGGCAGCATGCCGAGGAAGTCCTGGGCAGCCGACTTGGCCGCCGCCAGCCGGTTGGGCGAGACGTCCTCGGCGATCATCGAGCGGGAGATGTCGATGGTCAGCACGACGGTGGCCCGGTCGCGCGGCACGTCCACCTGGCCCTTCGGCTGGGCGTAGGCGACGTTGAGTGCCGCCAACGACAGCACCGCGGCCGCCACCGCGACGTGCCGCTTCCAGGCCTGCTGCTGGGGCAGCACCCGCTCCAGCCGGCCCAGCGAGCGGGACCGGGCGCGCGAGCGCCGCCGCCACAACAGGCCCAGGTAGAGCAGCAACAGCGCCGGGATGAGCAGCAGCCACCACAGCCGTTCCGGCCTCATGAACTGGATCCACGGCTCCATCAGGGCCACCTCGCTCCCAGCGAGACCGCAGCCAGCGCGGCCACCACGGCGAAGGCCAGGCCGTACCCCGCCCACAGCGCGGTCGTCTCCTTCTTCACCGGCACCATGCCGACCTCGCTGCGAATGTTGGAGTACACCCGCTCCAGCTCCGGCAGGCTCTCCGCCTGGTACGCCTCGCCACCGGTCATCTGGGAGATCTCGCGCAGCAGGGTGACGTCCGGCGGCACCGGCTCCCGCTTGCCGTCGAGGTCGACGTAGCCGTTCTGGGTGCCGTAAGCGATCGTGTAGATCGGGACCTCAGCCTTGCGGGCCTCGTTCGCGGCCTGGGTCGGCGCCCGGCCGGCGGTGTTCTGGCCGTCACTGAGCAGGACGATGGCACCCGGCGCTATCGAGCCGTCCTCGCCCAGCGGGGCCATCTGCAGGGCGGCCAGGGCGGTGTAGATGGCCTCCCCCACCGAGGTGGAGTCCTGCACCCGCAGGCTGCTGATCGCCTGCTGGGCCATCGCCCGGTCCAGGGTGGGTGGCAGCCGCACCGACGGGTTGCCGGACAGGCTCACCACGGCGATGTTGTACTGCTCGGGCAGTTCCTTCACGAACCCGATCGCGGCCTGCTTGGCGGCGTCCAGCCGGTTCGGCTTGACGTCGGTGGCCTGCATCGACTGCGAGATGTCGATCACCAGCACCACCGTGGCCCGCTCCCGCGGCACGTAGTCCACCCCGTTCGGACGGGCCCAGGCCGCCACCAGGGCGACCAGCGCGGCCAGCGACAGTGCGACCGCGAGGTGGCGGCGCCACTGCGACTGCTTGGGCACCACCTGGGCCAGCAGGGTCGTGTTGGTGTAGCGGATGCCGGTCTTCTTCTTGGCCATCACTGCGGCGATGTAGCCGGCCACCAGCACCGGGATCACCAGCAGCACCCAGAGCCGTTCCGGGTTGAGGAAGCTGAGCTCGAACACCTACTTGGTCACCCCCTGCGGCGGCTGGTGCAGCATCGCCGCCGTCCGCCGGTAGGAGAGCACGAAGCGGGCGATGTCGTGCACCCAGTCGCGGTCGGTGCGCAGCTGGATGTGCGCCACCCCGGCCCGGCGCAGCGCCACCCGGATGCGTTCCCGCTGGGCCGCCGCGGCGGCGTCCATGCGGGCCCGAGCGGCGTCATCGCTGGTGTTCACGTAGCGCTCGAAGTTCGTCTCGGGATCGCGGATCAGCAGGTCGCCGACGTCGGGGAAGTTGGTCTCGTGGGAATCGACCACTTCGACCGCCAGCACCTGGTTGCGGACGGCGAGGTGCCGCATCGGCCGTTCCCAGTCCGGAGGCACATTGGCGTCCAGTTCGTAGTCGCCGGCGGTCATGAAGTCGGAGACCACCACCCGCATCCCGCGGCGGCGCTCCGAGCGGGCGAGCCGCTCGATGCCCTCGGCCAGCGAGAACGGCCCGGTGGTGTGGTCGGGCACGATCGGCTCGGTGAGCATCCGGCGCAGCAGGGCGTACAGCGCGGTCCGCCCGGAGCGGGCGGGCAGCCGCTTGAGGCCGTCCGGCCGCATGATCAGCCCGCCGAACCGGTCCCCCATCTTCTGCGACAGGAAGCCGATCGTGGCGACCGCGGCGATCCCCAGGTCCCGTTTGGTGACCCCCTCGGTGCCCCAGTTCATCGACGGCGTAACGTCCAGCAGCGCCCAGACCTCGAGTTCGCGGTCGGCGATGGTGTCGCGGACGTGCGGGACGGTGGTCCGGGCGGTCACCGCCCAGTCGATCTTGCGGACGTCGTCCTGGCCGGGGACGTACTCACGGGCGTCGCTCGACTCCGAGCCGGGCCCGGGCAGCAGGCCCTGGTGGTCGCCGTGCAGGAAGCCCTCCAGGCGCCGCACCACGGTCAGTTCCAGCCGGCGCAGCGCAGCTTCGGGGGCCAGCTTGTGCAGTGGCAGGGTGGCCGTGGTGGGCTCGGCCAGCACCGACCGCACCGCGCCGAGGTCATCGGGCGGTGGCGCGAAGCCGGGCACGGCGGTCACTGCCGCCCTCAGCCCCTGCCCTCAGGGGAGTACCGCTGGCCGCTGGGGGCCGGCTGCCGCTGCTGGTTCCACACCGGGGTCGGCGGGGGCACCATCGCGACGATCCGCTCCACCACCTGCGCCGGGGTGATGTTGTCGGCGACTGCGTCGAAGCCGAGCACGAGGCGGTGCGCCATCACATCGCGGGCGATCGACTGGACGTCGGTCGGCAGGACGTAGTCGCGGCCGTGGATCAGGGCGAGCGCGCGGGCCGCGGCGACCAGGCCCAGGGTGGCACGCGGGGAGCAGCCGACCTGGATCACCGGCACCAGGTCGGGCATGCCGAACTCGTCCGGAGTCCGGGTGGCCAGCACCAGCCGGACGACGTACTCCGCCACCAGGTTGTGGACGAAGACGCCGGAAGCCTGCTCCTGCAGGGCGCGGACCTTCTCCGGGTCGAGCACCGGGCTGGGCTTGGGCGGGTTGACGCTCATCCGGCGGAGGATCTCGAACTCCTCGTTGCCGCGGGGGTAGGGCACGTCCACCTTCAGCAGGAAGCGGTCGCGCTGCGCCTCGGGCAGCGGGTAGACGCCCTCGGACTCGATCGGGTTCTGGGTGGCGATCACGATGAACGGATCCGGCACCGGGAAGGTGGTCCCGCCGATCGAGACCTGCCGCTCGGCCATCAGCTCCAGCATCGCCGACTGCACCTTGGCGGGTGCCCGGTTGATCTCGTCGGCGAGGACGAAGTTCACGAAGACCGGGCCGAGCGCGGTGTCGAACTTCTCCTGCTGCGCGGAGTAGATCCGGGTGCCCACGATGTCGGACGGCACCAGGTCGGGGGTGAACTGGATCCGCGCGAAGTCACCGCCGACGACGGTCGCGAAGGAGCGCACCGCCAGCGTCTTGGCGACACCCGGAACGCCCTCCAGCAGCACGTGGCCCTTGGCCAGCAGGCCGACCATGAGCTGCTCGACCATGTGCTCCTGGCCGACGATCACCCGCTGCACCTGTGAGATCGCCTCGCCCAGCAGCTTCGCCGAGCTCGCGATCGCCGGGTTCACGGCGGGCGCTGACGGCGGGCTCGCCGGAGGCGCCTGCGGCGGCACCTGGGACTGCGGCGGCGGGTACCCCGGCGGCGGCTGGATCGGGTTGGTCACGCGGCGCTCCTGGCTCGGTGGGAGTTGGCTGACTGGGAATGTGCGACCACGATACCGTCCACCGCCCAAGCCGCCCGCGGGGCGGCTGCGGCGTGGCCGCCAGACCCTCCGGGCGGCAGTCTGCCCGGCTGGCACAATGGTCGCGGAGGCGGGGCCCGCCCGCTCCTGATGGGACGCGATGACCACGCCTGAGCCGCCTGCCGGCACCGGGGCCGACCCCGGTGCCCCGCGACTGTCTCCGCTGTGGCGCGAGGACCCGCCCCGGGTCGGCGACTACTGGCTGGACGCCCGGCTGACCGCGTCGCCGTCCGGGGTGGGCTATGTCGCCCACGACGACCGGTCCACGTCGGTGATGCTCATCCTGCTCTCCGAGGGCGCCGCCGCCGACCCGGCCGCCCGCGACCGGTTCGCCGGGGTGGTCGACAAGCTCCACATCGACACCGTGCTGGCCCGCGGCGGCCGCGGCCAGTCCGAAGGCCGGCTCGGCTTCCGCAGCCGCGACGAGGAGGACGACCCGGTCGGCCCCGACGATGCGCCGCTGGCGCCGTGGGTGGCGCTGGCCTACGACGCCAGCCCGGCCGCCCTGGCGGAGGCGGACCGCATCCTGGCCGAGGTCGACCTGTCCCGGCTGCCGCTGCAGGGCAGCCCGACCGGGCCGGCCTACCGGCTGCACTGGATCGACCGCACCCGGCCGGGGATCTCCCGGCTCTGGCCGCTGCCGTGGCCGGGCCGGCACGACCGGGCCGGCTGGCTCAGCATCCTGGCGTCGTGGCTGCTCATGATGCTGCTGGCGGCGCTCGCGGTGCTGATCGCGATCCTGATCTTCCAGCAGGCCCCGCCGGATTCGCCGCCGCCGCCAGTGCCGCCGACCGCGACACCGCCGCCGACCGGCTCCCCGCCACCGTCCGGGTCGCCGTCGCCCGATTCGGCCTCGCCGTCCCCGTCGCCCGACTCGGCCTCACCGTCGCCGAGCCCCTCGAGTGGGTCGCCGTCGCCGAGCCCGTCGAGTGGCTCGCCCTCGCCGTCGCCGTCCCAGTCCGGCTCGCCGTCGCCGGGCGGGCAGACCCCGTCCGGGGCGCCCGGTTCGCCGACTCCGAACTCCAGGCTGTGACGTGCCCCGTCCCCGGCTGGTGGTCACCGACCTGGACGGCACCTTCCTCGGCCCGGACGGGTCGATCTCGCCGCTGAACCGGGCCGCCGCAGCCCGTGCCGCCGCACTCGGCATCCCGTTCGTGGTGGCGACCGGACGCCCGATCCGCTGGCTGGACGTGCTCGCCGACCTGGACGCCGCCCACCCGCTGGTGATCGCCTCCAACGGCGCGGTGCTGTGGGACCTCGCCGAACGCAGGGTGGTGGAGCACCACGCGCTCTCCCCCGGCTGCCTCGCCGAGGTGGTCAGACGGCTCCGCGCCGGGCTGGACGGCGCCTACCTCGGCGTCGAGACGGTGGCCGGGTTCCGGTGCGACCCGGGCACCCCGAACCTGGACAGCGGCACCGATCTGGTCACCGATGACCTGCTCGCGACCGGCGAGCCGGTCCTGAAGGTGCTCGGCTTCCATCCCGGGCTGGCCTCGGCCGAGTTGACCGCCCGGGCGCTGGCCCTGGTGGGCGAGCTCGCCACCGTCACCCATTCGGCGGTGGAGGTGCCCGGCGTGGTCGAGATCAGCGCGCCGGGGGTCTCCAAGGCGTCGGCGCTGATCGGGTTGTGCGGCCGGCTCGGGATCGACGCCGCCGAGGTGGTGGCCTTCGGCGACATGCCGAACGACGCCGAGATGCTGGCCTGGGCCGGGCAGCCGCAGGTGGTGGGCAACGCCCACCCGAGCCTGCTCGCCGCGGGCTTCCCGGTGGTGGGCAGCCACGCCGACTCCGGGGTGGGCCGGCGGCTGCTCGACCTGCTGGACGCCTGACGCGGCCCCCGCGCCGTCCGCCCCGGTCGGCCCGGCACAATGGGTCCATGCCGCTCTCGTTCCCCCACCGGCTCGACGCCGACGTCCGTTCCTCGCTGGCCGGCCACCTGGGTCGCCGACCCGCGATCCTGGCCTGGGCGCCGACCGCCGACGGCCATGTCGTCGGCCTGGCCGGACGGCTGATGGTGGGTGACGCGGCGGGCTGGCACTCCTACCCGTGGCACGAGATCGACTCCGGACGCTGGGACGAGGCGAGCGGCACCCTGGGCTGGGACGACGGCGCCGGCGACCGGCACGAGGTGGTCCTGGAGGGCCGTTCGGGCTTCACCGACCTGTTCAACGAGCGGATCACCGCCAGCGTGATCGCCTCCCGGCGCGTCGACCTCGGCAAGGGCCGCCACCTCACGCTGGCGCTGCGCCGCTCCCTGGAACCCGGCGAGGACACCACGCTGTGGCGGGTCACCCCGTCGGCCGGGGTCGACCTGGCCTCCCCTGACATCCAGGACCGGCTCGAGGTCGAACTGGCCGCCGCCCGCGCCGATTTCGGGTTCGACTGACCTTGCTGGTAACGTAACGCCCTGCGCCCAGCGCGATCCCCTGTAGCTCAATTGGCAGAGCATCTGACTGTTAATCAGAGGGTTACTGGTTCGAGTCCAGTCGGGGGAGCTTTCCATGTCCGGGGCCGTTCCGGCCCCGCTTCGACACCCCTCCCGGCCGACGGAACGGCCCGGATCAGGCCTCGTCCAGCACCTCCCGCAGCCGCGCCGCGAAGGCCTCCGGCTCCCCCGTCTGGCCGTACTCGCCACCCAGGAACCCGCCGTGGTCGCCGGGGAACACCGTCAGCGGCAACTCCAGCGCCTCGGCCAGGGCGGCCGACGTCCGCCAGGTCAGGGTGTCGGTCGACCCGACGCCGGCGGCGACCACCAGCCGGGTGGGCGCCGCGCTCAGCGCCGCCAGGTCGGGCCGGTAGGCGGTGACCGCCGCCGAGGCGCCCGACAACAGCGGGTCGTCGCGGGAGCCGTCGTCGTGGTCGGGCAGCCCGAAGCCGGCCGGGTCGGGGGCGGGCTGGGCGGCGTAGGCGTCGGTGAACTCGCCCTGCCAGGCGGTGAGGGCGATGAACCGGGCCATCCCGGCGCCCCAGCCGCGGGCGTGGTAGTCGTCGCGCACGGCCTGCTCGGCGGCGAAGGCACGCTCGGCGTCCGGCAGCACGGCCAGGACCGGGGGCTCGTGGGCGACCAGGGTCACCACGTCCTCGGGATGGGCGGCGACCAGGGCGAGGGCGGTGACCGCGCCGCCGCTGCTGGCGAACAGGTCGACGGGCCCGGCACCCAGGGCGCCGATCAGGGCGTGCAGGTCCTCGGCCTGCACCACGGGGTCGTGGTCGGTGCTGCCGTCATCGCGGGCGCTGCGGCCCAGGCCGCGCGGGTCGTAGGTGACCACGGTGCGATCGGGGAAGTGCGAGGCGAGGGTGGCGAACCCGGCGGCGTCCATCGGCTGGCCGATCATGAGCAGCGGCGGCCGCCCGGCGGTGGGCAGCGGGCCGTGGACGTCGTAGGTGAGGGTGGCGCCGGGAAGGTCGAGGGACTGGACGGTCATGGGGTCTCCTGCCGGTCGGGCCTCCATCATGACGGCAGCCGACCGGCGGCGTCACCCCTTGTCGGCTGGCGGGTTCGCGGCGATCTGGGCGGCCAGGTGCCCGCCGCCGTAGCCGTTGTCGATGTTCACCACCGCCACGCCGGGGGCGCAGGAGTTGAGCATCGTGAGCAAGGCGGCCAGCCCGTCGAAGGCGGCGCCGTAGCCCACCGAGGTGGGCACCGCGACCACCGGGGCCGCCACCAGGCCGGCCACGACGCTCGGCAGCGCGCCGTCCATCCCGGCAACCACCACGATCGCCTGCGCGCTGCGCAGCAGGTCGAGCCGGTGCAGGATGCGGTGCAGCCCGGCGACCCCGACGTCGACCACCAGTTCGGTGCGCCGGCCGAGCAGCCGGGCGGTCAGTTCCGCCTCCCGTGCGACGGGCAGGTCGGACGTGCCCGCGGCCGCCACCACCACCAGGCCACCGCTGGGCTGCGGCGGCTCGGCCGGCCACCACAGCAGCCGGGCCTGCTCGTCGCGTCCGGCGTCCGGCAGTTCTGCGAGCACGGCCGCTGCCCGCTCCTCGTCGGCCCGGGTGAAGATCGTGCGGGCTCCCCGCTCCCGGACGGCGGCGGCGATCAGCCGCAGCTGGTCGGGCGACTTCGAC
The DNA here is from genome assembly GCA_023436925.1 of Actinomycetes bacterium. Classification (GTDB taxonomy): domain Bacteria; phylum Actinomycetota; class Actinomycetes; order Propionibacteriales; family Propionibacteriaceae; genus Propionicimonas. Next base: position 15,646 of record JAEZHJ010000016.1, read on the forward strand.
TCGCAGTAGACCGCCTCCGGGTAGCCCCGCCGTTCGGCCCGGTCGAAGTCGAGGTCGGCAACCTGCCGCAGCGCGTCCGCCGGCTGCCAGTCAGCCACGGGTCACCAGCGGCAGGGTGAAGGCGCCGGACTGGATGCCGGCCAGGTCGAGGCTGACGAACCGGAAGCCGGCCGACTTCACCGCGGCGAGCAGGGCGTCACGAACCTCCGGCGAGACGGCTCGGGGCAGGTCGGCCACCGGCAGTTCCAGCCGGGCGATCTCACCGTGGTGGCGGACCCGGGCGTCGGTGAACCCCAGTCCGCGGACGGCCGACTCGGCCCGGTCGACCTGGCGCAGCTTGGCAGGGGTCACCTCCTCGAAGTGCGGGATCCGCGAGGCCAGGCAGGGCGCGGCGGGCTTGTCCGCCGACGCGAGCCCGAGGGCGCGGGCGACCGTGCGGACGTCGGCCTTGGACAACCCGGCCTCGGCCAGCGGTCGCAGCACCTGGTGGTTGGTGGCGGCCTGCGCGCCGGGCCGGTCCGGGCGGCGGGCGTCGTCGGCGTTCTCGCCGTAGGCGACCGCGGTCAGCCGATGCCGTTCCGCCACGTCGTCGGAGATCCGGGCGAACAGTTCGTCCTTGCAGTGGAAGCACCGGTCGGGGCCGTTGGCGCGGTAGAGCGGGTTGTCGCCCTCGTGGGTCTCCAGCTCGACCAGCGGGACGCCGATCGCGGCCGCCACGTCGTGCGCCGCCGTCCGTTCGTCGCCGGCCAGGCTGGGCGAGACGCCCAGGATCGCCAGGGTGCGGTCGGGTCCGAGCGCCCGGGCGGCCAGGGCGAGCAGCACCGAGGAGTCGACGCCGCCGGAGAAGGCGACGCCGAGCCGCTCGGGAGCACCGAGCGCCTGGGTGACCCGCTCGGCCAGCGCCGCCGCCTGCCCGGTGAGCGGGGCGGTCGTGGTGGTCACGACCGCCTCCGGCCCGGCCGGGGTGCGGCCGGCACTCAGGCCTCCACCTCGGTGCGGTCGGTCGTCCACTGGGTGTGGAAGCTGCCGGGCCGGTCCACCCGGCCGTAGGTGTGGGCGCCGAACAGGTCGCGCTGGCCCTGGATCAGCGCCGCGGTGCTGCGCTCGGCACGCAGGCCGTCGTAGTAGCTCAGCGACGAGGCGAAGGCCGGGGTCGGGACGCCGGCCAGGGCCGCCGCCGACACCACCCGACGCCAGGCCGCCAGGCCGGAGCTGACCGCCTCGGTGAAGTACGGGTCGGCGATCAGCAGCGGCAGCTCGGGATTGCGCTCGTAGGCCTCCGTGATCCGGTTCAGGAACCGCGCCCGGATGATGCAGCCGCCCCGCCAGATCCGCGCCATCGCGCCCCGGTCGATCCCCCAGCCGTACTCGTCGCTGGCGGCGGCGATCTGGTCGAAGCCCTGGGAGTAGGCGACCACCTTGGACGCGTACAGCGCCGAGCGGACGTCGTCGATGAACCCCTGGCGGTCGGTGATCTGCCACGGCTGGGCATCGGCCGGCAGCACCTGCCGGGCGGCTTCGCGCTGCGGCAGCGCACTGGACAGGGCACGGGCGAAGGTGGCCTCGGCGATGCCGGTGACCGGGACGCCCAGGTCGAGCGCGTTCTGCACCGTCCACCGCCCGGTGCCCTTCTGGCCGGCCTGGTCGACGATGATGTCGACGAACGGCTTGCCGGTCGCGGCGTCGACGTGGTGCAGCACCTCGGCGGTGATCTCGATCAGGAAGGACTCCAGGTCGCCGCTGTTCCACTCGGCGAAGATGTCGCCGATCTCGGACGGGCTCGCGCCCAGGCCCTGGCGCAGCAGGTCGTAGGCCTCCCCGATCAGCTGCATGTCGGCGTACTCGATGCCGTTGTGCACCATCTTCACGAAGTGGCCGGCGCCGTCCGGGCCGACGTGGGTGCAGCACGGGACGCCGTCCACCTTGGCCGAGATGGTCTCCAGCATCGGGCCGAGCGAGGCGTAGGACTCGACGGACCCGCCCGGCATGATGGCCGGGCCGAGCAGCGCGCCCTCCTCGCCGCCGGAGATCCCGGCACCGACGAAGTGGAAGCCCTGCTCGCGCAGCGCCTTCTCGCGGCGGATGGTGTCGGGGAAGTGCGAGTTGCCGCCGTCCACGATGATGTCGCCCGGCTCCAGGTGGGGCAGCAGCGAGTCGATGGTGGCGTCGGTGGCGGGACCCGCCTTGACCATCAGGATCATCCGGCGGGGCCGCTTCAGCGAGGCGACGAAGTCGGCGATCTCCTCGGCCGGGACGAAGGACCCCTCGGCGCCGTGCGCGTCGATCAGTTCGTGGGTGCGGGCCGGCGTCCGGTTGTACACCGCGACGGTGTAGCCGTGGCTGGCGAAGTTGCGGGCCAGGTTGCTGCCCATCACCGCCATGCCGACCACACCGACGTCGGCCCTCGGCTCGGTGCTGGCAGTTCCGGCGGGGGTCGTCACGGTCATGAAAGGCTCCTGGCGAGGTGTGCAGACAGACGTTGTCCGGCCGCCGATGCAGGCCGCGTCGGCTTCAATCAACCACCCTACGAGGTCTGGCGCCAACCGGTTGCCGCCGATTGCCGCACGATAGCCTGACGGGGTGCCGGACCATCCGCCAGCGGTCACCATCTACGACATCGCCCGCGCCGCAGGCGTGGCGCCGTCGACGGTCAGTCGCGCCTTCGCCCGGCCCGGACGGGTGAACGCCGAGACCGCCGCGCGGATCCGCCAGATCGCCGAGGAGCTCGGCTATCGGGCCAACCCGATCAGCCAGGCCCGGCCCGATGACGCCAACCGGCTGCTCGCGGTGATGATCGCCGACATCGCCAACCCGTTCTACGCCCAGCTGATCCGCGGCGCGCAGATCGCCGCCACCCAGGCCGGCTACGAGATCCTGCTGGCCGACTGCCGCGAGTCGGGCCGCCGGGAGCGGACGGCGCTGGAGCAACTCGTCCCGGTGGTCGCCGGCTTCCTGATCGGCAGCTCCCGGATGGCCGACTCCGCCCTGCGCACGATCGCCAAGCAGCGGCCGATGGTCGTCCTGAACCGCGAGTTGCGCGACATCCCCAGCGTGGTCGCCGACAACGTGGGCGGGATGCGGGCGACGGTCGACCACCTGCGCGAGCTCGGCCACACCTCGGTGGTGTACGTGGCCGGGCCCGAGGCGGCCTGGGCCGACGGCATCCGGTTCCGCACGCTGCGTGACTACGGCACCGCCTGCGGCCTGCAGGTGCAGAAGATCGGCCCCTTCCTGCCGACCTTCGAGGGCGGCACCTCGGCCGGCCGGGTGCTGCTGGAACGGACGCCGACCGCCGTGATCGCCTACAACGACCTGATGGCGATCGGGGTGATGCAGGCCTTCCAGACCGCCGGGGTGAAGGTGCCCCAGCAGGTCAGCGTGGTCGGCTTCGACGACATCCTCACCTCCCGGCTGGTGCTGCCGACCCTGACCACCGTGGCGGCGCCGATGCGGCAGATGGGGGCGACGGCGGTCACCAACCTGCTGGCCGTGATCCAGGGGGCCAAGCCGCGCGCCGGCGAACCCCTGGTGATGCCGTCCAAGCTGCACGTGCGGGGCTCCACCGGGCCGCGGCGGACCTCCCGCAGCCGGAGCAGCCGCACCCCGGCCATCCAGACCGGGGCCTGAGTTGCGTCACCGCGTCCCGGGCGACAGCGGACGCGGGTGGCAACAGGCGGCAACGCCTTCCCGCCCGGAACCGCCCGCGGCCACGATGGGCACCATGGCCTGCCTCGAGCTGCACCCGGACCGGATGCTGCCGTCCGATCCGACGCTGCGTCCGATCGCGCGCGAGATCTACCACGAGGTGCGGGACCTGCCGATCATCTCCCCGCACGGCCACGTGCCGCCGCGCTGGCTGGCCGAGGACGAGCCGTTCGGCGACCCGACCTCGCTGCTGATCACGCCCGACCACTACGTCACCCGGATGCTGCACGCCAACGGGATCGGCCTGTCCGACCTCGGGGTCGGCGAGCCGGACTTCGGCCCGGAGCGGGCCCGGGCGGCCTTCCGGCTGCTGTGCTCGCACTGGAAGGCCTACCGCGGGACGGCGGTGCGGTTCTGGCTGGAGTCGGAACTGGCCGAGATCTTCGGCATCGACCTCGCTCCGTCCGCCGACACCGCCGACGAGATCTACGACGCCATCGCGGCCCGGCTCGCGACGCCCGAGTTCCGGCCCCGGGCGCTGTACCGCCGGTTCGGGATCGAGTTCCTGGCCACCACCGACGACCCCTGCGATGACCTGTCCTTCCACGCCCAGCTGGCGGACGACCCGACCTGGGACGGCGAGGTGGCGCCCACCTTCCGGCCGGACCGCTACCTCGAGGCTGCCCAGGCGGGCTGGAACGACGCCGTCGACCGGCTCGCCGAGGTGAGCGGCATCGACACCGGCAGCTACGCCGGCTGGGTGGCGGCGATGGAGAATCGGCGGGCCTTCTTCAAGAGCCACGGCGCGGTGTCGACCGACCACTCCCACCGTGACGCCCGGGTGGAGCCGCTGGCGTCCGGCGAGGCGGAGCGGCTCTACGCCCGCGCCCGCGCCCGGACGATCACCCCGGACGAGGCGGACACGCTGCGCCGCGGGTTCATGTTCGAGCAGGCCCGGATGGCCGCCGACGACGGCCTGGTGATGACGCTGCACCCGGCCGTGTACCGCAACCACCACCCGGCGACCTTCCAGCGTTACGGTGCCGACGTCGGCGCCGACATCCCGCTGCAGGTCGAGTTCACCCGGGCGGTGGCGCCGATGCTGGCCGCGTTCGGGACGTCGCCCTACTTCCAGGTCGTCTTCTTCACGATGGACGAGACGGTCTACTCCCGGGAGCTGGCCCCGCTCGCCGGGTTCTACCCGTCGGTCTACATCGGGGTGCCGTGGTGGTTCATCGACGCCCCGGACGCGATGCGCCGGTTCCGCAGCGCGGTCACCGAGACCGCCGGGTTCGGGCGCACGTCGGGGTTCATCGACGACACCCGGGCCTTCTTGTCCATCCCCGCCCGCCACGACCTCAGCCGGCGGATCGACGCCGGCTACCTGGCCGGCCTGGTGGCCGAGCACCGGCTCAGCCTCGACGAAGCCGTCGACACCGCGACCGGCCTGGTCGTCGGTAACCCGAGAAAGGCGTTCAAGCTATGACCTCCGCAGTTGACGTCAGGCTCTCCCGGGCGGCCGGCTACGGCCGTCCCCCGGCGCCGGTGCGGATCGTCCACCTCGGAGTCGGCAACTTCTTCCGCGCCCACCAGGCCTGGTACACCGAGCACGCCGACGACGCCGCGGAGTGGGGCATCGCGGGCTTCACCGGCCGTTCGGCGGCGATGGTCGAGGCGCTGGCGCCGCAGGACGGCCTCTACACGCTGATCACGCGGGGCCCGGACGGCGACTCCTGCGAGGTCGTCTCCAGCCTGGTCGCCGTCCACGCCGCCACCGAGCACGAGGCCTTCCTGGCCTACCTGCGCTCCCCCGCGGTCGCCGTGGTGACCCTGACCGTCACCGAGGCCGGCTACCTGCGCGGGCCGGACGGACGGCTGGACGCCGCCGACCCCCGGGTGGCAGCCGACCTCGCCGCGCTGCGGGCCGACCGACTGGCCCCCGTCAGCACTGCGCCGGGACGACTGGTCGCCGGCCTGCTCGCCCGCCGGGCGTCCGGGGCGGGGCCGCTGGCCATCATGTCCTGCGACAACCTGAGCCACAACGGCGAGGCGGTGGCCACCGTGGTCGCAGACCTGGCCGACGAGCTCGACCCGTCCCTGGCGGAGTGGATCGCCGGCAACGTGTCGTTCTGCACCACCATGGTCGACCGGATCACGCCGGCCACCACCGACGAGAACCGGCAGGTCGCCGCCGCGGCGATGGGGGCGGCCGACGCCTCCCCGGTGCCGACCGAGCCGTTCAGCGAGTGGGTGATCGAGGGCGAGTTCCCTGCCGGCCGGCCCGCCTGGGAGTCCGCCGGAGCGCGGCTGGTGCCCGACGTGCGGCCCTTCGAGCGTCGCAAGCTGTTCCTGCTGAACGGCTCACACTCGCTGCTGGCCTACGCCGGCAGCATCCTGGGCCACGAGACGGTCGGCGACGCGATCGCCGACCCGCGGTGCCTGGCCTGGGTCGAGCAGTGGTGGGACGAGGCCTGTCGCCACCTGGCGCTGCCCGCCGACGACCTCGCGGCGTACCGGCAGGCGCTGCTCGACCGGTTCGGCAACCCGAACATCCGCCACGCCCTGGCCCAGATCGCCGCCGACGGCTCGATCAAGATCGGCGTCCGGATCGTGCCGACGCTGCGCGCCGAACTCGCCGAGGGACGGGTTCCGGCCGGAGCGGCCCGGGCCGTGGCGGCCTGGGTGCAGCACCTGCGCGGACTGGGCGCGCCGGTGACCGACGTCCGCGCCGCCGAGGTGCAGGCGCTGGCTGCCGGGACGCTGGAGGACGCGATCACCGGTGTCCTCGGCTTCCTTGATCCCGCCCTAGCGGGCGACGAGCGGCTGCTCGCCGCCGTCCGGGCCCACGCTCTCGAACTGGCCGACCTGGCCGGCTGACCGAACACGTCGAAAGGCTCTGCGATGGAACTCCGCCCCAACGCCCGCTGGTCGCTGGTCGTCCCCACCTCGATGGGCGTCCGGCTCACCCCGGACGGCCGCCAGCCCGTCCACACCTCCGAGCGGTTCACGCTGCACGTCACCAGCGCCGAGACGAATGTCGCGTCCGTGGCGTCCTACCTCGGCGAGCCGACCAAGGTGCTGACCGCCTTCGTCGCCGGGTCGCCGGTCGCCGAGATCATCAAGGCGAACCTGCGCTCACGCAACATGAGCTACGAGGGGCCGGACCTGCCCCAGGGCGACGCGTGGGGGCTGCGGCACCAGTTCAACATCGCCGACGCCGGCTTCGGCGGACGGGCCCCGCGGGTCTGGAACGACCGGGCCGGCGAGGTCGGACGCGAGCTCAGCATCGACCACTTCGACCTCGACCGGCTGTTCGGCCAGGAGGGCGTGAAGATCCTTCACCTGTCGGGGCTGATCGCGTCCCTGTCGTCGAAGACCTCGAGGTTCTGTGTCGAACTGGCCAAGGCCGCCAAGCAGCACGGAACCCTGGTCAGCATGGACATGAACTACCGGGCCTCGTTCTGGAAGGGCCGCGAGGAGGAGCTGTCCCGCGCCTTCCACGAGATCGCCGAGCTGTGCGACGTGCTGTACGGCAACGAGGAGGACTTCCAGCTCTGCCTCGGGATCGCCGGGCCGGAGGCGGGTGGCGAGGGCATCGACGCCGAGATCGACGGCTTCAAGGCGATGATCGGGCAGATCAAGCAGGCCTACCCCAATGCCTCCTGGATCGGCACCTCGCTGCGCGAGGTGGTCTCGGCCAACCACCACAAGTGGGGCATGGTGCTGTGGCACGACGACGAGTTCGTGGTGCTGCCGCTGCGCGACATCGACGTGCTGGACCGGATCGGCGGCGGCGACGGCTCGGTCGGCGGGGTGCTGTACGGGATCCTCCAGGGCTGGGACGTGGAGCAGTGCGCCCAGTTCGGCTGGGCCACCGGCGCGCTCGCGGCGACCTCGGTCACCGACTACGGCGCCCCGGCGGACGAGGACCAGGTCTGGGCGATCTGGCAGGGCAACGCCCGAGTCCAGCGCTGAAGCCGCGACGGGGCCGGTCATATTCGGGATGGCCGGCTCCGTCGTCTTCCGGGCTGACGCGGGCAGGCGCAGCTGAACCGGGGGCCACTCCCCCGTGGCGGACACCGACCCGGCGTCCGTGGCAGACCCGTCAGGCGTGTCCGCTGATCAGCGTCGGCCGCTGCCGGGCAAGGTCCCGCGGGAAGCCGACCTCGATCTCGACGATGGCTCGATCGATCATCTCGGCGACCCTGGCGCGGTCCTCCTCGGACAGGTCGAGCCCGCTGTTGGCGACGAGCTGGACCGGATCGAGTTCGGCGAAGACTTCTTGCATGAGTGTGGTGATCAGGTCGACCGCAATGGCGTCCAACCCCTCCCCGAATGGCGGCTGCTCCCACCCCTGGCCAGCCTCGTCGCGCATGACACCCCTCTCCTCCCCCCACACAGTGGAGGCAGATTACCCCCTCACTTGGACATCTAGCGCGGGTGGCCGCTACCTTGGCA
>JAEZHJ010000100.1 GCA_023436925.1 Actinomycetes bacterium
GGCTCCGCCACCGGCTCCTCGGCGGCCGGCTCCGCAGCCTCGACGGCCTGGACGGCCTCCTCGATCTTGGCGTCGACCTCGGCGGCCAGCTCAGCCTCGACGGCGGCCTCGGCCTTGGCCTGCTCAACCTGGGCACCCAGCAGCTCGCGCTCCCAATCGGGCATGGGCTCGGCCTCCTCGCCGCTGGTGGCGGCGGCGGAGCGGGACAGCAGGCCCTCGGCGACCGCGTCGGCGACGACCCGGGTCAGCAGCGCGACCGAGCGGATCGCGTCGTCGTTGCCCGGAATGGCGTAATCGACCTCGTCCGGGTCGCAGTTGGTGTCCAGGATGCCGATGATCGGGATCCGCAGCTTGCGGGCCTCGTCGATGGCGAGGTGCTCCTTCTTGGTGTCGACCACCCAGATCGCCTGCGGCAGCTTCGCCATGTCGCGGATGCCGCCCAGCGTCTTGGCCAGCTTCTCCTTCTTGCGCTTCTGCTGCAGCAGCTCCTTCTTGGTCAGCCCGGAGGAGGCGACATCATCGAAGTTGATGCCCTCCAGTTCCTTCATCTTGCCGATCCGCTTGGAGATGGTGCCGAAGTTGGTCAGCATGCCGCCCAGCCAGCGCTGGTTGACGTAGGGCATCCCGACCCGGGTGGCCTGCTCGGCGATGGCCTCCTGGGCCTGCTTCTTGGTGCCGACGAACAGGATCTGGCCGCCGCGGGCGACGGTCTCCTTGACGAAGTTGTACGCCTGGTCGATGTAGGTCAGCGACTGCTGCAGGTCGATGATGTAGATGCCGTTGCGCTCGGTGAGGATGAACCGCTTCATCTTGGGGTTCCACCGGCGGGTCTGGTGCCCGAAGTGCACACCGCTGTCCAGCAACTGGCGAGTCGTGACGACGGCCATGGCCGTTCCTTTCTGCGCGGGTGGGCACGCCCGACCCGCTTTGGGTTTCCGGGACCGAACCGTTCGGCCCCCCTGACGCAGTCGCCTACTACCCACCCGTGAGGGACCTCGAGGTTCGACCCGCCTTGCGGCGGTAGGACTGCATGCGAAGTCGTCCCGCATCTTCCGGAACGCTGCTGGGATTCTACGCGCTGGTACCCGGGCGGGCCAAACCCTCGTCGCCGTCCACACCCCGGCTGGATTCGTCCACAAGCCGGGGACCCTCGCGGCGCAGGACGGCCCGGCCTGCCAAGACTGTCGGGCATGACACGACGACGCCTTGCGATGGTCCTGCTCGCCACCCTCGCCGGCTGGCTGCTGCCGGCCCCGCCGGCCGGTGCGATGGGGGTGTACCCGGTCGACGGTCCGGTGGTCCGGGGCTTCGATCCGCCACCGCGACCCTGGCTGGCCGGCCACCGGGGCGTCGACCTGCGGGCCTCACCTGGTACAGCAGTGCGAGCGGCGGCCGCCGGCCGGGTGGGCTTCGTCGGGCAGGTGGCGGGCAAGCCCGTGGTCACGGTGTGGCACGGCCCGCTGCGTACCACCTACGAGCCGGTGGTGGCCGGCGTCCGGTCGGGTGAGCAGGTCGCTGCCGGACAGGTGATCGGCACCCTGGCGGCGGGCCACTCCTGTCCCCCGCCCGGCTGCCTGCACTGGGGGCTGCGGCGCGGTGAAACCTACCTGGACCCGCTCTGGCTGGTAACGCCGCCCCGCGTCCGACTGCTGCCTGCTGCCACGACGGGCCGGCTGCCGCCGTTGGCCGGCCCCTGACCGGTCAGGCCCGTGGGTGGGCCTGCTGGAAGACCGCCCGGAGTCGCTCGTTGGAGACATGGGTGTACAGCTGGGTCGTGCCGAGCGAGGCGTGGCCGAGCAGTTCCTGGACCGAGCGGAGGTCGGCCCCGCCCTCCAGCAGGTGGGTCGCCATCGCGTGCCGCAGTCCGTGCGGTCCCAGGTCCGGGCCGTCCGGGACACTGGCCAGCGCGCGATGCACCAACCGCCGCACCACGCGCTGGTCGATCCGCGCTCCGCGGTCGCCGACGAACACCGCGTCGCCGGCGGAGCGGGCGAGCAGCGATCTGTCCTGCAGCCAGCCGTGCACGGCGAGGATCGCCGGCCGACCCAGCGGCACCGTGCGCTCCTTGCCGCCCTTGCCGAAGACCCGGACCAGGCCGCGGTCCAGGTCGAGGTCGGGCAGGTCCAGGCCGCACAGTTCCGCGACCCGCATCCCGCTGGCGTAGAGCACCTCGATGACCGCCAGGTCGCGACGGGCCGCCGCCCGCTGCTGCGGGGTCTCGGCCGCCTCCACCAGACCGGCCAGCCCGTCCAGCACCGACCGGGCGTGGTCGACCTCCAGGGTGGGCGGCAACCGGCGGTCCACCCGCGGGGAGCGCAAGCCGGCAGCCGGGTCGGTGGCCACCCGCCCCGTCCGCCTGGCCCAGGCGAAGAAGGTGCGGACGGCGGCCGCCCGGCGCTGCAGCGTCGCCCGTCCGGCACCGCCAGCCTGCTGGCCCGCCAGCCAGCGGCGCAGCGCAGGCAGGTCGACCTCGGCCAGCGACTCCTGGCCGGTCCGCTCCAGGTGCCCCAGCAGGTTCCTGAGGTCTCCGGCGTAGGCGCGGACGGTGTGGGCGGACAGGTTGCGCTCGGCGCGCAGGTGGCGGGTGAAGGCCGCCAGCACCTCGGCGTGGGCAGGGCTCAGTTCGGCCCCGTCCTCGGGCTGCTCCCCCGGTTCGCTGTCCACCCCTCCAGCGTCGGCGCGTCCGGCCGGCGCGGCAAGCCGCCACGCGCACCACAGCCGCCGGTCGGTGCCGCGGCTGATCGTTAGGATTGACCGGGCGGGTGACCGCAGTGGCACGAGTGGAACGGGAACAGGCGTGAAGGACTTGATGACAGGCGGCACGATCCGGCCGATGACCAGGTGGGGTGAACCGGTGATGCACACCCCCACCCGCCGGGTCGAGGTCTTCGACGACGACCTGGTCCAGCTGGTCCGCGACATGTTCGCCACCATGGCCGCCGCCCGCGGCGTGGGCCTGGCCGCCACCCAGATCGGGGTGGACCTGGCGGTCTTCGTCTACGACTGCCCCGACGCCGATGACGTCTACCACAGCGGCGTGGTGTGCAACCCGGTCGTGACCCTGCCCGAAGGCGACGACCGCCGTCTGGTCGCCGACGATGAGGGCTGCCTCTCGCTCCCCGGCGGCTACCAACCGCTGGCCCGCCCCGATTTCGCGGTCTGCACCGGCGTGGACGTCGCGGGCAACCCGGTCCGGGTGGAGGGCACCGGGACGCTGGCCCGCTGCCTGCAGCACGAGACCGATCACCTCAACGGCATCGTCTTCGGCGACCGGCTCTCCAGCCGGGTCCGCCGCAAGCTGTACACCCAGGCCGAGTCGCTGGCCCACCTCTACCCGGCGGACTGGCCGGTCAGCCCGCGGCTGCGCTCGGCCGACGGTGAGGCCGGGCCGCGGCGGGAGCGTCCCGGACAGCAGCCGGAAACCAGCGAGTAGGGCTGGCCGGGTCGCCCGGTCCTACCGGCCCAGCGCGTAACAGGCGATGGCGCTGGTGGCCGCGACGTTGAGCGAGTCGATGCCGGCGTGCATCGGGATCTGCACCACCGCGTCCGCCCCCGCCACCCAGGCGGCCGAGAGGCCGTGGCCCTCGGTGCCCAGCAGGATGGCCAGCTTGCCGGCGGCCGCCGCGGATGCGGCGAACCCGGCCAGCGGGACGGCGTCCGGGCTGAGCGCGAGCGCCACGACGGTGAACCCCGCGTCCCGCAGCACCGCCGGAACGTCGCTGTGCCGCGACAGCCTCGCCCACGGCAGTGAGAAGACCGCCCCCATCGAGACCTTGACGCTGCGCCGGTAGAGCGGGTCCGCACAGCGCGGGCTGATCAGCAGGCCGTCCCAGCCCAGTCCGGCGGCATTGCGGATCGCCGCACCCACGTTGGTGTGGTCGACCAGGTCCTCCAGCACGACGATCCGGTCCCCGGCGGCGAGCACGTCCGCGACGCTGTGGCGGTCGACCCGGTGCAGCGAGGCGAGCGCGCCGCGGTGGACGTGGAACCCGGTCACCTGCTCGGCGATCTGCTCACTGACCAGGTAGACCGGGACGTCGTCGGCGTCCTCGATCAGGTCGGCCAGATCGGCCAGCCAGCGCTCGGCCAGCAGGAAGGACCGCGGACGGTAGCCCGCCTCCACGGCCCGCCGGATCACCTTCGCGCCCTCGGCGATGAACAGCCCCCGCTCGGTCTCCAGCAACCGCCGCAGGCTCGCCTCGCGCAGCCCGACGTAGTCGGCCAGCCGGGGGTCGGCAGAATCGGTGACGGGAACCAGCACAGCGGCGATCCTAACCGGCCGCGACCCGTAGGATGACCGGGGTGTCCTGGCTCGCCCGTCTCCGTCCCGACCCCTTCCTGATGGCGATCATCGTCGCCGCGCTGCTGGGGAGCTTCCTTCCCGTCACCGGCGCCGGGATCCAGGTGATGGACTGGTTGACCACGGCGGCGATCGCCTTGCTGTTCTTCCTGTACGGCGCGCGACTCAGCCCACAGGAGACCCTCACCGGATTGCGCCACTGGCGCCTCCACCTCACCATCCTCGGCTTCACCTACCTCGTGTTCCCGGTGGTGGGGGTGGTGATTGCGCTGGTCGCCGGCAACTGGCTCAGCCCGACGATGGTGACGGGCCTGGTGTACCTGACGCTGGTGCCGTCCACCGTGCAGTCCTCGATCGCCTTCACCTCGATCGCCCGCGGCAATGTCGCCGGCGCCGTGGTGAGCGCCTCGGCGTCCAACATCCTGGGCGTCTTCCTCACCCCGGCCTTGTGCTGGCTGGTGCTGTCGGGACGGATCGCGTTCACCACCCAGGCGATCGTCGACATCCTGCTGCAGCTGCTGCTGCCGTTCGTGCTGGGTCAGTTGTCGCGCCGCTGGACCGCAGGCTTCGTCAAGTCGCACCCGCAACTCAAGCTGGTCGACCGCGGCTCCATCGTGCTGGTCGTCTACGCCGCCTTCGCCGCCGGGATGCGGGAGAACATGTGGGCGCAGACCTCGCTGGGCGAGATCGCGATCCTGATCGCGATCTGTCTGGTGGTGCTGGCCTTCATGCTGTGGCTGAGCTGGTCGGTGGCCCGCCGGCTCGGCTTCAGCGTCGAGGACGCGATCGCGATCCAGTTCTGCGGCACCAAGAAGTCCCTGGCCAGTGGCCTGCCGATGGCCGCGGTGCTGTTCGCCGGCTCCCCGATCGGCCTGGTGATGCTGCCGCTGATGGTCTTCCACCAGGCCCAGCTGATGGCCTGCGCCAGTCTGGCCGGACGCTACGCCCGCCGCCCCGACGGCGAGCCCGCCCCGTCCCCCGCCGGCTGACCCGCGGGGACGGTCCTCCGACACACGGGGACGGTTCTCCCGCACACGGGGACGGTTCTCCCGCACACGGGGACGGTCCTCCGACACAGACCGGGCGGAGCCCGGGTCGCTCCCCGCAGACATCGAGGGCCACCGTCCGCGTCGAGGGCCACCCATGATGGGTGGCCCTCGAAAGATCAGGTGGCCCTCGGCGGATCAGGTGGCCGGATGGGGCCGGACGGCTCAGGCCTGCTCGGGCTCCGGCTCGTCCTCGGCGACCCGCTGCGGCTCCGGCGCTGGCTGGACGCCCGTGATCGCCGCCGGGCTCTCGGTCCGCACCGCGGCGGCCCGGCGACCCTCGATGGCGGCCGCTTCGGCGATCGCCTGCTCGACCGAGCGCCTCGACTCCGCCTCCTCGGCCTCCTTCTGGGCCTGGATCTCGGCCAGCACGTCCACCTTCGGCGGCGGCGTGAACTCGGCCTCCGCGTCGTCCCCGGTCAGGGTTGGGCCGCCCGCGGCTGACCCCTGGGCACCGCCGATCATCGTGCCGAGACCCTTCAGGGCGTCGTTGAGCTCGCTGGGGATGATCCAGACCTTGTTGGCGTCGCCCCTGGCCAGGCGCGGCAGCATCTGCAGGTACTGGTAGGCGAGCAGGCCCTGGGTGGGCCTGGACGCGTGGATCGCGGAGAAGGTAGTGCTGATCGCCTGGGCGTCACCCTCGGCCCGCAGCATCGCCGCCTGCCGGTCGGCCTGTGCCCGAAGGACGGTCGACTCGCGGTCGCCCTGGGCCCGCAGGATGGCGGATTCCTTCTCACCGCTGGCCGACAGGATCTGGGACTGCCGCTGGCCCTCGGCGATCAGGATCGCGGCGCGCTTGTCGCGCTCGGCCCGGGCGCCCTTCTCCATCGCGTCGCGGATCGTGGCCGGCGGCTCGATGGAGCGCAGCTCGACCCGGTTCACCTTGATGCCCCACTTGCCGGTCGCCTCGTCCAGCACCGCCCGCAGCTTCTGGTTGATCTCCTCGCGGCTGGTCAGGGTCTGCTCCAGGTCGAGACCGCCGATGATGTTGCGCAGCGTCGTCATCGTGAGCTGCTCGATGGCCTGGATGTAGTTCTGCGCCTCGTACGCGGCGCGGACCGGATCGACGACCTGGTAGTAGATGACGGAGTCGATGCTCACCATCAGGTTGTCCTCGGTGATCACGCCCTGCGGCGGGAACGGCACGACGGCCTCGCGCAGGTCGATCATGTACCGCACCTTGTCGATCCACGGGACCAGCAGGTGGGGACCGGAGTCGAGGGTCCGGCGGAACTTGCCCAGCCGCTCAACCACCGCGACCTGCTGCTGCCGGATCACGCGGACGCTGCGCACCAGGATCGATACGACCACCGCCGCCACGAGGATCCAAACGATGATCGTCACGATGTCCATGTGTCCTCCTTGAGCTTGGGTCCACCCTACCGAGGACCCGGTCCGCTCCGGGGGCTCGTCAGGGAAGGGCCTGGTGGCGCGGGTAGACGACCACCGTCGCCCCGTCGATCTTGTAGACCTCGACCTGCTCGCCGGGAGCGATCACCTCGCCGTCGATGCTGCGTGCGGTCCACACCTCGCCGGCCAGCTTGACCTCGCCGCGGGTGCCGGTGACCTCGGCCACCACCACCCCATTGCTGCCGACCAGGTTGTCGAAGGTCGACCGGTAGCCGGGCATCCGCCGCACCCGCTCCAGCAGGGTCGGACGCAGCAGGCCGAGCATCAGGACGGCGACCACCACGGCCACGGCGATCTGCAGCCACAGCAGGCCCGGGACGATCAGCGCCGTGACGCCGCCCGCGATGGCGCCGGCGGCGAGCATGAGCAGCATGAAGTCGAGGGTGGCGAGCTCGGTGATGGCCAGCCCGGCACCGAGCGCGAACCACAGCGCCCAGACATTGTTCGACAACCACTCAAGCATCGGGTCTCCCGGTCTTCGTGGCTTCCATGATGCCAGCCGCGGTTCAGCGCCGGGCTCAAGCGAGCCGGGCGGGTGGCCGGGGGCCGACCCGCTGCGCGGCCCGGGCCGTCCAGCGTCCGTCGACCTGGCTGACCGACAGCAAGAGGTCGAAGGTGGCCGACAGCAGCGGACCGGTGAGCGTGGTCTCGATCGGACCGGCCGCCACCACCCGGCCGTGCTTGAGCAGCATGGCGTGGGTGATACCGCGCGGGATCTCCTCGACGTGGTGGGTGACCAGGATGGTGGCCGGGGCCAGTTCGTCCTCACACAGGTCGCCGAGGGTGGCGACCAACGCCTCGCGCCCCGACAGGTCCAGTCCGGCGGCCGGCTCGTCCAGCAGCAGCAATTCGGGGTCGGTCATCAGCGCGCGGGCGATCTGCACCCGCTTCCGCTCCCCCTCGCTGAGCGTGCCGAAGGTGCGATCGGACAGGTGGTCCACCTGGAGCTGCCGCATCAGCACGGCGGCGCGGGCCAGATCGGTCTCGTCATAGTTCTCGCGCCAGCGTCCCATCACCGCGTAGGCGGCCGACATGACGACATCGCTGACCCGTTCCGACTTGGGGATCCGGTCGGCAAGGGCGGCCGACGCGACGCCGATCCGGGGGCGCAACTCGAAGACGTCGACGGCGCCCAGCGTCTCATCGAGGATGGACGCGGTGCCGCGGGTCGGATGCCACTGGGCCCCCACCACCTGCAACAAGGTGGTCTTGCCGGCCCCGTTGGGGCCGATGACGACCCAGCGCTCGTCCTCCTCGACGGTCCAGTTGATGCCGTCCAGCAGGGTTGCGCCAGACCGCACGATCGAGACGTCTGAGAGTTCCACCACCGCCATGCCCCAAACCTACCGGTCCTAGCCACGCCAATGGTGCAGTGGTCGGAGACGGCTCAGGCGCCGGTGGCGTGCAGCCCCCCGTCGACGTGGATCATCTCGCCGGTGGTGGCGGGGAACCAGTCGCTGAGCAGTGCCACGACTGCCTTCGCGGTCGGGGTGAGGTCGCGCGGGTCCCAGCCCAGCGGCGCCCGGCCGGCCCAGATCTCGTTGAAGGATTCGGCGCCGGGAATGGCCTTCTTGGCGATCGTCTCGAGGGGGCCGGCGGCGACCAGGTTGCTGCGGACGCCCTCGGGGCCCAGGTAGCGCGCCAGGTAGCGCGAGGCGCTTTCCAGGGCGGCCTTCGAGACACCCATCCAGTCATACGTGGGCCAGGAGGTGCGGGCGTCGAAGGTGAGGCCCACCACCGAGGCCGTCTCCCTGAACAGTGGCTTGCACGCCATGGTGAGGCTGACCAGGGAGTACGCCGACACCTGGACGGAGGTGGCGACGTCGCTGAACGGGGTGGTCAGGAACCGGCCGCCGAGGGCGGTCTCGGGGTTGGCGTAGGCGATCGAGTGCACCACGCCGTCGAGGTGGTCGACGTGCTCGCGCAACCGGTCGGCCAGGGTGGCCAGGTGCTCGTCGTCGCTGACATCGAGTTCGATCAGGGGCGGTTGCGGATCGAGCCGCTTCAGGACGCGTCCGGTCAGGCTCATCGCGCGGCCGAAGTTCGACACCACCACGGTGGCGCCCTCGGCCTGGGCCAGCTCCACCACCCGGTACCCGATGGACGTGTTCATGGTCACGCCGGCGACCAGGATGTTCTTGCCCTGCAGGATTCCCATCGTCTTCCCCTCGTGTCTCAGTGGCCCATGCCCAGGCCGCCGTCGACCGGCAGCACGGCGCCGGAGATGAATCCCGCCGACTCCGAGGCCAGGAAGGCCACCGCCGCGGCGACCTCGTCGGCCCGGCCCAGCCGCCCGGCCGGCGTCGCGGCCTGGTATTTGGCGATCAGGTCCTCGCCGAGCACCGCCGTCATGTCGGTCTCGATGAACCCGGGGGCGACGACATTGGCGGTCACCCCGCGGGACCCGAGCTCGCGGGTCAGCGAGCGGGCCAGGCCGACGAGTGCCGCCTTGGACGCGGAGTAGTTCGCCTGACCAGGCGAGCCGTACAGGCCCACCACCGAGCCGGTGAACACGATCCGGCCCCAGCGGCCGCGGATCATCGAGCGGGCAGCCCGCTTGGCGACCCGGAAGGAGCCGGCCAGGTTGACGTCCAGCACCTGGCTCCAGTCCTCCTCGGACATCCGCAGCAGCAGCGTGTCGCGAGTGATGCCGGCATTGGAGACCAGCACCTCGACGGGGCCGAGTTCTGCCTCGACCGCGGCGAACCCGGCGTCGACCGCGGCCGGGTCGGCGACATCACAGGCCACGCCGAGGACGCCGTCGGGGGCCTCCCCCGCCCGGCTGAAGCTGGCGACCTTGTGGCCGTCGGCGAGGAAGCGGTCGACGATCGCCCGTCCGATGCCGCGATTGCCCCCGGTGACGAGGACGGTCCGTGGTGCAGTGTGGGTCACGCCGCAACGCTAGCGGGTGCCCACCCCCGTCCCGAACTGCGGGACCTCCCGCGAACGCCGGCTCGCCCTCCGCCTTCTCGCGGCCCGTACGCTTGCGGGGTGGCTCGGGACCGGCAGGGACGACGGCGGGCGCCGGTCATCACCAGCGCCCGGCCCGGCCGCACCCTGGACACCAATGCGCGACGCAACCGCTACCTGTGGACGATGGCGGTCCGCGTGGCCTGCTTCATCGCCGCTACGCTGACCCCGCTGCCGTGGAACCTGCTGCTGCTCGTCGCGGCAGCGGTGCTGCCGGCCCTGGCGGTCATGCTGGCCAATGCCATCGACCTCCGGTCCCAGCCGGTGGCGCCACCGCCGGAACCGGACGGGACCCGGCGCTCGCTGAGCAGCCCGCAGACGCTGCCGGGATCGGTCGAGGAGGATGAGTGAAACTGCTCCAGGCGTCGATGGGGACCCCGGCGCCCGGTCGGCCGCTGTGGCCGCGCTGGGTGGCGCTCGCGGTCTTCGTCGTCACCTTGGTGGTCGCCTTCGTCAACCTCGGCAACTGGCAACTGGACCGGCTCGACCAGCGCCGGGAGCGCAACGAGTCGGTGGCCGAGCACGAGAGCGCCCCGGTGCGGAACTGGGACGAGGTGTTCGGGCCGGTGATCACCGAGGCCGACCAGTGGCAGCGGGTGCGGGTGCGCGGCAGCTTCGACGGCGAGCACCAGTTCGTGGTGAGGTACCGCAGCCAGGAGGGCCGCTCCGGGTACGAGGTGCTGACTCCGCTGCGCACCACCGACGGCCGGTACCTGCTGGTGAACCGCGGCTTCGGCGTCCGTCCCTCGGGGGAGGACTTCCCGGCGACGGCTCCTCCGGCGCCGCTTGGCGAGGTGGAGATCCTGGGCCACGTCCGACGCAACGAGCAGGGCTCGGCGCAGGCGATCACCCCGGCCGACGGCCAGGTCAGGCTGGTGAACTCGGTCGCGATCGCCGCCACACTGCCCTACGACCTGGTGGACGGCTATCTCGGAGTCGTGGAGATGACTCCCCCGGCCGGAGACGGGCTCGTCCCCGTGCTGCCGCCGCCGGCGGATGAGGGCAACCACCTCTCTTATGCGATTCAATGGTTCCTGTTCAGCGCGCTCGCAGGCATCGGGCTCGTCGTGCTGATCCGGTCGGACGTGAAGGCGCGACGGGAAGCTGCGCGTAAGGAGGATGCATGAAACGGGTCGGGGCGGCACTGCTTCTGCTGGGCCTGGTGGTGAGCGGGTGCACCTCGGTGGTTCCGGCCAGCCCGGCACCATCGCTGGAGGACACCTCGTGGCTGGTGACCCGGATCGCCGGCGAGCCCACCCTGGCCGAGCGCCAACCGACGATGAACTTCGGGGCCGGCGGAGAACTCACCGGTGACAACGGCTGCAACCTGTACACCGGCAGCTACCGGCTCTCCGGGACCGCGCTGACGATCACCCAGCCGGCCCAGACCATGATGGCCTGCGCCGAGCCGGGGGTGTCCGACCAGGAGGTGGCCTTCGGGGCTGCGCTGGCCGAGGTCGCCTCGGTGCGCGGCGCCGGTGAGGGTCTCGAATTGCTCGATGCCGGCGGCGCAGCCGTGCTGGAGCTGGGACCGGTGCCGCCGCTGGAACTGGCCGGGACCACCTGGGAACTCAGCGGGATCGTCGACGGCTCATCAATCAGCGCCCCGGTCGAGGGCCACCCGGTGAGCGTGAGCTTCGAATCGGACGCGCTCTCCGGCAAGGCGTGCAACTCCTTCCGCGGCAGCTTCTCCCTGAACGGCGATGAGGTCAGCGTCGGGCAGCTGGCGAGCACCCGCATGTTGTGCAATGAGCCGGGCGTGATGGAGCAGGAGGCGCTCGTCCTCGAACTGCTCGAGGCTGCGACCAGCGCCGAGGAGCACCGCGGCGTGCTGGTCCTGACCGGGCCGGACGGCAGGGGGCTGCAGTTCAGCAGGGCGTGATCCGGTGGCGATAGCGGCGGCCGCCGGCCTGCTGACCTGCCCGCACTGCGGGCAGGAGCTGGTGCTGGACGGCACCGGCGCTCGCTGCGCGGCCGGCCACAGCTGGGACCTGGCCCGCCAGGGCTACCTCAATCTCCTGGCCGGACCGCAACCGCGCAACGCCGATTCCGTCGAGATGCTGGCCGCCCGGTCCCGGGTGCTCGACTCCGGTCTCTTCGACCCGCTGCTGGAACTGGTCGCCGGCCACACCCGGCAGGCCCGTCGAATCCTTGAGGTGGGGGCCGGCACCGCCCACTACCTGCGGCACTGTCTGCGCGATGACCCGGCGGCGGCCGGAGTCGCCCTCGACGTCTCCGTGCCCGCCGCCCGGCTCGCCGCGCGCGCCGACGAGCGGATAGCGGCGGTCGTCGCGGACGCCTGGCGTGAGCTTCCGATCCGCGACCACGCCGTCGAGGCGGTGCTCAGCATCTTCGCGCCGCGAAACCTGGGCGAGTTCGCCCGGGTGCTCACCGCTGACGGCCGGCTGCTGGTGCTGGCCCCGAACCCGGGGCACCTGGCGGTGCTGCGCGAGCGCTTCGGGTTGCTGGCGATCGAGCCGGGCAAGCAGGAACGGCTGCTCGCCGCGGCCAGCGAGTTCTTCGAGGTGACGGCCACCTCCCGGCTGCGGACGCCGGTGGCGCTGAGCGCCGGGCAGGCCGCCGACGTGATCGCGATGGGCCCCAACGCCTTCCACCACCCGCCGCTGCCCAACGGCCCGGTGGCCGACCACCTGGACGTCACGCTGCGGGTGTTCCGGCCGTTGCCCGGGACCGTGGACCTCTCGAGCGACTGAACGCCACACCGGCGGGCGCAGCGCTCCCGCGCTGCGATGGGGTGACAATGGCGCTGTGACTTGGCCCACCCCCGCCGCCGCGAACCTGCTCGCCCAGCTGACCGGGCACATCGCGGAGGTGATGCCGCAAGCCCAGGCGCTGCGCCGCGAGCTGCACCGCCACCCCGACCTCGGCGGCGCCGAGCGCCCCACCTCCGAGCGGCTGCGGCGGTCGATGGCGGGCCTCAAGGCGACCCGGGTCGCCGACACCGGGTTCGTCGTGCGGGTCGGCCCCGGGGACGGCCCGGCGGTCGCGGTCCGTGCCGACCTGGACGCCCTGCCGGTGGTCGAGCAGACCGAGGTGCCCTGGGCGTCCACCAACGGCGCCATGCACGCCTGCGGCCACGACGTGCACATGGCTGCGACCTGGGCGCTGCTGCAGGCCGCCCGCCGGATCCCCGACCTGCCCGCCGGGTTGCTCGGCGTGTTCCAGCCGCGCGAGGAGGTGCAGCCCTCCGGCGGCGAGGACGTCACCGATTCCGGGATCCTGGCCCGCAACCAGGTCCGCGCCGTGATCGGGGTGCACGTCCAGCCCCGGGTGCCGACCGGCGTGGTGAGCACCGGCACCGGCGCGGTGAACGCCGCGGCCGACGAGTTCGACATCGTGGTGCACGGCCAGCCCGGCCACGGGGCCTATCCGCACCTGGCGATCGACCCGATCCCGGTCCTGGCCAGCATCATCCTGGGCCTGCACGAACTGGTCGGCCGCACCCTCGACCCGAGACGTGCGGCGCTGATCAGCGTCGGCCAGATCCAGGCCGGGGCCACCCACAACATCATCCCGGCCAGCGGTTCGCTGCGCGGGATCATCCGAACCATGCACGGCGACGACCAGGAGCAGCTGCACGCCGCCATCCGCCGCCTCGCCGAGTACACCGCCCGGGCGAGGGGGGCGCGGGCCGAGGTCCGGATCACCACCGGTGATCCCGTGCTCTACAACGACGCCCGGCTGACGCAGAGCGTCGACCCAC
The DNA here is from genome assembly GCA_023436925.1 of Actinomycetes bacterium. Classification (GTDB taxonomy): domain Bacteria; phylum Actinomycetota; class Actinomycetes; order Propionibacteriales; family Propionibacteriaceae; genus Propionicimonas. The sequence goes on from JAEZHJ010000100.1 coordinate 13,451, forward strand.
TGCTGACCACGACCGGCATGCTGGTCGCCCACGAACCGTTCCGCTCCCTGGGTGCCGACGACTTCTCCCACTACTCCCGGCAGGCGCCCGGGCTGATGATCTTCGTCGGCACCGGCCGGCGGCCGACCCCGGACGGCCGGCCCGAGGTCGGCCTGCACCACCCTCGGTTCCTGCCCGACGACGAAACCGTCTCCCGGACCGCGATCGCGCTGGCCGCCGGCTACGTCGGTGGGGCGCACCTGGCCGGGACGCTGTAGCGGGGCTCAGGGCAGCCGCAGCAGGTAGCAGCCGTCCTCGGTCAGGGTGCGGTCACGGTCGACCGAGTACGGGAAGCAGGTCATCACGGAGTCGTTCGTCGCCGCGACGATCCGCGACTCCCAGCCGTATTCGCTCCAGGGCAGGGCGGGCAGGCGTAGCCAGTCGCCGGTCGCCGGGTCGAACAGGTTCCCGGTGACCACCAGCCACCGACCCGGGCCCGCGCCGATGTACGACCCCAGGCCGCCGTCCTGGTCGAGGACCGAGGGATGGCCCCAGCTGCCGTCTCGATACGTGACGATGTCCAGCCCGTACTTGTGGTTCGGGAGGAACTCGCCCTCGTCGTCCGGCGGATACACGAAGGCGACAGCGCCCCCGGCGCCCAGGGCACGGCGATTGGCCGTCGACCCCGCCTCGGACGGCTGGCCCCAGGTGCGGCCGGCGGTGTCCAGGACCACCACCCGGCCGTCGGTCTCCAGCCCTATCGCATGGTCGTCCAGCCGGAAGACGTCGGCCGCCGGCTCGGGCACGAGCGGCGGTCCCGGCAAGTCGGTCCAGCCGCTCTCGGTGAGCAACTGGGGCGCCGGGCCGTCCGGGCCCTCCCCCAGCTGCCGGAACCTCACCAGTCCGTCCTCGGTGCCGAGGTAGTGGTCGGTCTCGTCGGTCGGGCCGATCCTGTTCCAGGCGTCGGCCACGGTGTCATAGGCCCACAGCTCCCCGGTCTCCTCGAAGCTGAGGTGGACGTAGATCAGCGTCCCCACGACGTCGGCGTTGAGGGTGTACGGACGCGACACCGGGACCTGGGGAAGGTCGGCGATCGGCCGCCACTGCCCGGTCGCGGGATCGAAGCGCCGGCCGGAATGGAGCTGGACGTCGTCGATCTCGTTGTCCAGCACGTACCCGCCCATCAGGAAGTAGCTGCCGTCGGCGGCAACCAGCAGGGGGTCGGTCGGCACCGGGTCGGCCGCCGGGAGCACCTCCTCCCACACCAGGCCGGACGCCGGGGGCTCACCTGCCTGGGTGGGGTCCGACGTCGGAGCCACCGAGGGGTCGGGCCCCGTGGGCGCGGAGAGCAGCCGGCAGCCCGGCACGTAGCGGCCCTCCCGCTGCTCGTCGTCGGTGTACTCGTAGCCGAAGCAGTCCAGCAGCGCGGCCGGCGCAGCGACCCGGATCGGGTCCCAGCGCGACGGCACCCCCGGGTCGGGCACCTCGACCCACCGGCCCGTCGCGGTGTCCAGCAGGTGCCCGTCCGCCGCGGCCAGGCCGAGGCCGTCCAGGGCCAGGTAGCCGGTGGAACCGACCATCCCGCGGTAGGCCAGCGGCCCGGACGGTCGGTCGACAGCGACCTCGAACCAGCGTCCGGCGGCCAGGTCGTAGATCCCCGGCGAGCTGACGGACGAGACCACGCTCAGCAGGTCGGGCCACACCAGGCGTCCCCCGGCCAGCACGGCGCGACCCCGCACGGCCGAGTCCAGGGCGACGGCCGGCGTCCAGGCGCCACTGCGGAGGTCAAGGGTCGCCAGCTGCGGGTCGTCGGCGAACTCGGTCGCGCCGGGCGTGCCGCACTCGGCAACGACCACCAGCGACCCAGCGTCCGCGAGGCCCTGCCGGGTGGTGCAGGCGTCGAGCGGACCCGCCGGCAGGGCCGTCCAGGCATCGGCCTGCGGGTCGTAGCGGAAGCCGGCCGGCGACTCGTCGCCGGTCACCAGCAGCAGGGCCTCGGGGCTGCCGACGAGCTCACCCCAGGCCGGCGGTTCGGCCAGTTGCTGCCAGACGTCGGCGGCGGGGTCGTACCGCCACAGCGCGGCCTCTGCTTCGGCGTAGCTCACCGCGTAGAACGCCCCGAGGCCGGCGGCGCCGGTGCCGTACCCGCGCCCGAACCCGGTCGGCAGGGCGGCGATCGTCCGCCAGGTATCGGAGCGTGGGTCGTACCGGGCGCCGTCGCGGGTGTCGGGCGGCGCCAGGTCGCACATCGCACCGGGCGGGCACGGGCCCCCGGTCCAGCCACCCACCACGAGGAACTCCTCCCCGAGCCAGGCCGTGAAGGCCCCGAACCGGGGCTCGAGCGGGCTCTGCGCGGTCTTCGTCCAGGCCAGGCCCGGCTCAGGCTCGGGGGTGGCGGCGATCGTGCCGCCGGGTCGCAGCGCCAGCGGTACGGCGACCAGCACCGCCGCCACGCAGGCGGCGGTCGCCAACCAGCCGGCCCGGCGGCGGCTCCGCCGCGCCGGCTTCAGCGCGTCCGGGTCGAGCGGACGGAAGCCGACCGCTGCCGCCTCGTCGGCCAGGTAGCGCCGGGCGGCCGCCTCGGCACGGCTCAGGTCGAGGTCGTGGTCAGTCATGGTCCCTCCTGGGCAGGCGGTCACGCAGCGAGAGCAGGGCCCGATGGACCAGGGAACGGGCGGTGGGCTCGGCGCAGCCGAGCACCCGGGCGATCCCGGCGAAGTCGAGGTCCTCGTAGAAGCGCAGCACCAGCGCGGCGCGCTGCCGGGCCGGCAGGGTGGCGAACAGCCGGCCGAAGAGGTCGGCGTCGGCCTGGGCGGCGCTGGAGTCCGTCACGACGCCGTCGAGCACGGACGGGTCGCCCGCCGGGTGCTCAGGGTTGCGGCGCCAGCGGGTGATCCGGGAGTTGACGATGCTGCGCCGCACATACGGCTCCGGATCGCCGCCCGCGCTCACCCGCTCCCACCGCGGGTACAGGTTGGTCAGCGCCTCCTGCACCAGGTCGGCGGCATCGTCGGGGTTGCCGGTGAGCAGGTGGGCGAAGCGCTGCAGCGCGACGGAGCGGTGCCGCACGAACTCGTCGAAGCTCGCGCCCCCGGTGCCGGCCACCGGGTCGCGGACCCCCTCTGTCAGCATCCCCACATCCCCGAACACTCCGGCGACGCCGGTTTCGTTGCCCGCCGCGCCCAGCCCACCGGCTCACCAGCGCGGCGGGTCCGCGCGGGCGCCGACACCGCGGCGCTTGGCGATCGCGTCGGCGCCGGGCGTCAGGCCAGCGAGATCAGGTCGGCGTAGTCGGGGTTCCAGAGGTCTTCGACGCCGTCGGGCAGCAGCAGAACCCGGTCCGGCACCAGTGCCTCGACGGCGCCCTCGTCGTGGGTGACCAGGACGACGGCACCGGCGTAGTCGTGCAGCGCCTGCAGCACCTCCCGCCGGGAGGCGGGGTCGAGGTTGTTGGTGGGCTCGTCCAGCAACAGGACGTTGGCCGCCGAGACCACCAGCATGGCCAGCGCCAGCCGGGTCTTCTCCCCACCCGAGAGCACCCGGGCGGGCTTGTCGACGTCGTCGCCGGAGAACAGGAACGATCCGAGCACCTTGCGGGCGTCGGTCTCGGTCAGGTCCGGGGAGGCCGTCATCATGTTCTCCAGCACGGTGCGCGACACGTCCAGGGTCTCGTGCTCCTGCGCGTAGTAGCCCAGCCGCAGCCCGTGCCCGGGGACGACCCGTCCTGTGTCGGCGGGCTCCAGCCCGGCCAGGATGCGCAGCAAGGTCGTCTTGCCGGCGCCGTTGAGGCCCAGCACGACGACCTTCGAACCGCGGTCGATGGCGAGGTCGACGTCGGTGAACACCTCGAGCGAGCCGTAGGACTTCGACAGTTCGGACGCGGTGAGCGGGGTCTTCCCGCTGGGTGCGGGCTTGGGCAGCCGGATCCGCGCCACCTTGTCCGCGGCGCGGGTCTCCTCCAGGCCGGCGAGCAGCTTCTCCGCGCGCTTGGCCATGTTCTGGGCGGCCACCGCCTTGGTCGCCTTGGCCCGCATCTTGTCGGCCTGGGCGAGCAGCGCCTCCGCCTTGCGTTCGGCGTTCGCGCGTTCCCGCTTGCGGCGCTTCTCGTCGGTCTCCCGCTGCAACAGGTACCGCTTCCAGTCCATCGCGTAGATGTCGATGACCGAGCGGTTGGCGTCGAGGTGGAAGACCTTGTTCACCGTCGCCTCGAGCAGGCCGGTGTCGTGGGAGATCACCATCAGGCCGCCGGAGTAGGTCGACAGGAAGCCGCGCAGCCACACGATCGAGTCGGCGTCCAGGTGGTTGGTCGGCTCGTCCAGCAGCATGGTGTCGGCGCCGGAGAACAGGATCCGCGCCAATTCCACGCGGCGGCGCTGGCCGCCGGACAGGGTCCGTAGCGGCTGGCCGAGCACCCGGTCGGGCAAGCCCAGGTTGGCGGCGATCCGGGCGGCCTCCGCCTCGGCGGCGTACCCGCCGGCGGCGGCCAGCTCGGCCTCGGCCCGGGCGTAGGAGGCCATCGCGCTGTCCTGCTCCTGGCCGGTCTCGACCGACATCGCGGTGGCATAGCGACCGAGCCGCTTCAGGATCTGGTCCAGACCACGAGCCGACAGGATGCGGTCCCTGGCGAGCTGGTCCGGGTCGCCGGTGCGCGGGTCCTGCGGCAGGTAGCCCAGCTGGCCGGAGCGGGTCACCTGGCCGGAGGCCGGCAGGGCCTCCCCGGCCAGGATGCGGGTGAGGGTCGTCTTGCCGGCGCCGTTGCGTCCGACCAGTCCGATCTTGTCGCCGGCCGTCACCTGGAAGCTGGTGGCCGACAGCAACAGCCGGGCACCCGCCCGGACCTCGACCTCTCGCGCCACCAGCACGATCATCGATCCTCCCCCACCCCGCGGGGTCGGGTCAAAGCGGGCTCAGGCCAGGGTGCTGCCCGGCGGCGGGATCGTCTTGGCGTCCTGCCTCGGGATGACCAGCTTCTGCAGGATCATCAGCACCGAGGCCGCGATCGGGACGGCGATCAACGCGCCCAGCAGTCCGAGCAGGGTACCGCCCACCAGCGCGGAGATGATCACCAGCGAGCCGGGGATGTCGACCTGGCGGGACATCACCCGGGGCGTCATCAGGTAGGCCTCGAGTTGCATGTACGCGAAGTAGACCGCGGCGAAGATCAGGCCCACCCACCAGGACTGGAACAGGCAGACGGTGGTCGTGATCAGCCAGAAGGTGACCGACCCGATCATCGGGATCATGGTGATGAACAGCGCCAGGACCGCCAGCAGGGCGGCGAACGGCAGGCCGAGCGCGGTCAGAAGGATGAACGAGACGACGGCGTTGCACACCGCCAGGACGAACATGCCGCTGATGTAGGCGCCGACCGAGGTGGTGACGTAGTCGGTGATCTCGGCGACCCGGGTGCGGGCGTAGGCCGGTGCCAGCCGGTACATCGCGGTCTTCATGGTCCGCAGCGACGCGGTGAAGTAGAGCGTCAGGATCAGGATGAACATCCCGCCGGTGACTCCCGACATGATCCCCGAGCCGACCGCGAGGGCACCGCCGCCGATGGCCAGCAGGTTGCTCGGGTTGGACAGGAAGCCGCGGATCTGGTTGAGCCAGGTGGACACCGCACTCTCGGCTCCGGACACGCTGAGCAGGTTCTTGAACCACTCCGAGTTCTGCACATTGGTGATCCAGCCGGGGATCGCCTGCGCGAAGCTCACCACCTGGCTGACCGCCATCGGGATGACGATCGCCAGCAGGCCGCCGAAGACGACCGCAAACCCGACGAAGACCACGGTGATGCTCAGGGCGCGCGACATCCCGCGTCCCTCCAGCCAGCCCACCAGCGGATCGAGCGCCATCGCGAGGAAGAGCGCGACCCCGATGTAGACCCAGACCGAGGACAGCGCGGACGCCGCGGCGCCCAGCGCCAGCGCGGTCAGGACGCCCAGCGTGGTGATCAGGCCCCAGGTGAATGGACGGCCCAGGTCGGTGAGGAACCGGCGCGGCGGTGCTGCGGCGGGAAGTTGGGGCACCGCCACTTCGGCACCGTCGGCGATGAGCACCTCGTCGGGCGGGGTGTCCAGCTGCGCCGGTGCGAGCTTGTCCTCTTGCTTCACAGATCCAGCGTAGGCCCTCGCCGTCCGAACCGGCAGCGCCTCCGGCGCGCGCCGGACGGAGTCACCACCCGGGCTCAGGGCGTTGCCGAGCCCGGACCGTCACCGCGAGGCGGGCGGCCCCGCTTCGGCAGCGGGCCCGACCCCCGCGGAGCCCTGCCCGCCGCCTGCAGGGCCTGGCGGAGCAGCAGCTCGATGTGGGCGTTCAGCGACCGCAGGTCGTCGGCCGCCCACCGAGCGAGAGCGGCGTGGACGGCCGGGTCGAGGCGCAGCAGGACCTGCTTGCGCTCCACCCGGCCGCCCGCGGCCCCGTCCGGATTCTCAACCATGGATCAGGTGTAGAGCGATCCTGCGTTGACCACCGGGGTCGCCTGCGAGGAGCCGCACAGCACGACCAGCAGGTTGGACACCATCGCGGCCTTGCGCTCCTCGTCCAGCGCCACCACGTTGTCGACCTCGAGCTGCCGCAGCGCACTCTCGACCATGCTCACCGCGCCCTCGACGATCTTCTCCCGCGCCGCGATCACAGCGGAGGCCTGCTGGCGCTGCAGCATCGCGTGGGCGATCTCGGGGGCGTAGGCAAGGGTCGAGATCCGCGCCTCGACGACCTCCAGGCCGGCGATCGCGATCCGGGCGGCGACCTCGGCGGCCAGTTCGGCGGCGACCACGTCGGTCGAGCCGCGCAGTGACTCCTCGCCCGGTCCGGCGTCGTCGTAGGGGTGGGTGGAAGCGACGTGGCGCAGGGCGGCCTCGGACTGCACCTCGACGAACTCGATGTAGTTCTCGACGGCGAAGACGGCCTTGGCGGTGTCGGCCACCTGCCACACGATGATCCCCGCGATGTTGACCGGGTTGCCGTCGGCATCGTTCACCTTGAGCTCGCTGGTCTCGAAGTTGCGGACCTTGACCGACACCTTCTTCCCGGTGACGAAGGGCGTCACCAGGCGCAGGCCGGGAGTGCGGACGGTCCCGACGTAGCGTCCGAAGAACTGCAGCACCCGGGTATCGCCGGGGCCGACGATGGTGAGCGAACTGGCGGCGACGACGCCGATCAGCAGCAGCACCGTGGCGGTGATCGCGTAGCCGGCGCCACCGGTGCCCTCGTCGGCTGCGATGCCGGCCAGGATGTACAGCCACACGGCGGGCACCAGGGTCACAACACCGATCAGCAGCACCAGGAACCCGCTCACCGACCAGGCCCGGGTCTCACTCACCTCGACCCGCGCGCCGGAGTGGCCGACCGGAACCCCGGCGGGAGCGCCGCCCTGGGTCTCCTGCACGTCGTCGGCCGGTCTGTCGTCAAAGGCATCGGTTGTCATCTGTGCCCTGTCCCTTTCAGAAAATTGATAGCAATGTGATATCACATTATCGTTCGGGGGGTCAACGCTGCCGATAGCCCGCGGACCCCCGGTTGGATAGCGTTTGCGGGTGATCAACGCTGCCGAACCGCTCGACCTCCCGATCGACTCGACCGCCCGGACCCGGCTCGCCGACCAGGGCCTCTCCTGCCGTCGGGTCGACGCCGCCGGCGATGACTTCGGCGGCTACCTCGACGCCCTGAACCGCGGCTTCCTGGATCCGGAGTCCACCCCCGAGCAGGTCGAGGCAGCCCGCGAGGGGATGCTGCAGCGGCGCCTGGTCGGGGTCTACGACGGGCCGTCCCAGCGTCCGGTGGGGACCATCGTCACCTGGCAGACCCCGCTGACCGTCTCCCCCGGCCACAGCCTGGAGATGTGGGCGATCAGCGGCGTCACGGTCGCCGCCACCCACCGCCGCCGAGGCATCGCCCGCGAGATGGTCACCGGAGAGCTGCGGACAGCGGCGGACGCCGGTCTGGCGATCGCGGGGCTCACCGTCTCCGAGGCCACGATCTACGGCCGGTTCGGCTTCGGCCCCGCGGTGTACTCCACCGGGTGGACCATCGACACCCTGCGGACGCAGTGGGTCGGCCCGGTCCCGGGCGGCCGGCTGGACGCCATCGACCGTCCGGCGCTGCGGGAGGACCTAGCCGACCTGCATGAGCGGATCCGGGACCGCGAGCCCGGCCAGATCGCCGGCTGGCCGACGCTGTGGACCCGGATGGCCGGCCTGGCACCGGGCCAGTCCGACGGAGGCAAGGTTCGCGGGGTGCGCTACACCGACGAGGAGGGGGTGACCCGCGGCGTGGTGGCCTACTCGGTCGAGGCCGCGGCGGAGGACTTCACCCGCCACACCCTGCACGTCCACCGACTCATCGCAGACGGGGTCGACGCCTACGCGGCGCTGTGGCGGTTCGCGGTCGAGCACGACCTGGTCGCGACGGTGCGCGCCGACCTGCTCGCAGGCGAGGAGCCGCTGCGCTGGATGCTCTCGGACCAGCGCCAGCTGGCCACCACGGTGGACGGCCACCACTGGCTGCGGGTGCTGGACGTCCCGGCGGCGCTGATGGCCCGCCGGTACCGCGTTCCGCTCACCATGGTGCTGGAGACCATCGACCCGCTGAGCCTGGCGGCCGGGACCTGGCTGGTGGAGCTCGGGCCGGACGGCTCCTGTGAGGTGACCCCGACCACGGCGGAGCCGCAAGTGCGGATGCCGATCGCGGCGCTGGGGTCGATCCTGCTGGGCGGGGTGCCGGCATCCACGCTCGTCGGTGCCGGGTTGATCACCGCCGAGCCCGACCTGGTCGGACGGCTGGACCTCGCCTTCGCCCCGGAGGCGTCGCCCCGGCTGAGCCTGTGGTACTGACCGGGCGCAGCGCCGTCCGGTAACGATCGGAGGACACCGGCCACACCGGCCGGGGCGTCCGTGGCACGATCGAAGCAGGGCCCGGGGAGGGCGACGGCAGGAGGAGGACGCGTGGCGCTGCGCTCGGTACAGGCACCCTCGGCGGTGGTGATGGTGCGTCCGCACCACTTCCGGCCCAATCCGGAGACCGTCGTCGACAATGTCTTCCAGGCCGGGGCGGCCCCGTCCGACACCGCGGCCCGCGCCCTGGCGGAGTTCGACGAGGCGGTCGGACGGCTGCAGGACGCCGGGGTCCGCGTCCACGTCTTCGACGACCACGGCACCGCCACGCCCGACTCGGTGTTCCCGAACAACTGGATCTCCACCCACCACGGTGGCCGGATCGCGCTCTACCCGATGTACGCCCCCAGCCGGCGGCTGGAGCGGCGGGCCGACGTGGTCGAGTTCCTCAAGCAGCACTACCGGGTGCAGGAGGTGATCGACTACTCCGGCCTGGAGCACGACGAGCTGTTCCTGGAGGGCACCGGCGCGATGGTGCTCGACCACGCCGAGCGGGTCGCCTACGTCAGCAGTTCCGCCCGCGCCGATGCCGTCATCCTGGAGCGCTTCTGCACCGCCTTCGGCTACGAGCCGATGGTGTTCCCCAGCGCCGACCCGTCCGGTCGCCCGATCTACCACACCAACGTGATGCTGAGCATCGGCAGCGAGGTGGCGCTGATCTGCCTGGACGCGATCCGCGAACCGCGCCGCCGTGCCGAGATCGCTGACCGGTTGGCCGGCAGTGGACGCGAGGTCGTCGAGCTCAGCTGGGAGCAGGTCACCGACTTCGCCGGCAACGCCATGGAACTGCGCGGCCGCCACCACGTCCTGGCACTCTCCGAACGCGCTCTCGCCGCTCTCACCCCGACCCAGCGCAGCACCATCGAAGCCAGCTGTGAACTGCTCCCGCTGCGGCTGCCCACGATCGAGCTCGCCGGCGGTTCGGCGCGCTGCATGATGGCCGGCATCCACCTCAGCCCCCGCTGACCCCGGCGAGAACGCTCTCCCACAGAGAGCTACCGTCCCCACTGAGGGCCACAACATGCGTCGAGGGCCACCCAAGATGGGTGGCCCTCGACGTAGACGGTGGCCCTCGGCGATCGGGGACGCGAACGAGCAGCGCGGCGCAACGACCGGCTGGCGCTATCGGCGGCGGCTACAGGTTGTAGCCGATTGCGCGCAGCTGCTCGCGACCCTCTTCGGTGATGTTGTCCAGGGTCCACGGCGGCAGCCAGACCCAGTTGATCGTGACCCCGCTGACCAGCCCCTCCAGGGCGAGCTGGGTGTCGTACTCCAGCCGGTCGGTCAACGGACAGGTGGGCGAGGTCAGCGTCATGTCGATCGTGGCGTGGTTGCTCTCGTCGATGTGGACCCCGTACACCAGGCCCAGATCCACCACGTTCACCATCAGCTCCGGGTCGACCACGTCGAGCATCGCATCGAGCACGTCCTGCTCGCTGGGACGCGTCTGGCCGACGGCGTCGGGGAAGGTGTCCTGCACCAGGTCCGAGGGGCGGACGTGCTCACTCATGGCTGATCTTCTCCTCGTTCCGCTGTTCCCGGTCCTGATCCGGACGCTCGCCCGGCCGGGTCTGTTCTGTCGTCGCCGACCTGGCTACCGCGTCCTTGAACGCCGACCAGCCCAGCAGGGCGCACTTCACCCGCGCCGGGAACTTCGCCACCCCGGCGAACGCGACGGCGTCCTCCAGCAGGTCCTCGTCCGGCTCGGCTTCGCCGCGGCTGTGCATCAACTCGGTGAACGCCTCGTGCAGGCCGAGCGCCTCGCCGACCTCGCGGCCGATCACCAGATCGGTCATCACCGAGGTCGACGCCTGCGAGATGGAGCACCCGACCCCGTCGTAGGAGACGTCGGCCACGCGGCCGCCGTCCAGCGCAACCCGGAGCGTGACCTCGTCACCGCAGGTCGGGTTGACGTGGTGCACCTCGGCGCTGAACGGTTCCCGCAGCCCGTTGTGGTGCTTCTCGCGGTAGTGCTCCAGGATGATCTCCTGGTACATCGCCTCGACGCTCATCGGTGCCCCTCGAAGAAATTGCGGACGTAGGCCAGCCCGTCGGCCAGGGCGTCGATCTCGCCGGGCTCGTTGTACAGGTACACCGAGGCCCGGGTGGACGCCTGGACGCCGAGCCGGTCGTGCAGCGGACGTGCGCAGTGGTGCCCGCCACGGACGGCGATCCCGCGGCTGTCCAGCAACTGCATCACGTCGTGCGGGTGGATGTCGAGCCCGTCCCGGGTCGCCAGCGTGAAGGCCACGGCGCCGCCGCGGTCCACCGCCTGCGTCGGCCCGAGGATCCGGATCCCCTCAATCTCGAGCAGCCGCTGCAGGGTGTAGCCGGCCAGCTCCCGCTCGTGCGCGGCGACCGCGTCCATCCCGACGGCGTTCAGGTAGTCGATCGCGGCACCCAGCCCGACCGCCTGGGCGATCGGCGGGGTGCCCGCCTCGAACCGACGCGGCGGCGGTGCGAAGGTGGAGCCCGCCATGGTGACGATCTCGATCATCTCTCCCCCGCCGAGGAAGGGCGGCAGCGAGTCGAGCAGGTCGTAGCGGCCCCACAACACGCCGATGCCGGTCGGGCCGAGCATCTTGTGGCCGGTGAAGGCCATCAGGTCGGCCCCCAGGTCGGCCACCCGGGTCGGCAGCTGCGGCACGCCCTGCGAGCCGTCCACCACCATGACCGCACCGACCTGATGGGCCAGCGCGGCGATCTCGGCGACCGGGTTGACCGTGCCGAGCACGTTCGAGACCCAGGCCAGCGAGACGATCGCGGTGCGCGGGTTGATCAGGTCCTCGGCGCGGGCCCGATCGAGGTCGAGCCGGCCGTCCTCGGTGATGTCGAACCAGCGCAGCACCGCCCCGGTGCGCTGCGCCAGCAGCTGCCAGGGCACGATGTTGGAGTGGTGCTCCATCACCGAGATCACGATCTCGTCGCCGGGACGCAGCCGGGCGCCCAGCGAGTTCGCGGCCAGGTTCAGCGCCTCGGAAGCGTTCTTGGTGAACACCACCTCCTGCGGCCCGGCCGCCCCGATGAAGTCGGCCACCTTCGAGCGTGCCTGCTCGAAGGCGTCGGTGGCCTCGGCCCCCAGGACGTGCATCGCCCGGGCCACGTTCGCGTTGTGGGCCAGGTAGTGGTCGCTCAGGGCGGCCACCACCTGGCGCGGCTTCTGCGAGGTGTTCGCCGAGTCGAGGTAGGTCAGGGCACCGGTCCCCACCTGCCGGGACAGGATCGGGAAGTCACCGCGCAGCGCGGCGACGTCGAGGGCCAGGGCCTCAGGCATCGACCTTCACGGCCTTGACGAACCTGTCGTAGCCCTCGATCTCGAGGCGCTCGGCCAGCTCCGGGCCACCCTCCTCTGCGATCCGGCCGTCCACGAAGACGTGCACGAAATCGGGCTTGATGTAGTTCAGGATCCGCGTGTAGTGGGTGATCAGCAGGACGCCGCGGTCCCCGGCGGCCATGTACCGGTTGACGCCCTCGGACACGATCCGCAGCGCGTCGATGTCGAGGCCGGAGTCGGTCTCGTCCAGGATCGCGAACTTGGGTTCGAGCAGCTCGAGCTGGACGATCTCGTTGCGCTTCTTCTCACCGCCGGAGAAGCCCTCGTTGAGGGACCGGGCGGCGAAGGTGGAGTCGAGGCCGAGGCGCTCCATGGCGCCGTTGACCTCCTTGATCCAGGTGCGCACCTTGGGCGACTCCCCCGACAGGGCGGTCTTCGCGGTCCGCAGGAAGTTCGACACCGAGACCCCGGGGACCTCGATCGGGTACTGCATGGCGAGGAACAGGCCCGCCTTGGCGCGCTCGTCGACCGACAGCTCGGACAGCTCGACGCCGTCGAGGGTGACCGAACCGGAGGTGATGGTGTACTTGGGGTGCCCCGCGACGGAGTAGGCCAGGGTCGACTTGCCGGAGCCGTTCGGACCCATGATCGCGTGCACCTCGCCCGACTTCACGGTGAGGTTGACCCCCTTGAGGATCTCCTTGGGACCGTTCTCGGTCGCGACCTCGACGTGCAGATCGGTGATGGTCAGTGTGGACATGCGGTTACAGCTCCTGGCTCTGGATCGGATGTGCAAGGTCAATCAGGACGTCCCCGCCGTCCACCCGGACCGGGTAGACGGGGACGGGAACGGTTGCCGGCAACTCGAGCGGCCGGCCGGTCCGCAGGTCGAAGCGCGACCCGTGCATGTAGCACTCGATGGTGGTGCCCTCGACGTCGCCCTCGCTGAGCGGGATCTCGGCGTGGGAGCAGACGTCGTGGATGGCGAAGACGCCCTCGGCGGTGTTCACGATCGCCACTTCGGTGGCGCCCACCTCGACGGCAAGGGACGACCCCTCGGCCACCTCGCTCAGCGCGCAGGCGCGGACGAAGCTCATGCCGGCCGTCCCGGGAGGGCGGTGGCGGGGGTCATGCCGGCACCTTGTCGATGGACGCCGGAGCGCCGATGGTCTGCTCGAGCTCGCGCTCGATGGTCTCCAGCAGGCTCGCCTCGATCTGCGGGACGCCGATCCGGCGGATGATGTCGGCGAAGAAGCCGTGCACCACCAGTCGGCGGGCCTCCTCCTCGGGGATGCCGCGCGAGCGCAGGTAGAACAGCTGCTCGTCGTCGAAGCGCCCGGTGGTCGAGGAGTGGCCGGCGCCCTGGATCTCGCCGGTCTCGATCTCGAGGTTGGGCACCGAGTCGGCCCGGCAGCCGTCGGTCAGCACCAGGTTCTTGTTGGACTCGTACGTGCTGATGTCCTCGGCCACCTTGCGGATCAGCACGTCGCCGACCCACACCGAGCGGGCTCCCTCACCCTGCAGCGCGCCCCGGTAGTCGACGTTCGACATCGTGTGCGGCGCGTTGTGGTCGACGAACAGGCGGTGCTCGATGTGCTGGCCGGCATCGACGAAGTACAGCCCGAACTGCTCCAGCTCGCCGCCGGGTCCGTCGTACTCGGCGGTCTCGACCAGCCGGACGAGGTCGCCGCCCAGGCTCGCTGCGACGGTGCGGACGCGAGCGTCCCGCCCGATCCGCAGCCCGACGTGCCCGACATGGACGGCGTCGTTCTCCCACTCCTGCAGGCCGACGAAGTTCAGCGTGGCGCCGTCCCCGACGAGGATCGAGACCGAGGAGGCGTAGCGGGCCGAGCCGACGTGGCGCAGCACCACGGTCGCCGAGGAGTTCGCGCCGGCGACGAAGACGATCTGGCCGTAGACCAGGGCGTCGGCGTCCGTACCGCTCAGCGTCACCACGATCGGCTCGTCCAGCTCCAGGCCGGCCGGGATCTCGATCTTGACCGCACCGTCGGACAGGTTGGCCGCCAGGGCGCTGGGCCGGTCGACCGGGGCCAGCACCCCCAGCTCGCGCACCTCGTCGCTGGTGATCCGGGAGCTGACGACCCCGGCGGGCAGCTGCGAGTTCCAGTCCAGGCAGGCGTCGCTCGGGGTCCCCTCCAGGAGGCCGCGCAGCCGCTTGATCGGGGTGAACCGCCAGACCTCCTCACGGCCGTTCGGGACGGGGTGGTCGGCCAGGTCGAACGACGTCACCGGGTGAAGGTGCGACGCAACGGTCTCGATTGCCTCCGCCACGTTGGGCACAGCAGTCACTGTCATTGTCCTCTTCTGTTCTTCAGGTCGTCGGTGTGGCGGGGCGGGCGTCAGCCCACCGCCCCCTCCATCTGCAGTTCGATGAGCCGGTTGAGCTCCAGGGCGTACTCCATCGGCAGCTCCCGGGCGATCGGCTCGATGAAGCCGCGCACGATCATCGCCATCGCCTCGTCCTCACCCATGCCGCGGCTCATCAGGTAGAAGAGCTGGTCGTCGCTGACCTTGGAGACGGTCGCCTCGTGGGCCATCGAGACGTCGTCCTCGCGGACGTCGACGTAGGGGTAGGTGTCGGAGCGGGAGATGGTGTCGACCAGCAGCGCATCGCACTTCACCGAGCTGGCGGAGTGGTGGGCGCCCTCCTGGACCTGGACCAGGCCGCGGTAGGAGGCCCGTCCGCCGCCGCGGGCGACCGACTTGGAGATGATCGAGCTCGAGGTGTGCGGGGCGGCGTGCACCATCTTGGAGCCGGCGTCCTGGTGCTGACCCTCGCCGGCGAAAGCGATCGAGAGGGTCTCGCCGCGGGAGTGCTCGCCGAGCAGGTACACCGCCGGGTACTTCATGGTGACCTTGGAGCCGATGTTGCCGTCGATCCACTCCATGGTGGCGCCCTCCTCGCAGGTGGCGCGCTTGGTGACCAGGTTGTACACGTTGGTCGACCAGTTCTGGATGGTCGTGTAGCGGACCCGGGCGTTCTTCTTCACGATGATCTCGACCACCGCCGAGTGCAGCGAGTCGGAGGAGTAGATCGGCGCGGTGCAGCCCTCGACGTAGTGCACGTAGGAGCCCTCGTCGGCGATGATCAGCGTCCGCTCGAACTGGCCCATGTTCTCGGTGTTGATCCGGAAGTAGGCCTGCAGCGGGATGCTGACGTGGACGCCCTTGGGCACGTAGATGAACGAGCCGCCCGACCAGACCGCGGAGTTCAGCGAGGCGAACTTGTTGTCGCCGACCGGGATGACCGAGCCGAAGTACTCCTGGAAAAGCTCCGGGTGCTCCTTCAGGCCGGTGTCGGTGTCGAGGAAGATGACGCCCTGGCGCTCCAGCTCCTCGTTGATCTTGTGGTAGACCACCTCGGACTCGTACTGGGCCGCGACGCCGGCGACCAGCCGCATCTTCTCGGCCTCGGGGATGCCCAGCCGGTCATAGGTGCGCTTGATGTCGTCGGGCAGGTCCTCCCAGGTGTTGGCCTGCTTCTCGGTGGAGCGCACGAAGTACTTGATGTTCTCGAAGTCGATCCCGTCGAGGTCGGCGCCCCACAGCGGCATCGGCTTGCGCTCGAACAGCCGCAGCGCCTTGAGTCGGGTCTGCAGCATCCACTCCGGCTCGTTCTTGAGGCCGGAGATGCGGCGGACGACGTCCTCGTTCAGACCGCGCTGGGCTGCCGCCCCTGCGGTGTCGTCGTCACGCCAGCCGTACTGGTAGCTGCCGAGCGCTTCCAGGTGCTCTTCCTGGGTCGCACCCAGGCCGGGAGCGGCGGGCATCGTCGAGGTCATCGGGTGGCCTTTCCTTCGTTCTTCGTGGCCCGCACCACCGGGTGCGGAACGTGCGTGGTGCAGACCCCGTCGCCGTGGGCGATCGTGGCCAGTCGCTGGACGTGGGAGTCCAGCATCTGCGCGAAGGCACGGGTCTCGGCCTCGCACAACTCTGGGAACTCGGCCGCCACGTGAGCGACCGGGCAATGGTACTGACATAGCTGGACTCCGCTGCGGACCGGCTGCAGCGAGGCCACAAAGCCTTTCGCGGTCAGTGCTTCGACCAACGCCTCGGCGGGGGTCGGGTATTCCCCGACGATCTCGTCGAAGCCGGTCGTGACCTGGCCGGCGAACTGCTCGGCGAACCGGGTCACCGCCTGCTCGCCACCGATCTGCTGCAGGTAGCCCAGGGCGTCGACCGCCAGTCGGTCGTAGGCCTGGTAGAACTCGGCGCGCCCGGCATCGGTCAGCGCGAACACCCGGGCGGGGCGGCCGCGGCCGCGGGGCCCGTAGACGCGCTGCTCACGCGAGGTGAGGTGGCCGATGTTCATCAGGACGGTGAGGTGGCGCCGGACCGCCGCCGGGGTGAGGTTGAGCCGTTTGGCTAGGTCGTTGGCAGTCGAGGGACCATACTGGAGAATGCTGCGAGAGACCCTGGAGCGGGTCGACGCGTCCGACTCGATCTGGGCGGGATCAACCGCCTCGCCACCCACAGGGGGGGATGCACCTGGAGTCGTTTTCACAACACCATTCTGTCCTTATTCTGACCAACGCTCAACCGAGCATCCACTACGGGGTGCTTTTGTGACAACTACGACAGCCCGTCGTAGGCTGCCCTAGGCGGCCGGCATCAGTGCGGGGCAGGCTGCCACAACGAAACCAAAAGCAGATGAACATGCCAGAAGGACGACATCGTGACAACCGAATCGAGAGATTCCAAGCCAGCGCCCCAGCGCACCCGGCACCGGGTGCGTTCCGCCCTCTATCTTGTCTTCGGGCTCGCCGCCCTGACCCTCACCGCCTGCACGGCTGCCGGCACCGGTGAGGAGCCGTCGCACTCCGGCGGACATGTCAGCGAGTTCGACCTGCCGCTGCCCGACCTGCATGCGGTGAACTTCGGCGCGATCAACGGCTGGTACCTGCTGCTGGTCGGCCTGATCATCTGCCTGGGCGGGTTCGGCTTCGGCATCTACAGCTACATGAAGCTGCAGGACCTGCCGGTCCACCAGTCCATGCGGGACGTCTCCGAGTTGATCTACGAGACCTGCAAGGCCTACCTGAAGCAGCAGGGCAAGTTCCTGCTGGTGCTGTTCGCCTTCATCGGCGCGGTCATCTTCGTGTACTTCGGCTTCCTGAACACCACCGGCGGCTGGGGCCGGGTGATCATCGTCCTGCTCTTCGCGGTCATCGGCATGGCCGGCTCCTACGGCATCGCGTGGTACGGCATCCGCCTGAACACCTTCGCCAACAGCCGCACCGCCTTCGCCGCGCTGGAGGGCAAGCCCTACCCGGTGCACAACATCCCGCTGCGCTCCGGCATGAGCGTCGGCATGGTGCTGATCTCGACCGAGCTCATCATGATGCTCGCGATCATGATGTTCCTGCCCAAGGAGATCGCGACCGCCTGCTTCCTCGGCTTCGCCATCGGCGAGTCCCTGGGCGCCTCCGCGCTGCGCATCGCGGGCGGCATCTTCACCAAGATCGCCGACATCGGCTCCGACCTGATGAAGATCGTCTTCAAGATCGGCGAGGACGACCCCCGCAACCCGGGCACCATCGCCGACTGCACCGGCGACAACGCCGGCGACTCGGTCGGCCCGTCCGCTGACGGCTTCGAGACCTACGGCGTCACCGGCGTCGCGCTGATCACCTTCATCCTGCTCGGCGTCGGCGCCGGCATGGAGGAGGGTGCCAAGGGCGTCCTGCAGGCGAACTTCCTGGTCTGGATCTTCTTCATCCGCGCGATCATGCTGGTCGCCTCGGCGCTGTCCTACTGGGGCAACGGCGTGTGGGCCAAGTCCAAGTTCGGCAACGCCGACGAGATGGAGTTCGAGACCCCGCTGACCTCGCTGGTCTGGATCACCTCGGCGGTCTCCATCATGCTGACCTTCCTGGTCTCCTGGATCATGATCCCGAACATCGAGGGCAACACCAACCTGTGGTGGCAGCTCTCGCTGATCATCTCCTTCGGCACCCTGGCCGGCGCGGTCATCCCCGAGCTGGTCAAGGTCTTCACCGGCGTCAAGGCGAAGCACACCGAAGAGGTCGTGAAGTCGGCCAAGGAGGGTGGCGCCTCGCTCGACATCCTCTCCGGCCTCGTGGCGGGCAACTTCTCCGCCTACTGGCTGGGCGTCGCGATCGTCGCCCTGATGGCCTGCGCCTACGGCGTCTCGACCATGATCCCGGCGATCGACCCGAACAACATGGCTGCCGGCGGCATCATGCTCGCCCCGGGCGTGTTCGCCCTCGGCCTGGTCGCCTTCGGCTTCCTCGGCATGGGCCCGGTCACCATCGCGGTCGACTCCTACGGCCCGGTCACCGACAACGCGCAGAGCGTCTACGAGCTGTCGCAGATCGAGTCCATCCCCGGCATCGAGGAGGACCTGAAGACCAACTTCGGCGTCACCCCGAACTTCGAGCGGGCCAAGTACCTGCTCGAGGCCAACGACGGCGCCGGCAACACCTTCAAGGCGACCGCCAAGCCGGTTCTGATCGGCACCGCGGCCGTGGGCGCGACCACGATGATCTTCTCGATCATCATGGGCCTGACCAACGGTCTCACCACGGGCATCGCGAACCTCTCGCTGCTGCACGTGCCGTTCCTGCTCGGCCTGATCACCGGTGGTGCCGTCATCTACTGGTTCACCGGTGCGTCCACCCAGGCCGTCACCACGGGCTCCTTCCGCGCGGTTGAGTTCATCAAGCAGAACATCAACCTCGAGACCTCGGACAAGGCCTCGGTGGAGGACTCCCGCAAGGTGGTCGAGATCTGCACCCAGTACGCCCAGAAGGGGATGTTCAACATCTTCCTGGGGATCTTCTTCGCCACCTTGGCCTTCGCCTTCGTGGAGCCGTACTTCTTCATCGGCTACCTGATCTCGATCGCCGTCTTCGGGCTCTACCAGGCCATCTTCATGGCCAACGCCGGTGGCGCCTGGGACAACGCGAAGAAGATCGTCGAGGTCGACCTGCAGGCCAAGGGCACCGACCTGCACGACGCCTCGATCGTCGGCGACACCGTGGGCGACCCGTTCAAGGACACCTCCTCGGTGGCCCTGAACCCGGTCATCAAGTTCACCACGCTGTTCGGCATGCTGGCCATCGAGCTGTCGATCATCATCGCCAACCCGGGCATCAACGCGGTCCTGGCCGTGATCTTCGGTGCGGCGAGCCTCTACATGGTGTGGCGGTCCTTCTACATGATGCGGATCGACCAGCCGATGCTCACCAAGGACGACTTCGTCGCCCTCGACACCAACCCGGGGCCGGAGCTCGCCCCGACGACGGAGGAGGCCATCGCCTCCCCCAAGCAGGGCTGATCCAGCCCGACTGACCGCGAACGGCCGGCCTCCTTCGGGGGCCGGCCGTTCCGCGTCCCGGGCCGCCCGGCGATGTGAATAGACTGACCGACGTGGCCGACCCGACAGCTCTCAGCGTCCGCTCGGTGAGCGTGCGGCTCGGCGGCCGGACGGTGCTGGACGACCTCTCGCTGACCGCTGCGGCCGGCTCGGTCACCGCCGTCCTGGGACCCAACGGCGCCGGCAAGACCACCTTGGTCCGCTGCTGCACCGGCCTGCTGCAGCCTGCCGCAGGCGACATCGAGGTGCTGGGGGCCCGCGCCGGGAGTCCGGGCGCCAACGACCGGATCGGGCTGATGCCCCAGGCGACCGGTGCCTGGTCGGCGGTCCGGCCGCAGGAGCTGCTGGAGTATCTGGCCGGCCTCTACGCCGACCCTCTGCCCGTCGCAGCCCTGATCGACGAACTCGGCATCGGCGGCTTCGCCCAGACCCCCTATCGGCGGCTCTCCGGCGGCCAGCAGCAGCTGGTCAACCTCGCCGGCGCGGTGATCGGACGGCCCGGGCTGATCTTCCTCGACGAACCGACCGCAGGGCTCGACCCGCACGCCCGGCGCACCGTCTGGGCGCTGGTCGGGCGACTGCGTGCGGCGGGTGTCGCGGTGCTGCTCACCACCCACGCCATGGACGAGGCCGAGCACCTCGCCGACCGGGTCCACCTGCTCGACGCCGGACGGCTGGTCGCCAGCGGCACGGTCGCCGAGCTCACCTCCAAGGGCACCCTGGAGGAGCTCTTCCTCACCCTGACCAGCCCACCGGGGGCGGCATGACCACCCTCGACCTGACCCCGGCCACCGGTGCCGCTGCCCGGCCGCGGCGAGTGCTGCGGCACGCGCTGATGGAGGCCCGGCTCGTCGCTCGCAACGGCGAGCAGCTGCTGCTGGCCCTGGTGATCCCGGTTGCCCTGATGATCGGGCAGGCGGTCGCCGGCTCCCGGTTCGGCATCGCCCGCGAGCCGTTCCTCGCCTCCGTGCTCGCCCTCGGGCTGTGGTCGACGGGCTTCACCTCGCTGGCCGTCACGACCGCCTTCGAGCGGCGTTACGGCGTCCTGGAGCGGCTGGCCGCCACTCCCCTGCGCCGGGTCGACCTGCTGGCCGGCAAGGCAGTGGCCTTCGCCGTCCTTGCCCTCGGCCAGGGGGCAGTCCTGGCGACGGTCGCCTTCCTCACCGGCTGGGCACCGCGTCCCAGCCTCGGCCAGACCCTGGTCCTGCTCGCGGCGGTGCCGCTCGCTCTGCTGGCCTTCTCGGCGCTGGCGCTCGCCCTGGCGGGCACGGCGAGCGCCGAGCTGACCCTCGCGCTGGCCAACCTGATCTACCTCGCCGGGGCCGTGCTGGGCGTCATCCTGCCGCCGGCCGGCTTCCCCGACTGGGCGCAGCCTGCGGTAGCCCTGCTCCCCACCACCGCGCTGGCCGACAGCCTGCGCACCTGGACCCTCGGCGGTACCGACCCGCTGCCGCTGGCCGTGCTCACCGGTTGGGTCATCGTGGGCCTGGCGCTGGCCCGGAAGGTGTTCCGATGGACCTCGTGAGTTCCCCCGCCGCCCTGCGGCGCTGGGCGATCGCCTCCCTGGTGGCCAACATGGGCCTGGTGCTGACCGGCGGCCTGGTGCGGGTCACCGGCTCCGGGCTGGGCTGCAGCACCTGGCCGCAGTGCGAGCCCGGGTCGTACGTCCCCCACCCTGAGGCGGGGGCGCACGGCCTCATCGAGTTCGGCAACCGGCTGCTGACGTTCGTGCTGATCGCCGTGGCGGTGGCCACCTTCGTCGCCGCGTGGCGGGCCCGCGACGAGCAAGGACGGCCGCGCCGAGACCTCCGCCGGCTGGCCTTCTGGGCCGCGATCGGGGTTCCGGCCCAGGCTGTGATCGGCGGGATCTCGGTGCTGGCCCAGCTCAATCCGTGGGTCGTCTCGCTCCACCTGCTGGCCTCGGTGGCGATCATCATCGTCTGCGTTGTCCTGCTCCACCGCAGCTCGGGCGGGTCGGCCGAGCCCGTCCCCGCGCTGCCCGGCCGGCTGGCCAGGGCGGTCTTCGCGCTGGGCATGGTGGTCGTCGTGCTGGGGACCGTCGTGACCGGGGCAGGGCCCAACAGCGGCGACGGCGGCGCGGAGCGCAACGGCCTGGACCTGGAACTCGTGGCCAAGATCCACGCCGGCAGCGTGTGGGTCACCCTGATCGTCCTGGCGGCGCTGCTGTGGACGGCGCGCGGCGTCCCGGCGCTGCGCCGGCCGGCGTGGCTGGTGCTCGCCGTCTCGGCCCTGCAGGGCGTCATCGGCTACACCCAGTACTTCCTGGGCAACCCCCCTGCCCTGGTCGCGGTCCACATGGTCGGCACGGCGCTGTTCGCCGCGGCAGTTGCCCTTCTCCTGGTCAGCGGCCGGCCGATCACCGACGACCCGGCCGCCCGGCCCGAGCGGGAGACGTCCGCGGTCGGCTGAGCGCCGCAGCGGGGCAACCGGCACGGTGGCCCGTCCTTTGACACGATGGCGCAATGGACCTGCAGACCCATCGCGACGCCCTCGCGGCCGCCGTCCTGGCGACTGCCGGGGTGACCAGCTTCGCCTGGTTCGGCTCGGCGGCCACCGCCGCCGCCGGACGGCGTGACGAGTGGTCGGACCTCGACTTCGCGGTCTTCCACGCCGAGGGGGCCGAGCACGTCGGCCGCGACTGGCCGT
>JAEZHJ010000138.1 GCA_023436925.1 Actinomycetes bacterium
TCGACGTGGACGATGTTGTGCTCGTGGCTGTCCGCCAGGGCGTCCACGTCCGCGTCGGAGAGCACGTCGTAGGGCGGGGCGATGACCGCCTGCAGGTCGGTACCGGGGGCGTAGCGCAGCGCGCGGAACGGACGGAAGCCTGGCATGGGCAACAACCTAGCCCCGACCCGGCCGGGGCCCCGCCGCCGGGTGCGGCCGCGAGACCGTCAACGGGTGCAGGCCTGCTCGTCCACCGTCACCGTGGTCGGGTTCACGATCGGGGTGGTGCGAACCTCGAGCGGCCCGTAGTGCGCGGGCGGCCCGGCGAAGGTCACCGAGACCGTCACCTTCTTGCCCCCCAGCGGGTTGATGGTCATGAAGGACGGGGTGGGCCGGCCGAGGTCGGTCAGGTCGAGCGGGCGCCAGTTCCAGGTCAGGTCCTTGTCCCGTTCCGCGCCGGTGACCGTGGTCCCGGGCGGGCCGTAGATGAACACCTGGGTCCGGAAGGTCTTGTCGGCCAGGTCGCCGCCGGTGACATAGCGGGGGAGCTTCTCGGCCTGCTTGCGGGTCAGGTCGAGCCAGAGGGTGACGCTGACGGTGTACTCCATTCCGCCGTCGGTCGTGCAGCGCGAGACGACCTCGGTGTCGGAGTGCAGGTAGTAGTCCTTCTTCGAGCCGAGTGAGGCATCGCGGTAGTAGACGCCGATCGTGGTCGACTCGTCGTTGGTGGTGGGCAGGATCCCCGCGATCCGCAGCCCGGCGATCCGCTCCTGCAGGGCGGGATCCGTGCTGTAGAACATCAGGCTGCCGGTGTCGATGCTCTGCTCCACGGCGCCGAGCAGCACGACCGGGTCGAAGTCGCCCTTGGCGAGCCGGTCGAAGACCGCGATCGCGACCTGCTTGAAGACCTCGTCGGAGGTTTCGCCGATCTCGCCGGGGTCGGCCAGGGTGTACACCTCGCTGAGCACGAACTCGACGATGTTCTCGCTGGTGAGCGTGCGGTCGTCCACGGTGACCGGGCCGGTGGCCTTCATCACCCGGGCCAGGGCCAGCGGGTCGACCGAGAGCAGGCCGTCGATCGGGGTGTCGTCGATGTCACGCTGCCACAGCGCCGAGATGGTGCGGGCGGCGGTCGGCCAGTCCGGTCGTCCGACGCTGGTGTTGACGTTGTTGATCAGGTACTCGTTGTACAGGTCGATCGCCGACTGGTCGATCTCGACATCGGCCGGCACCCCCCATTGGTAGTCGCCGCTGTCGGCCTGCTTGACGATCTCCACCTTGCCCTCGTCGAACCGGAGCAGGGTCTGCGAGGCGGCGCTGCCGCCCAGGGCCAGCACCTCGGCATTGCTCTGGGCGACCATCAGGTAGTTGCGGACGCCGTCGGCGCCCAGCATTGCGGGCAGGGTCGACAGGACGGGGTCGGCGGCGGCCAGGACGTCACCCACCTGGTCCACCCCGGCGCGGACCTCGCCGACCAGGTCGGGGTCGCCCCGGACCGCCTCGACGGCGGCGTTGAGCTCACTGACCCGTCCCGAGGCCTGGCTGAGCAGGGGCAGCACCCGGCCCAGCACGGGCCCGTCGCCGCCGGTGTCGAGGGAGTCCAGGACGGGGACCGCCAGGCCGGTGGTGAGGGCGTCCAGCGCCTCGCTGGACAGCCGGACGGCCCTGAGGTTGTCGCCGACCCACGGCAGGTGTTCGGCGGCCCGCCAGACCGGGTCGTCGGCGGCGGCGACCGCCGACCGGGCATGGGCGGCGATGGTGTCGACCGCCCGGCGGGGGTCCTCACTGTCGCCGAGCCCGGCGACGGCGCCCCGCGCCGCCGTCAGGTCATCCCGGACGGTGAGCACCCTGGCGGCCAGCCAGCCGCCCAGGCCGAGGATCGCGACCAGCACGACCGCGACCACCAGCCAGGGCCAGCGGCGCCGGCGGGTCCGGCGCGGACCCGGCGGGTCGTCCCGCACCGGTCGGGGTTCGGCCGACGGCGCGGGCTCGCCGCCGGTCGGATTCGGGGTCGGCACGGGATCCACGCCCTGATGGTAGCGAGCGCCGCAATCCTGCCCGTTAGCATGACCGGGTGAGGCGACGGGGGCGGTCCTGGTGAGCCCGGGGCTGGGAGAGCTCGTGACCCGGCTGGCCCGGCGGACGGGGGCGGTCCGCCGCCAGACCCGCTCGAGGCCGGACGGCGACGCCCCGCCCGGGCTGAGCTGGGCGATCGACACCGCCGCCACCCCGGGCCGCTGGGGTGACCTGTGGGGCGACACCCACTTCGCCAACTCGCTGGCGGCGGCGCTGCGGCGCCGGGGCCAGCGCGTGGTCATCGACCGCCGCGACACCCGTGGCCGTGCCTCCCGCGCCGAGGACGACGTGGTCGTGACCCTGCGGGGCCTGGAGCAGGTCGACCCGACGCCGGGCGCGGTGAACCTGTTGTGGGTGATCTCGCACCCCGACGAGGTGAGCGCCGCCGAGGCGGCCGGTTACGACGCCGTGTTCGCCGCCTCCCCGCGCTGGGCGGCTGAGCGCTCGGCGCAGTGGGGGGTCCCGGTCGAGCCGCTGCTGCAGTGCACCGACCGGAACCTGTTCGGGCCGGACCGGACGTTCACCGAGCCTGAGCCGGTGGTCTTCATCGGCAACGCCCGCCGGGGCGCCACCCGTCCGGTCGTCGACTGGGCGGTCCAGGCCGGGGCCGACGTCCGGCTCTACGGCACCGGCTGGGAGGACACCCCGCACGCCGCCAGGGTGGTGGCGCGGTCGGTGCCGAACGCCGAGGTCGGCGCCCATTACGCCGGGGCGGGCATCGTGCTGAACGACCACTGGGCCGACATGCGCCGGACCGGCTTCCTGTCCAACCGGCTCTTCGACGCGGTCGCCTCGGGGGCCCGGGTGCTCAGCGACCCGGTCGAGGGGATGGACCTGTTCGAGGGCTGCGTGGTGACCTGCGACTCCGCAGGGCAGGTCGGTGACCTGCTTTCGGCTGACCCCGACCTGGTGTGGCCGTCGGCCGCCCGGCGGCGGGAGGTCGCCGAGCGGATCCGCGCCGGGCACTCCTTCGATGCCCGGGCAGCCGTCCTGCTTCAGCGGGCGCTCAGCCTGGCCGGCGCGGGCTGACCACCACGGCGGCGCGGGTCTCACCGGTGGAGGAGGCGCAGCCGCAGCCTCGTCCTCAGGTGCGCCGGGTGAGGCGGCGGGACAACGCCAGGGCGGCCCGGCGGCCGCGGCCGAGCAGCCGGCGC
>JAEZHJ010000153.1 GCA_023436925.1 Actinomycetes bacterium
GGGCGATCCCCGCCTTCTCCGCCGGGGGGAGGGTGCGCAGGATCCCGGTCCCGCCCTCGAGCATGAGCCTGGCCGCGGCCATTCCGGTGGCCAGCGAGAGTTCGGCGTTCCAGCTCTCCACCGGCAGCAGGCTGCGGAAGGTGAGCCGCCACCGGCCGCCGTCGGTGACCACCTCCTGGGCCGGCACCCCCAGGCTCACGCCGTGGCGGGCAGCCTCCAGCTGCAGCCGCAGGATGCCGATCTCGCGCAGCAGCAACAGCTGCTCGTCCTCGGTGCCGGCATCCAGCGCCTGCTGCACGCCGGGATAGTCGAGCTGTCGGCGGCTGCGGACGACCGCCCGTCCCACCCGGACGTCGGTGAGTTCGCCGTCGGCGTCCAGCCAGAGCTCCCAGACCACCGCCGGCCTGTCCTGTCCGGGCAGCAGGCTGGCCGCGCCCTCCGACAGCACCGCCGGGTGCAGCGGGGTGCGCTGGTCGGGGGCGTAGAAGGTCTGGCCGCGCAGCCGGGTCTCGGCGTCCAGTTCCCCGCCGGGGACGACGAAGGACGCGACGTCGGCGATCGCGTAGCGCACCAGGTAGCCCGAGCCCTGCCGGGACAGGTGCATCGCCTGGTCCAGGTCGGTCGAACCGGGCGGGTCAATGGTCAGGAAGTCGATGTCTGTCAGGTCACGGTCGGGCCGGGGCACACGGGCCGCCGCCTGCTCGGCCTCGGCCAGCGCCGCGGCCGGGTACTCGGCCGGGATGCGCAACTCGCGGCGCAGCCGGCGCAGCGCGGCCCGCAGGGTCGGCGGTTGCGGCGGCTGGAGCCGGATCTCGCGGGTGGGCACCGGCTACCTCCGGGCAGGTCGGCCGTCACCGACCGGCGTGCGCGGCACCTGACGGGGCATCAGCCCTCCGCCTGCCGGACCAGGATCCGGTCGCACTCCTCGCAGCGCAGCACCTCTTCGGCGGGGGCGGCCAGGTAGGCCGCGAGCGCGGTCTGCGTCGCCTCCAGCTGGCAGCCGCTGCAGCGACGGCCCTGCAGCAGGCCGACGCCCGTCCCGCCGTTGCGGTCGGCGATCCGGCGGTAGAGCCCGACCAGGTCCTCCGGCAGGCCTGCCGCGACCCGCTCGCGGGCGGCCCGCTGCTGGGCGAGGTCGGCGTCGATCTCGGCGAGCTGCTCGTCGCGGGCGGCGATCAGGGCGCGCAGCGAGCTCTCCACCTCGCCGCGTTCGGTGACCAGCCGGGTGTGCTCGGCGGTCGCGGCCTCGAGGTTCTCCATCACTTCGAGCTGGATGTCCTCCAGGTCGGAGATCCGCCGCTTCAGGTGCTCGATCTCGTCGATCAGTGCGGTCAGCTGCTTGCCGTCGGTGACCGCGCCGCTGTCCAGCCGCTGCTGGTCGCGGGCCTGGCGCTCCCGGACCGGGACCAGGTCGGACTCCGCCTTCGCCACGTCGAGCTCCAGGTCGGCCACGGCGGTCGAGGCCGCCACGATCGCCTCCCCCAGCGCGGCCCTGGCCTTGTGCCCCTCGGCGATCCGGGCGTGCTCGGGCAGCGAGGCCCGGCGGTGTTCGAGCTGGGCGATGGCAGTGTCCAGCGCCTGCAGGTCGAGCAATCCACGCTGGTCGGTGGGCGCAGCCCTCATCGGTTCTCCTCCTCGTCGGGTCTGAGACTACCTGTCGTGGCCGGTTCGCTGCGCGCCGGGGACGGGCGTGGCCGCCGCCTCGCCGGGCCTGCCCGGCGCGGACCGCTGATCTAGGATCGAACCATGACCGAACAGCCCGCTGCCGACGCCCCGATCGAACTCCCCAACCGCCAGACGCCGTTCTCCGAGGCGTTCCGGGAGTTCATCCCGCAGGGCTGGGCGCCCTACCCCGAGGAGCTGCCCGAGCCGCTGCCGGCGGCGTCGTGGACGCAGGCCCGGCGGGACGCGATCAGCGCGATGTTCCCCGGTGAGCGGCTGGTCATCCCGGCCGGAGGTTTCAAGGTGCGCTCCAACGACACCGACTTCCGCTACCGGGCCCACTCGGCCTTCGCCCACCTCAGCGGTCTGGGCAGCGACCGGGAGCCGGACGCCGTCCTCGTCCTGGAGCCGACCGACACCGGTCACAGCGCCGTGCTCTACTTCAAGCCGCGCGCACCCAGGACCGACCCGGAGTTCTACGCCGACGCCCGCTACGGCGAGATGTGGGTGGGCCAGCGGGAGTCGCTGGCCGAGATGGCGGCGATGACCGGGCTGGACGTCGCCCCGATCAGCGAACTCGACGCGGCTTTGGAGAAGAGCCTGCAGGCGACCTCGCTTCGGATCGTCCGGGAGGCCGACGAGGCGCTCACCGAGAAGGTGGACGGGCTGCGCGGCCAGGTCGGGGTGGCCGGCGCCACCGCGATCTCCGGCGACAACGAGCTGAGCATCGCGCTCAGCGAGCTGCGGCTCACCAAGGACGAGTTCGAGCTGGATGAGCTGCGCGAGGCCTGCCGGCTGACCGCCGAGGGGTTCGAGGCGGTCGTCGCCGACCTGCCGGAGGCCGTCCGGCGTGGCCGCGGCGAGCGCTGGGTGGAGGGCATCTTCGGCCTCCACGCCCGCCACCACGGCAACGCCGTGGGCTACGACACGATCGCCGCCGGCGGCGAGCACGCCACCACGCTGCACTGGATCCGCAACGACGGCGACCTGCGGCCCGGCGACCTGCTGCTGCTGGACGCCGGGGTCGAGGTCGACTCGCTCTACACCGCCGACATCACCCG
>JAEZHJ010000198.1 GCA_023436925.1 Actinomycetes bacterium
ACGCCCTGTGCCGGCGCTTCGGCGGCGGGCCGGTGGGAATCTCCACGCTGGCGATGGCCGTGGCCGAGGAGGCCGAGACCGTCGAAGAGGTGGCCGAACCGTTCCTGGTGAGGCAGGGCTTCCTGGCCCGGACACCGCGCGGACGGGTGGCCACGCCGCGGGCCTGGGTGCACCTGGGGCTGACTCCGCCGCAGGGTCCGCCGGACCTGTTCTCGGGCCAGGCGCCCGCCTGAACCGGCCTGCCGAATACGGAAAACCCGACTCGCGGCGCTAGGCTACTGCGACGGTGGCCGATGGCTGCTCCACCAAGCTGTGCAACTGTGAGGAATCCACGATGGAATGGTCCACCCTGTTGATGGTCGCCCTGATGGGCGGCGCCTTCTACTTCCTGCTGATCCGGCCGCAGAAGAAGCGAGCCAAGGAGCAGCAGGAGGCGCTCGCGGCGATGCAGGCGGGCTCCCGGGTGATGACCATCTCGGGCATCATCGGCACGATCAGCCACATCGGTGAGAAGCAGGCGATCCTCGAGATCGCCCCCGGCGTCGAGATCACCATCGACAAGCGGGCGCTGTCGACCCAGCCCATCGAGGACGAGTTCGAGTACGTCGACGCCGACACCGACGCCGACGCCGCCGAGCTCGAGTCGGCCGTGGAGCCGGACCAGATCGAGTCGCAGACCGCCGACTCGCTGACCTTCGATCCCACCCCGCCGGTCACCGAGACCGAGGAAGACCGCAAGAACTGACCGTCCGGCCGGCGCGCTAGAACTGGGAAAGAACGTGGCAACGACAAGTAGGAAGCATGGCCGCCCGGTCCGCACCCTCGTGGTGTTCGGTGCGGTGGTGGTCGCCCTCTACGCGATCATGGGGTTCTCGGGGGTCTACACCCCGAAGCTGGGCCTTGACCTGCGCGGTGGCACCACCATCACGCTGACCGCGTCCAATGTGACCGGTGAGGGCAGCGTCGATCCGACCAGCCTCGAGTTGGCCCGGACCATCATCCAGCAGCGCGTCGACGCGATGGGCGTCGGCGAGACCGAGGTCACCACCTCCGGCGACCGCCAGATCGTGGTGTCGGTGCCCAACGTCCAGGCCGATGAGCTGGTCGAGATGGTCGGCCAGACCGCCCAGCTGTACTTCCGCAAGGTCTTCGCGGTCGACACCGCGCCGGCGGCAACCCCGCCCGGTGAGGAAGGCGACCCCGGAGAGGAGACCGCAGCGCCGGCTGAGCCGTCGGCCTCCCCGTCGGAGACGAACCGCCGGCCGCTGCCGCAGTTGCCGACCCCGGTGCCCAGCCCGCGTCCGACCGTCCCGGCCTCGCCGGCGCCGACCCTGGACGAACTCCTGGAGTGGGAGCCGAGCCAGCGCGACACCGACGAGTTCGAGGCCTACACCTGCGGCGAGGAGTCGCCCACGCCGTCGGTGGTCGACCAGCCGCTGATCGGCTGCGACGAGACCAACACCTACAAGTACCTGCTCGGCCCGGCGCTGATCCGCGGCGACCAGGTCACCCGTGCCTACGCCTCGGTGCCCCAGGCCTCGGTGTCGTGGGTCGTCGCGCTGGAGTTCAACGAGCAGGGCGCCAAGGACTTCACCACCGTCACCAGCCACCTGTCGACCCAGTCGCCGCCGATGGACCAGTTCGCCATCGTGCTGGACGACGACGTGATCTCCGCCCCCAGCGTCGAGAACCCGATCCCGGGCGGCCGGGCCGAGATCTCCGGCTCCTTCACCCAGGCCTCGGCCACGTCGCTGGCCAATGTGCTCACCTACGGCGCGCTGCCGCTGTCCTTCGACGTCTCCAGCGTGGACAACGTCTCGGCCAAGCTCGGCGGGGAGCAACTCCAGGCCGGCATCGTCGCGGGCCTGATCGGCCTCGCGCTGGTGGTGCTGTACAGCCTGCTGTACTACCGCGCGCTGGCCATCGTCGTGGTGGCCTCGCTGGTGATCGCCGCCGCCATCACCTACGTGATGATGGTGCTGCTGGGCCAGGGGATGGGCTTCGCGCTGAACCTGCCCGGCATCGCGGGCGCGATCATGGCGATCGGCGTCACCGCGGACTCGTTCATCATCTACTTCGAACGGATCCGTGACGAGGTACGCGAGGGCCGCAGCCTGAAGACGGCCATCGAGACCGGCTGGGAGAGGTCCCGCAAGACCATCCTGGTCGCCGACTCGGTCTCGCTGCTCTCGGCTGTCGTGCTGTTCGTCCTGGCGATCGGCGCTGTCAAGGGCTTCGCCTTCACCCTCGGCCTGACCACCCTGATCGACATCGCGATCGTGTTCTTCTTCACCAAGCCGCTGGTGACCCTCTTGGGCAAGACCAAGTTCTTCGGTGGCGGTCACCGGTTCTCCGGCTTCGAGGCAGAGCACCTCGGCGCGACCAACCCGCCCCTGCACAACGGCAAGCGACGACGCCCGGCGATGGCGGGGGAGGCACACTGATGGCCCGCGGGAACGGTTTCGCGCACCGGCTCTACACCGGTGACCTCTCCTTCGACTTCGTCGGCCGGCGCAAGACCTGGTACATCGCCACGGCCGTCGTCCTGGCGATCTGCATCCTCGGCCTCGCGGTGCGGGGGCTGAACCTCGGCATCGAGTTCAAGGGCGGTGCCGACTTCCAGGCGCCCACCCAGGTCACCGCGCAGACCGTGGACGAGGTCCGCGGCGCGGTCGAGAAGCTCGGTCTGCCCGACAACGACGAGTTGACGGTCACCACCGTCGGCGACAACACCGTCCGGGTGCAGACCCGGTCGCTGAACGTCGACGAGGTCTCCCAGGTCAAGCAGGCGATCGCCGACCAGCTCGGGATCACGATCGACGACGTCGCCTACTCGCTGATCGGCGCCTCGTGGGGCCAGCAGATCACACAGCAGGCACTGACCGCGCTGGCGGTGTTCCTGGCCCTGGTCATGCTGCTGATCTGGGGCTACTTCCGCGACTTCAAGATGTCGATCGCGGCCATCGTCGCGCTGCTGCACGACCTGCTGGTCACGATCGGTATCTACGCCATCGTCGGCTTCTCGGTGACCCCGGCGACGATGATCGGCGTCCTGACGATCCTGGGCTACTCGCTCTACGACACGGTCGTGGTGTTCGACAAGATCCGGGAGAACGTCGTCGACCTCA
>JAEZHJ010000033.1 GCA_023436925.1 Actinomycetes bacterium
ACGAACTGCTCGGCGCCATCGTTCCCGACCTGCCGTTCTCCAGCGGCGACCGGGTGGCCCTGATGGTCAACGGCCTGGGCGGGACGCCGATCAGCGAGCTCTACCTGCTGTACGGCATCGCGGCCAAGAAGTTGCAGGAGCAGGGCATCACCATCGCGCGCAGCTATGTCGGCGAGTACTGCACCAGCCTGGAGATGGCCGGTGCGTCGATCACCCTGGTGAAGCTGGACGACGAGATCGAGGCGCTGCTGGAGGCCCCGGCGTCGATCGTCAACCGGATCTTCTAGAACGAGGAAGCAGCCGGCCCGGACGGTCCTCCCGTCCGGGCCGGCGGGCTGCCCGGAGCTGGCGCGGTGCTCAGGCCTGGGTCCAGCTGCCCCAGGGCCGGCGCCGGTTGAGGATGGCCTGCACCACCCGCTCGCAGGCGCGGCCGTCGCGTCGGGTGAAGGTGGCGGCGATCCGGGAGGCGTAGGGCTCCTGCGGGTCCGGGCCGGCGGCCACCAGCGCGGCCAGCTCCTGCTCGGCGTCCGCCAAGGTGGTCGCGACCGGGCCGAACCCGTCGCGTCCGTAGTCGAAGTACCCCGGACGGTAGCCGCTGCCGCCGAAGAACTCGGCCCGGTCGAACTGGTAGTACAGCACCGGCCGGTCGATCAGCGCCGCCTCGAAGGCCAGCGAGGAGTAGTCGGTGACGACCAGCGCCGCCCGGGCCAGCACGTCCTGGATGTCGGTGTCGGCGTAGGTGGCGATTCGGACGTGCCCGGCCACCGAGGGCCGGTCGAGGAAGGGCGCCAGGTTCGGGTGCGCCATCAGGACCACCTCGAGCCCGGCCGCGCGGGCCGCAGCGGCGGCCGCCTCGGAGTTGATCAGGCCGAACCAGGCCGCCGCGAACCCGCTCTGCCAGAACTCGGGCCGCAGTTCCAGCCGGTTGCCCGTCCCGACGTAGCTCACCAGTTGGCGCCGCCAGGTCGGCATGAACACCAGCAGGCGGCGCTCGTCGCGGGCCACCGCCGCCGCCTTCCGGAGCAGCTCGTCGTGGCGCGGCATCCCGGTCAGGATCGCCTCGTGCGGGCTGACCACGTAGTTGCCGTCGTCGGCGATGAAGGCCTCGTACTCGGCGTCGGTGGTGGTCACCAGCGAGGTCATCGTCTTCGGGTTGAGCCAGCGGGACAGGTCGTGCATCGTGACCCCGTGCTGCAGGAAGTGGTACTGCCACCTCCGCTCCCGGCCCAGCCGCTGCAGGACCGGCGGGTTGACCACGTAGCTGTCGACCTGGGACGAGATCAGCTGCTCGCAGTTCAGCAGCGCGATGGTGTGGGCGCTCGAGCCGTGCTCGATCAGCCGGAAGCCCTCCTTCGTCAGCCGGGGCCAGTCCGGCGAGCCGCGGTCGAGCACGAACCAGGAGTTGATCTCGGGGTGGTGCGCGGCGAGATGGCGGTAGAGGTGCTCGGCATTGTCGTGCGCCTCGATGTCGCGGTCGATCAACAGCCAGGCGCCGGCGTACCGGCGTCCACCCCGGCTCGGGTCGGCCCACCACAGCAGCCGCTGGTCAGCGGTGGTAGGGACGGCGTCCAGCCGCTGCCGAAGCGCCCGCTTGAGCCGGCCGAGCCGTGCCCGTAGGTCCGTCCCGCGCCGTTCGGTCCGGGCCGGCTTCGGCTTCGGGCCACCGCGCAGTCGGACCTGGCAGACGTGCTCGCCGAAGCGCACCTGCATCTCGGTGCCGACGGGCAGCCATGCGATCGTCTCGCTGACCAGCGCCCGGCCGAAGAAGGTCACCCCGCGCCGCTTGCTGAAGGCCGGCTCCACCGCCCGGCCGTCAACGAGGTAGGCCGTCACCGGGTCGGGACCGAGGTGGTGGAAGCGCAGCTGGGCGAGCCGCTGCCGCTCGTCGACCCGGCGCACCGTCACGGCGTCGGGCAGCGCGAGCCGGCCCGTCAGGCCGTGCCAGGCGGCCCGGATGTCGGCCTTCACACCGTCGGCGGCGGTCGCGTCGATGGTCGCCGCGTCGACGTCGCGCAGCAGGCGTCGCGACCAGCCCAGCAGGCGGTCTCCCTCGGCCGGAGTCAGGTTCGCCAGCGGGCTGTTGGGCCGCTGGTCCAGCCAGAAGTAGGTCGCCAGCTCATGCAGCACCAGCCGCTGCAGCCAGCCGGGGACCGGGCCGACCGCGGCGGCCAGGGCGACGACCTCGGCGATCGCGCCGAAGTGGGCGTCGTACTGGTCGGGGCTGGCGATCGGCGGGTCCACGCTCGAGCGTGGCAGCGTCCGGCGGTGGTAGTGGTACTCGGCCGCCGGGAGCAGGGCGAGCGCCGGGTCCGCGGCGCCCAGCAGTACCCGGGCCAGGGCGAGCGCGGGACCGATCGGGGTCTCCAGGTCGACCGGGCCGTCCCCGGTCAGGTCTGCGCGCCGCACCACGAAAGACTCGCCGTGCCACTGGAAGCAGTCCGGCCGCTCGGTGAACCGGACGACCTCGGGTCCCGCGCCGAACCGCTCCGGGCGGGCCCACCGGTTCTGCGGCGGTGTTCCGGGTCCCGGCAGCGGCCGGGCGTTGGTGGCGACCGCGGTCGCCGTCTCGGCCGCGGGGGAGGTGAGGAACCCGACGAGCTCGGTCAGGTAGCCCGGGCCGGGGCGGTCGTCACCGTCGGTGAAGCCGACCCACGCCCCGGTGGCCTGCGCCAGGCCGGAGGCCCGGTCGGCACAGACCACGACCTGCACCCGATCGTCGGTCCCGAGCCCGGCCAGGAAGCCGGCGGCGGCGGGATCGTCCGGTCCCGGCACCACCACGAGGGTCAGCACGATCGGGTCCGGCTCCATGGCGCTCAACCTATCCCAACCGGCCAGGCCGGAGGCTGTCCGGAGGCTGGCTAGGCTGCAGGGAGAACCCGAGAACAAGGAGAGCGCGATGACCCAGGTCTGGGCGCATCGCGGCGCCAGCCGCTACGCCCCCGAGAACACCGTGCCGGCCTTCCAGCTCGCCGTCACCCAGGGTGCCGAAGGGGTCGAGTTCGACGTCCAGCTCAGCGCGGACGGGACGCTGGTCGTGATCCACGACGAAACCCTGGAACGCACCACCAACGGCCGTGGCCGGGTGGTCGACCACACCCTGGCGCACCTTCGGTCCCTCGACGCCAGCGCCGGTCACGAGGACTACCGGGGAGTGCAGATCCCCACCCTCACCGACGTGCTCGAGGTGGTGGCCCCGACCGGGATGACGGTGAACATCGAGTTGAAGAACTCGGTGGTCGACTACCCGGGCCTGGAGGAGAAGGTGCTCGCCGCGGTGGCGGCCTTCGAGCTCGAGTCCCGCGTGGTGCTCTCCTCGTTCAACCACTACTCGGTGCGCCGGCTGCAGACGCTCGCCCCCGAGCTCGAGCTCGCCGCGATCTACAACGACCCGCTGTTCCGGCCGTGGCGCTACGCCCGCACCCTCGGGGTGACCGCGATCCACCCGCCGGTGGCCGGCGTGTTCGGTCCCGTCTTCGTGAGGAAGGCGCACAAGGCGGGCGTCGCGGTGCGGCCCTGGGTGGTCAACGGCGAGCGGGTGCTGCGCCGGATGTTCCGCTACGGGGTGGACGCGATCTTCACCGACACCCCGGACGTCGCCCTGGCGGTCCGCCAGGCCGACTGATCCGGGCCGTGCTCAGCGCAGCGCGTCGGGCAGGATCGACAGCGGCACCGAGCCGAGGTTCAGCGCCTTGGAGTGGAAGTCCTTCAGGCTGAACTCCTCGCCGCGGGCCCTGGCCGCGTCCGCCGCCGAGGCGCGCGCCTGCTCCCACAGCCGCTGGCCGACCTTGTAGGACGGCGCCTGTCCCGGCCAGCCGAGGTAGCGGTTGAGTTCGAAGCGCAGGAAGGCCTCGTCCATGTTGGCGTTGGCGCGCAGCAGCTCCCACGCCTTCTCCGCGTCCCAGATGCCGCCGCCCCAGCGCTGCGGGGCCGGCTTGCCCAGGTGGACGCCGATGTCGAGCACCACGCGGGCGGCCCGCATCCGCTGGCCGTCCAGCAGCCCGAGCCGGTCACCCGGGTCGTCCATGAAGCCGAACTCCTCCATCAGCCGCTCGGCGTACAGCGCCCAACCCTCGCCGTGGCCGGAGGTCCACAGCACCAGCCGCCGCCAGCTGTTCAACTGGTCGCGCACCAGCACCTGCTGGGCCACCTGCAGGTGATGGCCTGGGACGCCCTCGTGGTAGACGGTGGTCTTCTCCCGCCAGGTGTCGAACTCGGTCACGCCCGGCGGCACCGACCACCACATCCGGCCGGGCCGGGTGAAGTCGTCGCTCGGGCCGGTGTAGTAGATGCCGCCGTTCTCGGTCGGTGCGATCCGGCACTCCAGGGTGCGGATCGGCTCGGGGATGTCGAAGTGGACGCCGTTCAGCGCGGCGATCGCCTCGTCTGAGGTGGACTGCATCCACTGCTGCAGGGCCTCCTTGCCGTGCAGCTTGCGGGCCGGGTCGGCGTCCAGCACCGCGATCGCGTCGGCGATGGTGGCTCCCGGACCGGCGATCTCGGCCATGATGGCGTCCTGCTCGTCCGTCATCCGCTGGAGTTCTTCCAGGCCCCACTCGTAGGTCTCGTCGAGGTCCACCGCCGCGCCGACGAAGTAGCGCGACCAGCGGGCGTAGCGCTCCCGCCCGACGGCGTCCTCGCGCCGGGCCCGGCCGGCCAGCTCGTCGCTGAGGAACCGGACCAGCTCGCCGTAGGCCGCGGCCGCCTCCCGGCCGGCCCGGGCCAGGTCTTTGGCCAGGGCGCCCGAGGCCGGGACGCCGTCCACGGCGGCCCCGTCGGCGAAGCTGACGAAGAAGGAGGTCGCCGGGTCGGCCAGCTCCTCGGCCTGCTTGATGCCCTCGGTCACCTGCAGCAGCGCGGGGGCCAGGCCCCGTCCGGCGCCTTCGCGCAGCGACGCGATGTAGCCGCGGATGGCGTCGGGCACCTTGGCCAGCCGGGAGGCGATGTTCGCCCAGTCGTCGGCGGTCGCGGTGGGCATCAGGTCCAGGACGTCGCGCAGCCCCTGCAGGGGTGAGGCGATCACGTTCAGGTCGGCCAGGTGCTCCCCGGCGTCGAACAGTTCCACCTGCAGCCCGAGCCGGTCCCGCATCGCGGCCAGGGTCACCTCGTCCACCGGATCGGCGGCGGCCGTGGCGTCGAGCTCGCGCAGCGTCGCGCGGTCGAGGTCGGCCCGCTCGGCGTGCCCGGCCGGGGAGAGGTCGGTCATCAGGTGGTCGTAGCCGCGCAGGCCCATGCTGGTCGCGCTCAGCGGGTCGAGTTGGGCCAGGCGCGTGGTGTAGCGCTCGGCGATGGCATCGATGGCGGTCGGCTGGCGTGTGGTCACCCGAGCGACGATACGCCAGGGCGGCCCGGGCAGCACGCCAACCGATTCAGCGGCGGTTACGGTGCAATTGGAGGTCGGCGTGTCGCCGTCGGATAGGCTCGATAAGGCGGCAGCACCGGGCTGCCCTCCACCCCACCCGGCCGAGGAACGAGATGCAGCAGATAGCGGCGAGCGCCGATGTCGACCCCCGTGCCGTCCTGGGTGACGGCGTGAAGATCTGGCACCTCGCGCAGGTCAGGGAGCAGGCAGTGCTGGGCGACGGCTGCATCATCGGCCGCGGCGCCTACATCGGCACCGGCGTCCGGCTCGGGACCAACTGCAAGGTGCAGAACCACGCTCTGGTCTACGAGCCGGCCGAGCTCGCCGACGGGGTCTTCATCGGACCGGCGGTGGTACTCACCAATGACAGCTACCCGCGGGCGATCAACCCGGACGGCTCGCTGAAGGGCGGCGACGACTGGGAGCTGGTCGGGGTGGTGGTCGAGCAGGGTGCCTCGATCGGAGCCCGGGCGGTCTGCGTGGCCCCGGTCCGGATCGGTGCCTGGGCGACCGTCGCCGCCGGCGCTGTGGTGACCCGCGACGTCCCCGCCCACGCCCTGGTGGCCGGGGTGCCGGCCCGGCGGATCGGCTGGGTCGGCCAGGCCGGTCACCCGCTGCGGCAGGACGGGGACCGTTGGGTGTGCCCCGCCACCGGCAGGTCCTACGAGCAGGAGGGCGAGACCCTCCGGGAGGTTTCCGAGTGACGCACGAACTGATTCCCGTGGCCAAGCCGCTGATCGGCGAGGAGGAACGGGCCGCGGTCGACCGCGTGCTGCGCAGCGGGATGCTCGCCCAGGGCCCCGAGGTGGCGGCCTTCGAGCAGGAGTTCAGCCAGGCGCTGGCCGGTGGCCGGGAATGCGTCGCGGTGTCCTCCGGCACCGCCGGGCTCCACCTCGGGCTGCTCGCCAGCGGGGTGGGCCCCGGCGACGAGGTGATCGTGCCCAGCTTCACCTTCGCGGCGACCGCGAACGCCGTCGCCCTCACCGGCGCCACCCCCGTCTTCGCCGACATCGACCCCGACTACTTCTGCCTCGACCCGGAGGCGGTACGGGCGGCGATCACCCCCCGGACCCGGGCGATCATGCCGGTCCACCTCTACGGCCAGCCGGCCGACCTGGCGGCGCTCGGCGCCCTGGCGTCCGAACACGGCCTGGCGGTCTTCGAGGACGCCGCCCAGGCCCACGGCGCCAGCCTGGACGGGGCGCCGGTCGGCACCTTCGGCAGCTTCGCGATGTTCTCGCTCTACCCCACCAAGAACATGACCTCCGGCGAGGGCGGGATGATCTCCTGCGCCACCGCCGAGATCGCCCGCACGGCCCGGCTGCTGCGCAACCAGGGCATGGAACGGCAGTACGCCAACGAACTGGTCGGCTTCAACCAGCGGATGACCGACATCCACGCGGCGATCGGGCGGGTGCAGCTCACCCGGCTGCCGGAGTGGACCGCGCGCAGGCAGGCCAACGCCGCCTTCCTGTCAGCGAACCTGCGTGGCGTGGTGACGCCGAAGGTGCGGCCCGGCGCGACCCACGTCTACCACCAGTACACGATCCGGGTGGCGGGCGACCGCGACCGGATGGTGCAGGCGCTGCGCGAGGAGCACGGCGTCGGCACCGGGGTGTACTACCCGATCCCGAACCACCAGCTCGCCCCGCTGGCACGCTACGCGGTCGGGGTCGAGCTGCCCGAGACCGCCCGCGCCGCCGCCGAGGTCATCTCGCTGCCGGTCCATCCCTCTCTCAGTGAGGCTGACCTGGACCGGATCGTGACCGCGGTCAACACTGTCGCGGCGGCAGGGGCCTGATCATGGCGAACCTGCGGGCCGGTGTGATCGGCATTGGCGCCATGGGACGCCACCACGCGCGCATCCTGCGCGAACTCGACGGGGTCGACCTGGTCGCCGTCGCCGACCCGGGCGGGGACCGGTTCGGGGCCGCCCCCGGCTACGAGATCGGCCGCTCGGTGCAGGACCTGATCGACGCCCGCCTCGACCTGGCCGTCGTCGCCGTCCCGACCGCCTACCACGAGGAGGTGGCGCTGGCGCTGGCTGAGGCCCGCGTCCCGACGATGGTCGAGAAGCCGGTCGCCGCCTCTGTGGAAGCGGCCCGACGGGTGCAGGACGCGTTCGAGCAGGCCGGCGTCCTGGCCTGTGTCGGCCACGTGGAGCGCTACAACCCGGCGATCGCCGAACTGCGGCGACGGCTGCAGGAGGGCGAACTCGGCCGGGTCTACCAGGTCAGCACCAGCCGGCTCAGTGCCTTCCCGAGCCGGATAGGCGATGTCGGAGTGGTGAAGGACCTGGCCACCCACGACATCAACACGACCCAGTGGCTGGTCGGCGCCGAGTACGCCAGCGTCGCCGCCCAGACCGCCCACCAGACCGGGCGCGAGCACGAGGACGTCGTGGCGATCACCGCCCGGATGGCCGACGGAGTGGTCGCCAACCACGAGGTGAACTGGCTGAGCCCGATGAAGGTCCGGCTCACCCGGGTGATCGGCGAGCGCGGCGCCTTCATCGCCGACACCGCGAACCTGTCCCTCACCTTCTGGGCCAACGCCTCGGTGCCGAGCGAGTGGGAGACCGTCCAGCACTTCCGGGGGGTCACCGAGGGCGACATGACCCGGTTCGCGCTGCGCACCTACGAGCCGCTGCGGGCCGAGGACGAGGCCTTCCGGGACGCCGTGCTCGGAATCCGCGACGATGTGGTGAGCCTGAGCGACGGGGTGACGACGCTGATCGTCGCCGAGGCCGCGCTCGAATCGTCCCGGACCGGGACGACCGTCCAGCTGTAGAAAGGGATCGCGTGGAGGTTCCGCTCTCGCGCAAGGTTCGCGGCGCCGTCGGCGGGCTGCGCACCAGGCTTCTCAAGGTGGGCTCCGCCGCCGGGGAGGCCCCCGCAGCCCCGGACACCGGCTGGGTGCGCTGGCGCGAGGTTGACGACTGGATGCCCGACCGCGCCGCCGCAGAGAACTTCCGCGGGCTCGCCGACCGGCTCGACGCCGCCGGCGTGGACTGGTGGCTGGTCCGGGGCCTGAAGGACGGCGTCTACTGCATCGGGGTCGACCAGGCCGACCGGGCCGGGGCGCTCGCCGCGATCGCGGCGCTGCCGGCCGGACAGGGCTGGCTGGTGGCCGCCGGCGGGGCCCGTCCGGTCGCCGCCTCCCAGGTCGAGTCGCTGGCCGGGGACGTGCTGCACGTCGGCGTCCCCACCCGCTGCCGCGGCGTGGAGTACGGCCTGGAGTACGGCTGCGAACTCGAGTTCTGGAAGCGACGCGAGGCCGGCTACCTCGGCCCCCGCGAGAACCAGGCCTCCCGCGACCTTTCCCTGGCCGACATGCAGCTCACCGAGACGGTGGCCGCCGGCCGGGCCGTCCGCACCCCGCAGGTGTTCACCCGCCGGATGGTCGACGACATCACCTTCCCGATCGACATCGTCTACACCTGGGTGGACGGCTCAGACCCCGTCTGGCAGGCGGAGCGTGACCGCGCGGCGGCCGAACTGGTCGGCGAGCCGATGCACTCCGACGCCACCGATGCGGCCCGCTTCCGGTCCCGGGACGAACTGCGCTACTCGTTGCGCTCCCTGGCCATGTTCGCCCCCTGGGTGCGACGGGTCTTCCTGGTCACCGCCGGGCACGTGCCGGCCTGGCTCAATCTGGACAACCCCCGGCTGGAGCACGTCGAGCACGCCCGGATCTTCCAGGACCCGGCCGAGCTGCCGACCTTCAACAGCCGGGCGATCAACTCCTACCTGCACCACATCCCGGGGCTGGCCGAGCACTGCATCTACATGAACGACGACGTGTTCTTCGCCCGCCCGGCCCGGCCCTCGCACTTCTTCACCCCCAGCGGGCAGGCGAAAGTGTTCCCGTCCCCGGTCCGCCGCGGGTTCGGCGAGGCGAGTGAGGCGCAGCCGCCCCACGTGAACGGCTCCCGCAACGTCCGCCGGCTGCTGGAGGCCGAGACCGGGGTGACGATCTCCCGGGTCCCCCGCCACACCCCGCACCCGCAGCTGACCAGCGTCCACTTCCAGCTGGAGGAGCGGTTCAGCCAGGAGTACCGGGTCACCCGGTCCAACCGGTTCCGGCACCACACCGACGTCCCGGCCGACCTGCTGTTCCACCACTACGCGCAGATCACCGGGGTGGGGGTGGCCGACTTCGACTACGCGGAGGCCTACTTCTCGCTGCGCGCGAAGGCCGCCCGTTCCCGGATGGAGAAGTTCATCCAGACCCGCGACCGCGCCACCTTCTGCCTCAACGACACCCCCACCACGGGCGAGGGGCCGGTGAGCGACGAGTTCCTGCACGACTGGCTGGAGCAGTACTTCCCGATCCCCAGCGAGTTCGAGCGCCCGGGCGCCTGAGCCGCCCGGCTCAGGGACGACCGATGACCAGCCGCTGCACGCCGGGCCAGCTGGCCGGATCGGTCAGGTTCCGGCCGTCCACCAGGACCTGGATCCCGGGCAGGTCGGCGGGCGTCCAGTCCCGGTACTCGGCGTGGTCGGCCTGCAGGATGGCGGCGTCGACCGGCGACCCGGCGGGGTAGGGCTCCAGCCCGAGTGCCCGCAACTCGTCGTCGGAGTACAGCGGGTCGTGCACCACGGCGCGGCAACCGAGCGCCGTGAGCCGTGCGACGACCGGGAAGACGCCGGACACGGCGGTCTCCTTCACCCCGCCGCGATACGCGGCGCCGAGCACGACGACCGTCCGGCCCGCCACCTCGCCCCCGAAGGCGCCGGCCAGCATGCCGCAGGCGTAGTCCGGCATCGCCTCGTTGGCCTCCCGGGCGGCGCGCACCACGGTCGCGGCCGGGTCGTTGTGGAGGTAGAGCCGTGGGTAGACCGGGATGCAGTGCCCGCCGACGGCGATCCCGGGACGGTGGAGGTGGCTGTACGGCTGGGAGTTGCAGGCCTCGATGACCGCGTAGATGTCGACGCCGACCTTGTCGGCGAAGACCGCGAACTCGTTGGCCAGCCCGATGTTCACGTCGCGGTAGGTGGTCTCGGCCAGCTTGGCGAACTCGGCCGCCTCGGCGGTGCCCAGGTCCCACACCCCGTTCGGACGGGGGAGGTCGGGCCGGTCGTCGAACTGCAGCACCCGGCGGTAGAAGTCGACCGCCCGGGCGGCGCCCCGCTCGGTCAGCCCGCCGACCAGCTTGGGATAGCGCCGCAGGTCGGCGAACACCCGTCCGGTCAGGACCCGCTCGGGGGAGAACACCAGGTCGAAGTCCTCGCCCTCGGTGAGACCGGAGCCGGCCTCGATCATCGGACGCCACCGGTTGCGGGTGGTGCCCACCGGCAGGGTGGTCTCGTAGGAGACCAGGGTGCCGGGGGTCAGGTGGGCGGCGAAGGCGGCGGTCGCCTGGTCCAGCCAGCCGAAGTCCGGCGCGAACCGGTCATCAACCAGCAGCGGGACGACGACCACGATCGCGTCGACGCCGGGAATCGCGGCGGCATAGTCGGTGGTGGCGCGGAGCCGACCCTGCGCGACCGCCTCGCCGAGCCGCTCGGGCAGTTGGTGCTCCCCGGGGAACGGCACTTGGCCGGCGTTGACCAGCTCGACGACGGCGGGGTTGATGTCGACCCCGACCACGTCCTGGCCGCTCGCGGCGTACTGCACCGCCAGCGGCAGCCCGATCTTGCCCAGCCCGATGACGGCGACCCGCAGGCCTGCGTTTTCCGCGTCCGTGTTCATGACATACACCTTCCGCCCCCGTCGGGCCCTGCCCTAGCTGCTCAGGAAATCCGCCAGGACCACCGAGGAGGCTGCACCAGAGTGCCACGTGCGGGCGAACCTGCGCCCCTGCAGCCCAAGGTTCGCCACCGTCTGCGGGGATCGGGTGAGTTCGGTCAGCATGTCCGCCAGGCCGTCAGCGGTGGCATCCAGGATCGGGATCGGGTCTCCAACCACGTCGCGTACCGGGGGCAGTACGTTGCCCACCACAACCCGGCCGGCCGCCATCGCCTCGATCGCGGCAGTGCCGTACGAACCGGGACGCAGGTCGTCCACGACGACGTCGGCGGCCGCGATCAGCTCCTCCAGCGGCGCCGCCTCCTCGCCGGGGCGACTCACGAGGTCGATCAGTCCGCTACGGGCGAGCTCGTCCAGCACCGCGGTGACCGTCTCGTCGGCGCCCGGGACGGCAGGCTCGAGCTGCCAGGGCAACTGCAGCACCCGTAGCCGCTCCGAGCCGGCCGGAGGCACGTCGGCCCAGCGGTCGACGTCGATCGCCGCCGGCAGCCAGACCGCGTGGGGCAGGTCGAGCAACAGGTCGGGGGAGGCCACGTAGACCGGGCCGTCGAAGCCCGTGGCGATCTCCCGGTTACGGGCCGCCGTGGCCGCCAGGGACTCCAGCCAGCCGGCCGGCGCGTCCCGCAGGAAGGACTGCGGCAGCTGGGCCAGGTGCCGCCCGGGGTCGCGGACGTCGCTGCCGTAGGCCACCAGCCCGACCTGGATCCCGCGGTGCCGCAGCAGCGCGATCTCGGCCTCGATGTCGCTGGACACCAGTCGGCCGAACACCGGGACGAACCCCGCGATCAGCACGTGGGTGTAGGCCTGAACCACGCGCGCCAACTCCTGGGAGGCACGCCGGACGGTCTCGGGCGGCTCCGGCAGCCGGACGTGCGGGGGGTGCTCCCCGTCGCGTTCCCGGGCGAAGCTGGTCGCCCGGCCACCCACCCGGGTGCGGGCCGCCTCGGCCCAGTAGTAGGCCTGGGAGCCCTCGTTGACCCGTCCGATGCCGAGCGAGACGGTGGCGAACGGGGCGTCGACCGGGCTCTCGGCGGCGGCCTCGCCCGCGACGTAGCGCTCGCCGAGCAGGCGG
This sequence comes from Actinomycetes bacterium, assembly GCA_023436925.1. Classification (GTDB taxonomy): domain Bacteria; phylum Actinomycetota; class Actinomycetes; order Propionibacteriales; family Propionibacteriaceae; genus Propionicimonas. The sequence continues at coordinate 12,183 of JAEZHJ010000033.1, forward strand.
CGTCCGACCCCGGACAGGTCGAGGTCGACCGGTCCGGGCCGCGGTTCGCCGGCCAGTTGGTCGTACCGCCGGGTGAGGACCGCCTCCTGGGCCTCCCAGCTGTGTTCGGCCAGCAGGGCGGGGGTGATCGCCCGCCGGTACCGCTCGGGGTCCTCCAGCACCCGGCGCAGTGCCGCCACCAGGTCGGCGACGTCGGCTGCGGCGAAGACCTCGCCGACCCCGGTGGTGTTGACCTCCTCGGCCATCGCCTTGTTGGTACTGACCACCAGGGGCAGCCCGGCGTGGAGGTACTCGCGGTACTTGGTCGGCAGCGAGAGATCGAGGTGGGTCCCGGGGGCGCGCGGGATGAGTCCGAGCGTGGCCGAGGACAGGTACCTGGTGATCTGGGTGGGCGGCACGTACCCGGCGAAGTGGACCCGGTCCAGCACGCCCAGCGAGCGGGCCACCCGGACGGTGTTGTAGAGCACCGGCCGCAGCTGGTTGGTGACGATCGCCAGGTGCAGGTCGGGCAGCTCCGGCAACGCCTTCAGGACGGTGCCCAGGCCGCGCTCGGTCGCCAGCCAGCCGGAGTAGACCGCCAGCGGGACGTCCTGCGCGAGGCCCAGCTTGTGCCGCAGGTCGGGCGCCGCCTCGTCCCGGACCGCCGAGGGCGCGTTGGTCACCACCCCGGGCAGGGTCGGCAGCGAGTAGGTCTCTCGCAGCCGTTCGGCGATCTGGGTGCTCACCGTGATGACCGCGTCGGCGTCGCGGATGTACTGCCGCTCGATGCTGAGCCAGGCCCGGTAGGTGGGGTGCGTCGGGTGGGACCGGGCCTGCTCCTGGACGCACTCGTGGGAGTCGTAGAGCGCCCGGGTGTGCCGGCGGTGGACGCGGGCCGCGGCGGTGTGCGCGATCGCTCCCGGCAGCAGCGGGGTGCCGTGCACGTGGACCAGGTCGGGACGCAGCAGGTCGAGCGCGGGGACCAGCAGGGTGTTCTGGGCCAGTAGCCCGCCCCGCAGCGTCGCCCACTTCGGCGGACGTCGCCGCAGCGGCTCGGCCCTGACCACTGATCCCACCGCTGATCGGGTGGGCCGTCGCCGGGTGCTGGCCACCGTCCGGGCCACCCGCAGCGACCGGAACACCGGGATCCAGCTGGCCTGCCGACGCCACAGCCCGGCCAGCGAGGCGGCCGCGGTGTCGGGCAGGTAGGGGATCAGGATCGCGGTGACTCCGTCCAGGACCACGACCTCGGGCTGCTCGTCGGTGGTGAAGCCGAGGATCAGCGTCGCGAAGCCTGCCTGGGCTGCCGAGCGGGCGGACTTGATGACCCTGGAGTCACCCCGGACGGCGTTGTCGACCACCTGGACCACGAAGGGGGCTCCCGTTGCCCTGGCGATCGCCGAAGCTTCGGTGAGGAGCGCGCGCAGCGCAGGGCTGACCAGTTCAGTCACGCGACCGGCTCCATCTCTCGGGGGTGAGTGACTGGCCTAATACCCACTCCGGGCCCTCACAGCAGGCTGGGCCTGCAGAAATCGAGCGGTGCTGGAGCCGGTCTGGTCAGTCAGAGAGGAATTCGGCTATCACCTTGGCTGACGCTACTCCCGAATGCCACCTGGTGGCGAAGGCTCGGCCCTGCTCTGCGATCTCGGCAACGGCGTCGGGGTTCTCCGCCAGATTGGTGAGCACCTGCGCCAGGGTCTCGGGACGGGCGTCGACGATCGGCACGCGGTCACCGATGAGGTCGTGGACCTCCTGCCCGAGGCTCGCCACCACCACCCGGCCGGCCGCCATCGCCTCGATCGCGGCACCGCCGTAGGATCCGCCGCGGACGCTGTCCACGACGACGTCGGCCTGCTCCACCAGGGCGGGCATCTCGTGCGCGGGCACCCGTCCCTGGTCGACCAGGTACTCGATGACACCCCGCCGGTCCAGATCTTCGAGCACCGGGACGATCACGTCGGTCCCCTTGATCGGCGGCTTGGCCCGGCTCGGTCGGTGCATCACCCGCAGCCTGCGGTTCGGGTCGATCGGACGCAGCCCGGTCCACCGGTCGATGTCGATCACCAGCGGCAGCCAGGTCGCGGTCGGCAGGTCGTGCAGGGTCCCCGGGGTGGAGACGAACAGGGGTCCGTCGAACTCGGCGGCGATCTCGCGGTTCCGCTCGGCCCGGCGGGCCAGCCGGTCCATCCAGTCCACCGGAACATGGTGGAAGTACGAATGGGGCAGGCGGTCACGGTGGGCGTACGGGTCCCGGACGTCGGTGCCGTGGGCGATCAGGCCGAGGGTCATCCCATGGCGGCGGAGCAGGTCGATCTCGGGGCCGATGTCGTCCCCGAGCAGCGGCCCGAAGACGTTCTGGTAGCCGTCGATCAGCAGGTGGGTGTACGACCCGACGATCCGTTGCAGTTCGTTGATCGCGGTCGGGGGCTCCATCTGTGGCCGCTCGACCACCCGGTGCGGCGGGTGGACGATCTCGTGGGTGCCGGCGAAGCTCTCCGCGCTCACCTGCAGCTGCCGGCGGGCCGCTTCCGCCCAGTAGTACGCCTGGCCGGCGGAGTTCGCCCGCCCGATGCCGAGCGAGACCGCGACCAGGCCCGGGTCGGCCGGCCCGGTCGTCGGGGTCCCGGACGCGGCAGGCGTTCGCTGGAGGGTGCGCAGCCGCGCCACCGGGTCCTCGGTCTCCTCCGGCTGCGGCCGCCGCGGGCTGAGCCCGGCGTAGACCCGACGCAGCACCTCCTGCTGTGCCTCCCAGCTGTGCTCGCGCAACAGTTCGGGGGTGGCTGCGCGCCGGTACGGCTCGGGGTCGTCGAGCACCACCCGCAAGGCACGGACCAGGTCCTTGACGCTCCCGGCCCGGAACACCTCCCCGACTCCGGTCGCCTTCGCCTCGGCGGCCATCACCTTGTTGGTGCTGACCACCAGCGGCAGCCCGGCGTGCAGGAACTCGCGGTACTTGGTCGGCAGCGAGAGGTCGAAGTGGGCACCCGCCTTGTGCGGGATCAGGCCGACATCGGCCGAGGACAGGTACCCGGTGACCTGGCCGGGCGGCACGTAGGGCGCGAAGTGCAGCCGGTCGCTCACGCCGAGCGACTTCGCCAGCCGGGCCACGGTCGCCAGCGACGGCTGGAAGCGGCTGCACACGATCGCCAGGTGCAGGTCGGGGAGGCTCGCCAGCGCCTCGACGGCCAGGTCGATGCCGCGTTCGAGGTTGACCGAGCCGGCGTAGACCGCCAGCGGGGTGTCGGCTGACACCCCGATCACCTCGCGCAGGTCGGGGGCGTCGGGGTCGCGCACCGCGCTCGGCGCGTTCGTGACGACGTCGGGCAGGTCGCGCAGGCCGTACTGCTTCTTCAGCAGGGACGCGATCTGCGGGCTCACGGTCAGCACCGCGTCGACGTCGTGGATGAACTCCTGCTCGATCGCCAGCATCGCCAGGAAGGCAGGCACTCCCTTGGGGGTCCGCGACCGCCGGGGAATGTACTCGTGAGCGTCATACAGGGCGCGCGGGGCGGGCCGTCCGTGACTGCCGGCCAGATAGACCGCCGCCGAGGGCAGCGGGATGATGTCCTGGACGTGGATGAGGTCGGGCCGCAGCGCCTGCAGCGCCTCGCCGAGGGCGACGTTCATGTTGAGCGCCATCGGCCGCAGGACCGCCCAGATCGGCTCGGTGCGGTTGGTGCCCGGGATGCCGCCCGAGCGGGGACGCCGGCCGCGCACCAGTTGCCCGGCTGCCTTGGCGGCCCGGAAGCGTCGAAGCGGTGCGGCCAGCGCGTTCCAGCGCCGCAGCAACTCCTTGCGGTCGGCCTGCCGGTTGAAGGGCACCAGCACGACGGTGACCCGGCCGAGCGTGAACACCTCGTAACGCCGGCCGGGGACGATCCCGATGACCACGGTGGCGAAACCCTGCTCGGCTGAGGTCTCCGCCGACTTGATCACCCGGGAGTCCCCGCGAACCCCGTTCGCAACGATGTGGGTGACCAGGGGGGTGCCGGCCCGGCGGGCGGCGGCGGAAACCTCCCGCAGGACCGAACCCAGTTTCGCGGTGCTCTCGCCCGTCATACAGCACTCCGTCTCGTGGCCGGGAGCAGCCGGGATGGCTGCCCTCCCACGGCTCGCTGCATGCTACCAGCGGGTCTTGGCCGGCCTTCGGTAGCATCGCCCGGGTGAGGGTTGTCTCAGTGGTCGGTGCCCGGCCACAGTTCGTCAAGCTCGCACCGATCGCCCGGGCCGCCGCGGCGGCGGGCGTCGGGCACCTGATCGTCCACACCGGCCAGCACTACGACCCGATGCTGTCCTCGGTCTTCTTCGAGGAGTTGGGCATCCCGGAGCCGACGGCGCACCTGGGGGTCGGCAGTGGCTCGCACGGCGTCCAGACCGGCGCGATGCTGGCGGCGCTGGACGAGGTCTTCGCCGAACTGGTGCCGGACTGGGTGCTGGTCTACGGCGACACCAACTCCACGATCGCCGCGGCGCTCAGCGCCGTGAAGCTGCACCTTCCGGTGGCCCATCTCGAGGCCGGCCTGCGCAGTTTCAACCGCCGGATGCCCGAGGAGCACAACCGGGTGCTCACCGACCACGCCGCCGACCTGCTGCTTGCCCCGACCCGGGCGGCGATGGCGCATCTGGCCGACGAAGGGCTAGCCGACCGTGCGGTGCTCGTCGGGGACGTGATGACCGACGTGCTGCTCGGGGTGCGGGACCGGGTGCAGGGCCGGCCGTCGCCGCTGGTCACCGAGGCGGGGGTGACGCCGGGCGGCTACTACCTTGCGACCATCCACCGGGCCGAGAACACCAACGACGGACAGCGGCTGCGCGGGATCCTCGGCGCACTCGCCGACCTCGACAAGCCGGTCCTCCTGCTCGCCCATCCCCGGCTGGTGGCGCTGGCCGCCGAGCACGGCATCCCGCTCTCCCAGGGCAGCCTGCAGGCGCACCCGCCGCTGGGCTATCCCGACCTGGTCTCGGCGGTGCTCGCAAGCGCCGGGGTGGTCACCGACTCCGGCGGGCTGCAGAAGGAGGCCTTCCTGCTGCGCGTGCCGTGCACCACGGTGCGCACCGAGACCGAGTGGGTGGAGACCGTCGACCTCGGCTGGAATGTGCTCGCCAGCGAGCCCGGGCAACTCGCCGCTGCCGTGACCCGCCCCACCCCGGCCCCGACCGACGCGGCTCCGTACGGAGACGGCCGCGCGGCCGAACGGGTGATCGCCGTCCTGCAGGAGCGGGCCGGGGCTCACTCCGGATCGGCGGGGACGCGGTTAGCCTGAGCCGTGGGCAGGCGGCACAAGGTCAACTCAGTGCACGTCGCAACCGGTCGGTGAGGGTCTCCACGAACTCGACGGTGTAGTGAGCCTTGTCGCGGTAGACGAGGGTGTTCCCCAGAACCTGGAAGCATCGGTCCGCGCTGCAGGTCTCGTCGCTCAGGTCCAGTTCCTCAGCCTCAGGCGCAAGCGAGAACGCGAGGTCGTACCCGGAACGCACGTGTTCGCGAAGGGCCACCTCACGTGGCTCCGCGCACTGCATGGGGTCGTTGAGATGCTCGCTGACACATTCGACGGGGTCCAGGGTCGGGCGAGGCATGGGCCGCACGGCAACAACGCGAATTCCCGCGTCGGTGAGCCGCTTCCAGTACGAGGCGTACCCTCTCGCTCCTTGGGGATCGTCCTCTTCGAACCGGTAACTGCTGGACGCGGCGGTGAACACGATGTCCGGCTTGCCTTCGCCCAGGAGGTGGCGCAACAGGCGCTCGTTCTGGCCGGGGCAGTCGCTGTTGTTGGAACTCGTCGGCAGCACGACCGGGTTGAAGGGGCACTCCGAGCGGGTGTGGAGAACGACCCGCCAGCCGCGCTCCTCGGCAACCCGGAGCAGGGCCGGCAGATACTGGGTGCTGTTCGAGTCACCCACCACCGCGAGCGTCCCGACCGCGGCCGCGGGGTCATGCTCGCAAGCGGGAGAATCCTGACCTGCGGTGGCTTGGCAGTCGTAGTAGGCGTGACCCGGCATAACAGGGAGATCCAGTTCGGCGGCCGGGTCTGGAGTGATGGCCAGGGCGGGATCGCTGAACGACGGGTCGGCCCCGGGCGCCAGGGCCGGCAGGTCGAACGCCAAGGCGCCCCGAAGCTCGGCCGGGACAGATTTCGGAGGTCGGCTGGCAACCTCCTGCCGGTGGAGCGCGACGGGCAGCAAGGGCACGAGGGCAACGGCGCCCGTGGTCACCAGGGCCAGGCCGCCGACCGACAGCGCCCGACGCGGGCTGCTCGCCAGCCAGGTGGATCGACGGGTGGGCTGCTCGACCCAGTAGAAGCTCATCGCAGCCAGTGCGAGAGAGAGCAGGACGATCCCCAGGCCGGTTCCGAGCCCGGGAGGCGCCCCCGTGAGTGAGATCAGGAAAACTACCGCGGGGTAGTGCCACAGGTAGAGCGAGTACGAAGCGTCTCCGAGCCACTGCACGGGGCGCCAGCCCAGAGCGCGCGACAAGCTCGTCACAGGTAACGGGCCGGCGATCACCATGAGAGCCGCACCGGCCACCGGGACGAGGGCCAGCAGGCCGGGAAAGGGGTGGCTCGGTCGGATCGCGACGATTGAGATGAAGACCACGGCGATGGATGCCGTGGCACAGCCCAGGCTCGCGCGAGGGCTCATTCCCCGCGATCCCGGTATGAGCGCGAGCAGTGCACCCACCCCGAGTTCCCACAGGCGGGTCGCTGTGGAGAAGTAGGCGACCGGGTCGCGAAGTTGCACCGCGACGACAGCCCAGAGGAAGGATGTCGCGACGAGCGCTGCGAAGACGACCGCCAGGCGTCGGCGGAAGGCTCGACGAGAGGACACCGTCGTCAAGACGATCACCACCAGCGGCCACAGGATGTAGAACTGCTCCTCAACCGCCAACGACCAGAAGTGCTCGAAGGGAGTGGCCGCGCCGGTTTGAGCCAGGTAGTCGACCGCTTCGAAAGAGAGCAGCCAGTTCTGGGCGTAGAAGGCCGACGCCAGCGCGTGGCTGCTGACCTGCGGGAGCCGCGAGAGCGGCAGCAGCCAGATCGACACGAGCGCCGTGACCCCGATCGCGACGAGTGCTGCCGGCAGGATCCTGCGTACTCGTCCCGCCCAGAAGGCGGCGAGCGACAGCCGCCCTGTTCGGTCGACCTCACGCAGCATGTTTCCGGTGATCAGGAACCCGGAGACGACGAAGAAGACATCGACGCCGACGAACCCACCCGGGAAGCGATCGGGCCACACGTGGTACGCCATGACGGCGACGACCGCGATCGCCCTGAGGGCCTGGATCTCCGGCCGGAAGCGATGGTGACGTCCAGCCGCGCCCTGGGGACTGGCGGGACCGGCCGCGGACCCAGGATGCGCCTCGCGGTGAGACTCCCCGATCACAGCGATGTAAGGAACCTCCATTCCGCAGAGGTGATGACCAGTAGCGACTTCTCGCCGTGATACTCGGTCCAGTGGTGCACGATCCCGGCCTCCCTCAGGATGCGACGGATCTCGCGGCCAGTGTTCTGCTCACCGGGTCGGTCGTGGTCGTCCAGCAGGATCGCGAAGTTCTCCGCGAGGCAGCCGGGCAGCAGTTCCAGGACGTCGACCCGTGCGAACTCGAGCGCGTTCCCACCGAACGGGCCGTCGATGCAGATGAGGTCGAACTGTCGGCCGTCGAAGCGATCTGCGAAGCCCGAGTAGGCAAGGACCTCGGGATCGGTCCGGTAGCTGATGCTGGTCAGGTCGAGGCGGACCAGTTGTGAGGTCGAGGGCAGAACCATCGCTCGACCGTGATCGCGCACCCAGCCTTCGTCGTGTTCGACCACCCAGTGCTCGGTCAGTGGCTGGAAGTGCGCGGCGTACTGGGCGATCAGTCTGGTCGATTGCCCCAGTCCGAGCTCGAGGATGCTTGTCGGGTGCAACTCGTTGAGCACGCGGTACAGCACGTAGAGGAACGGGTAGCCGACCGCCCACCTCCCGGGGGACAGCGCCCGATCCCGGAACCACTCGCTGCCCTGCACCGTGTCGGTGTAGACGTGGGCCCAGCCCAGCTCGGCAGTCGTCCGGTGGGCCGGGTGATCGGCTTGGGCGTCGAGCGCATCCCGAATCGACTGGAACTCACCCTGCAGCGCTGCGGTGGTGCGGGCGGATCGGCCTGTATCGCCGGCGATCGCGTGGACGCGATCCAGGATCTGGTCGGCGCGGCCGCGGGTCCAGTCCTGCGAGTCTGCGAGTCGCGTGAGCTGCCGAGCACCGGCTCGTCCCTGTTCTTGCAGTTGGGCCAACCGTCGCAGGCTTGCGCTGTTGGCCTTGCGAACGCTCGCCGCGTGCTTCTGCGAGCGGGCCCGGTCGGACTTCAACTGCCTGGCAAGACGTCGCTGCGAGGCGCCCTGCTGGCGCAGCAGGTGCAGGTAGGCAGCCACCGCCCCCACACCGAGCACTCCCAACTGGGCGACGGCGAGTACCGCGGCGGCCGCCCAGCGCTCGAGTGCGACAGCGGCCAGGAGCAGGACGAAGACCACGGTGGCGGTGACGCCGAGTGCCGCGGCGGCGAGCCGGCGTCTCGAGAGCCGCCTCGCAGGCGCCTTCCGCGGAGTCGGCTCCGGTAGTTCCGGCGCCGGACCAGGCAGGTCGAGGACGGGGTTCGGCGGGGGAGCCGGGGTCGGCGACGGCGGAGCCTGCCGCTGCCGGCGCGCGTCGTCTTGTCGCTTCTCCGCCCCCAGGGCGTAGATGTCGAGCGCGTTCGACAGCAGCGCGCCCACCGTCGCCAGGTCGACCGACGAACTCTGGGCGACGGGCTCGCCGTTGGCGGCGCGAACGATCAGGATTCGCCACTGCTCCGCCAGGTCGACGCGGGCCAGATCGGCCAGACTCTCGCGGCCCTCCCTGCTCAGCCGGTCCCGGAGCTCGCGATCCTCCAGCATCGAACTGACGACACGCGCCAGCCCGTCGATGTCGCCCTGCGGAACAGCTCGGAACCCCTTCCCGTCGCGGAGCGTCGCCAGATGCGGCAGTGTGTACATGGCGATCGGGATTCCGAAGGCCTTCGCCTCGACGACGGTCATGGACGAGCACTCGGTGACGGACGTGACAAGCAGCAGATCCGCCCGGCGGTAGTAGTCCTCGACGCTGAAGGTGGGGCCGCACAGGATCACGTTCTGCTCCACGCCGAGGCGCCGGATCTCGTCCCGAATCCGATCAGTCGCTTCCGACGTCCACTCCTTCCCGACCACGTGAAGTCGCACGTCGGGCCGGGTCTGCGCGACCCGGGCGACAACCCGGACGGCGTCGAGGCAGCGCTTCACCCACAGGTCGAGCCGGCCGACCCACAGGATCATCCCGGGTTCGGTCGCCAACTCCGACTCATCGACGCTCGCCATCGGGACCGGGTTGGGAAGGTACGCGGCGTTCACGCCTTGGGACCGCCAGTACACCTCCTCGGCCGGTGACAACACCTGGACTGCGTCAGCGAGCTTGGCCACGGTCGGTCGTAGCGGGAACTCCGGCGAACCGGTCAGCAGGGAGTGGAACGCCGAGTCGTGGACGGAGAGGATGAGAGGCGTTCCGGTGGCTTTCACCGTCATCAGGTCGTACAGCAGGGCCGGGTTCGACCCGGCGCAGTAGATCAGCGCGTCGATGCCCTCCGTCCGGATCGTCTCCTCCAGCCGCCGGCCCCGGATGCCGTAGTCGGTGCCCTCCTTGGGCAGGGTGACCCGACGCACCCCGGCGGGGAACTCGAACTCCTCGCCGGGATGCTCCTCGTCCGCGAGGAGGACGACCTGGTATCCGAGGTCCAGGTACAGCGGTACGAGGATGCTCAGCACCCGCTGGATGCCGCCCAGGGTGAACCGGTGGTAGAAGACGCCGAGGGTTCCGCTGCCGGTGGCCACCCGCGTCGACGTGCACCGCAGTGTGGTCGCTGTCGCGACCGATCGCGCGATGGCGGCCCGTTGGCCGTGGAATCCTCGGTGAAGGGCACCCGTGAGATCGGCCATCGGCCACGCCTCGGCGAGGATGTCGAAGCCGGCAGGCCTGAGGTCGGGGTGCACCCGCAGCGCCCACTGGGTCACACAGTCGGTGGCCAGCCGCCGTCTGAGCCGCCCGGCAGCCTCGATCCGGTCGGCCCTGCCGTCGTGGGTGTCGACGAACTGCTCGACAGCGTCCGCCACCAGGGCCTGCGTGGCGTAGACGGACAGTGTCTCGAGGGAGACATCGGGGGCGCCGGTGATGCCGGCACCGAAGCGGTAGTTGTAGTAGCGCTCCGCCACTCCTTCGTAGGAGCGGGCGTACCAGGCGAGTACGAAGAAGGCCAGGGCGTCCTGAGCCTTGGGGAAGCTGCCGTCGGGAACCTCAGCGAAAGCGCGCTTGGCGAATCCGGTCCGATAGACCTTGTTCCACAGCGTGTACCCGAAGTCTCCGGAGAGGAAGCATCGGAGGAAGGGTTCGTCGTCCACCAATCGTTGCTCAAGCGGGCGCAGGAACTGTTCGAGCTGCTGCACTCGCTTCTTGTCAGGGTTGGTAGTAATGACACTCGTCCCGAACTGCAGGATGTCGACCCCGAGGGCGGCCATGGTCGCTGACAACCCCTCGCACGCGTGACGCTCCAGGTAGTCGTCGGCGTCGACGAACATCAGGTAGTCCCCGCGCGCGGCCAGGGCACCGTCCTTCCTGGCCTGTGACGCCGACCTTCGCTCCGGGTAGGTGGTGACCCGAACCCGGGGGTCCCGGGCCGCGTACTCGGCGAGGACCTCGGCGGTCGAGTCTGTTGATGCGTCGTCGTAGCAGAGGATCTCGATCTCTCGACGGGTCTGGTTGGTCAGGCTGTCCAGACACTCGCGGAGGTACCGCTCGGCATTCCGAATCGGAACCACGATGGATATGTCGATCTGGTCGGAGGTGTGGCTGCTAGACACAGGGACCGCGGCTTTCGTCGGGGTGGACGTCATGCGGCCTGACAGCGCCCACACCCATCGCCCCAGCCGTGCGATGGGCCTGCCGGATGACGCGTGGACCGGCAAAGTACTGCTGGCGGGGCATTCCTGGCTGCGGCGCTCCCTTGTGTCGCGTGACTCGGGGCTTCGGTCACCATAGCAGGAGCCATTCCTGTGTTTGGCTCTTTCGCAGTTGACGTTTCGACCGATGAATACCGACCGACAAAGGGATGCGGTTTATGCGGTCGCGGAGGCGCCGGGCCGGCCGCGGCCCGGCCGGAGCCATCGGGTGACTCGTGCCCTCAGCGCAGGCCTCACCCGCACGGTTGCCTGTTCGGGGCTGGCACTCGTGATCCTCGATAGCCGGCCGGGAATCGAGGCTCGGCCACGTCCCCGCAGCGCCAGCCGAGCGGTCCGGGTACCCCAGTCGTCCTCCCAGCGCAGGCTGAGTCGCCAGCGGCCCAGGCCCGGCAGGCTGTCCGGTCGCAGCCGGATCCGCCACCCGGGCCCGTCCGCCTCGGGCCGGCCCACCG
>JAEZHJ010000066.1 GCA_023436925.1 Actinomycetes bacterium
CTCCTGGGCCGATGCCGCCACGCCGGGCACCACGACGACCGCTCGGGGCGTGACCGCCCGGGCGCTGGCCACCCGGCATCCGCCGCTGCGCCATCGCCCGTCACCCCGCTCTCCTCGTGTGCCCGGCCGGGCCTCAACGCGGGCCGGCCGGAAACCTCGACGCGAGCCGGCCGCCGGACCGGTCACCTCGCCGCGAACGCGGGGGCGACCGGCCTGAACGGCCGGACTGTCGCGCGGAGGTTCATCGCGCGGCCCGCGCCGGAGTGGTGGACTCCGGCGCAAGGCCAGCGACGTCGTTCAGGCCTTACCGTACCTCGGGAAGGCGCCCTTGCCGGCGTAGCGCGCCGCGTCGTCCAGCTCGTCCTCGATGCGCAGGAGCTGGTTGTACTTGGCGACGCGCTCGGACCGGGCCGGCGCGCCGGTCTTGATCTGGCCCGAGCCGACCGCGACGGCCAGGTCGGCGATGGTGGTGTCCTCGGTCTCGCCGGACCGGTGGCTCATCATGGTCTTGAACCCGTTGCGGTGGGCCAGCTCGACGGCGTCGAACGTCTCGGTGAGCGAGCCGATCTGGTTCACCTTGACGAGCACGGCGTTGGCGGCGGACTGCTCGATGCCGCGCGCGATGCGCTCGGGGTTGGTGACGAACAGGTCGTCCCCGACGATCTGGATCTTGCCGCCGAGGGCCGTCGTCATCGCGGCCCAGCCCGACCAGTCCTCCTCGGCCAGCGGGTCCTCGATCGACACGATCGGGTAGTCGGTGGCGAGCTTGCTGTAGTAGGCGACCATCTCGTCGGCCGACTTGTTCGCGCCCTCGAAGACGTACGAACCGTCGGAGTAGAACTCGGTGGCGGCCACGTCGAGCGCGAGGACGATGTCGGTGCCCAGCGTGTACCCGGCGGCCTGCACGGCCTCGGCGATCAGGTCCAGGGCGGAGGCGTTGCTGGGCAGGCTGGGGGCGAAGCCGCCCTCGTCGCCCAGGCCGGTGGCCAGGCCGCGGGCCTTCAGCACCGACTTCAGCGCGTGGTAGACGCCGGCACCCATCTCGAGCGCCTCGGCGAAGGTGGCCGCACCGATCGGGGCGATCATGAACTCCTGGATGTCCACGTTGGAGTCGGCGTGCGAGCCGCCGTTGAGGATGTTCATCATCGGGACCGGCAGCAGGTTCGCGGTCGGGCCGCCGAGGTAGCGGTAGAGCGGAAGGCCGACGTACTCGGCGGCGGCGTGCGCCACGGCGAGCGAGACGCCGAGGATGGCGTTGGCGCCCAGGGTGGCCTTGTTGGGGGTGCCGTCAAGCTCGATCATGGCCTCGTCGATGGCGCGCTGGGCGGTGGCGTCCTCACCCATCACCTCGGGGGCGATCTGCTCGATGACGTTCTCGACGGCCTTCAGGACGCCCTTGCCGCCGTAGTGCGCCTCGTCGCCGTCGCGAAGCTCGACCGCCTCGAAGGCGCCGGTGGATGCACCGGAGGGGACGGCTGCGGTGCCTTCGGAGCCGTCCTCAAGGACGACCTGGACCTCGACGGTGGGGTTGCCGCGCGAGTCGAGGATCTGGCGCGCGCCAATCTGGTCGATGAATGCCACTGTTCAGCCTTTCAGAGGGGGAACTTTTCCACCGCCTAGACTATCCCTTTTGCTCAGTCTCCTTCAGGCGGGCTTCGACAGCCCGCAGCGCGGAGCGGGCCTCCTGCTCCGGGTCGAGGCCGCGGGCCTGGCAGGCGGCCACCAGCCGGAGGAACTCGGCCCCCAGGTCTTCTGCATCGACCGTGGCGGGCTGGACGCCGTACTGCTCGGGCTGCAGGCCGTGGCTGCGGGCCCGGGAGATGACCTTGTGGGCGCGGGCCAGGGCGGACAGTTGCTGCGGGATGCCGTCCAGGACGGAGTCACGGCGCTTCTCGACCGCCTTCTTCTGCTCCCAGGAGGCGTTCAGGTCGTCGGGTACCTCGGCGTCGGCGAACACGTAGGGGTGTCGGGCGATCAGTTTGTCGGCGATCCGTGCGGCCACGTCCTCGATGTCGAACCGGCCGGACTCGGCGGCGATCTCGGAGTGGAACAGCACCTGCAGCAGCAGGTCACCCAGCTCCTCGACCAGGTCGGCATCGCTGCCGGTCTCGACCGCCTCGATCACCTCACAGGTCTCCTCGACCAGGTAGTGGACGAGCGAGGTGTGGGTCTGCTCGGCGTCCCACGGGCAGCCGGTGCGAAGGGCGTGCATCACGCCGATCAGCCGGGCTACCTGCGGGTAGTCCCCCATCGGTTCAGGAGTTGGTCGCCGCGTCGGCCGCCGGGACGGACAGCGAGCCGCTACTGGTGGTCAGCTGGGCCACGGACGGGTCCCAGTCGCCGTAGCGCGGGTTGACGTCGACCGGCACGGCTGCCGCCGCGGAGGCGAACTGCTCCTCGCCGAGTTCGGCGCGGATCAGGGCCGCCGCCACGTAGTCGTCGACGATCTGGGCCATGCCGGGCTGCTCGTTGAGCGCGGACAAATCCTGGTACTGGGCGATCATCTCGGCCCGCTGCTCGGCGGGGATGCTGGTGCCGGTGGCGGCGCCGATCGCGCGCCCGAGCTCGTTGCCGATCAGGATGTTGGCGGCCAGTCGCCGCTGCGCCCCCGGGGAGTCCGGCGATTCGAAGATGTTCGCCAAGGCCTGCGCCACCTCGTCGACCTGGGTCTCGGTGATCGCCACCTGGTTGACCGTCGCCGCGTTCGCCGGGCTCTGGCCCGCACACCCGGTCAGCGCCAGTGCCGCGGCAATGACTGCGATGATCGCCTTCACGGCCCGTCCCATGCTCAACTCCCTACCTGCGTTTTCGTCCCTGCGATCCTACCGGCTGACGCTGACCGGATAGACATCGGCGAGCACCTGGCGGGCCCAGGCCAGCAGCTCGGCGTCGGTCACCGGCTGGCCGCCGATCGGACGGGTCATCGGTCGCGGCACCAGGATGTGGCCGGCCGCCTTGCGCACCTGGGCGCCCGGGTAGACCCGGCCGAGCCGGACCTGGGCCGCCTCGGTGAGCTCGGCGGGGGCGAACCTGATCTGGTTGCCCTGCGCGACCACCTCGGTGACGCCCCGGCGCCGCGCCTCCAGCCGGAAGGCAGCGACGTCCAGCAGCGCGGCGACCGGTGCCGGAGGCTCGCCGTACCGGTCAACCAGTTCCTCGCGGACGGCGGCCAGCTCCTGCTCGGTGGTGACCTGCGCCAGCCGCTTGTACATCTCCAGCCGGAGCCGCTCGCTCTCGATGTAGTCGGTCGGCAGGTGGGCGTCCACCGGCAACTCGATCCGCATCTCCGGCTCCGGCTCGGCGTCCTCGCCGCGGAACTCCGCGACGGCCTCGCCGACCAGCCGGATGTACAGGTCGAAGCCGACCTCGGCGATGTGACCGGACTGCTCCCCGCCGAGCAGGTTCCCGGCGCCGCGGATCTCCAGGTCCTTCAGCGCGATCGCCATGCCGGCCCCCAGGTCGGTGTGGGCGGCCATCGTGGCGAGCCGGTCATGGGCGGTCTCGGTGAGCGGTTTCTCCGGCGGGTACAGGAAGTAGGCGTAGCCGCGCTCGCGGCCGCGCCCGACCCGGCCGCGCAGCTGGTGCAGCTGGGACAGGCCGAGCAGGTCGGCCCGTTCGATCAGCAGCGTGTTCGCGGTCGAGATGTCCAGCCCGGCCTCCACGATGGTGGTGCAGACCAGGACGTCGAACCGCCGCTCCCAGAAGTCGACCATCACCTGTTCCAGGGTGTGCTCGTTCATCTGGCCGTGGGCGACGGCGATCCGCGCTTCGGGGACGAGTTCGGCCAGCTTCTTGGCGGTCTTCTCGATGGAGTTGACCCGGTTGTGGATGTAGAAGGCCTGGCCCTCGCGGGCGAGTTCGCGGCGGATGGCGGCCCGCACCTGGCGGTCGTCGTACGGGCCGGCGAAGGTGAGGACGGGGTGCCGCTCCTCCGGCGGAGTGGTGATGACGCTCATCTCGCGGATGCCCGTGATCGCCATCTCCAGGGTCCGCGGGATCGGGGTGGCGCTCATCGCCAACACGTCGACGTTGAGCCGCAGCTTCTTCAGCGCCTCCTTGTGCTCGACGCCGAACCGCTGCTCCTCGTCGATGATCACCAGGCCCAGGTCCTTGAAGGCGATCTGGTCGGAGAACAGCCGGTGGGTGCCGACCACGACGTCGACCGAGCCGTCGGCCAGGCCGTCGACCACCTTCTTCTTCTCCGCCGGGGTCTGGAACCGGCTGAGCGCCGCGACCGTCACCGGGAACCCGGCGTAGCGGTCAGCGAAGGTGGCGTGGTGCTGCTGCACCAGCAGCGTCGTCGGCACGAGGACGGCGACCTGCTTGCCGTCCATCACCGCCTTGAAGGCGGCCCGGACCGCGATCTCGGTCTTGCCATAGCCGACGTCGCCGCAGATCAGCCGGTCCATCGGGACGAGCCGCTCCATGTCGGCCTTGACCTCGGTGACCGCCGCCAGCTGGTCGGGGGTCTCCACGTAGGAGAAGGCGTCCTCCAGTTCCCGCTGCCAGACCGTGTCCGGGCTGAAGGCGTGGCCCTTGGACGCCTGCCGGGCCGCGTACAGCTTGATCAGCTCGGCGGCGATCTGCCGCACCGCCTTGCGGGCCCGGGAGGTGCGTTTGGCCCAGTCCGCACCGCCCATCCGGTCCAGGGTGGGTGCCTCGCCGCCGACGTAGCGGGTGACCAGGTGCAGCTGGTCCATCGGCACGTAGAGCCGGTCGGCCGGCTGGCCTCGCTTGCTGGGCGCGTACTCGATGACGAGGTACTCCCGGGTGGCGCCGGCCACCGTCCGGGTCACCAGTTCGACGTAACGGCCGACCCCGTGCTGCTCGTGCACGACCGGGTCCCCGGCCTCGAGTTCGAGCGGGTCGATCTGGTTCTTGCGCCGGGCCGGCATCTTGCGGGCCGACTTGTCGGTGTCGCGCTGGCCGGACAGGTCGGCCGCGGTGAACACGGCCAGCCCGATCGCGGGCAGCAGGAAGCCGTGGCGCAGTTCGGCGATGCACACCACCACCGCACCGGAGGGCAACGGGCCGCCGGTGTCGAGCACCGCGGGCAGGTCGGCGCCGGTGAGGACTTCGAGCATCCGGTTGGCCAGGCCAGGCGAGTCGGCGACCAGGACGGTGTGCCGGCCGGTGCGGGCGGCCTCGGCGACCGCGGCGATCGCGGCTTCGGTGTCGCCGCGCCAGACCGGGGCCTCCTGGGCGTCCACGGTCAGGCTGGTGACGCCGGACCCGCTGGAGCCGCTGCGGGCGGCGACCAGGTCGCGGACGGCGGCGGCCTCGGCTTCCGGGTCGTCCCACACCCCGGCGCCCTGGCCGGCGGGAGCGCCCGGCACCGCCTCGACGTCGCCGCTGCTGAACGGCGAGAGGCTCCACCAGGCCTGGCCGCGTCCCAGTGCGTGGCTGCGGACGTCGGCGAGGGTGCGGTAGGCGGAGGCGCCCAGGTCGATCGGCTCCTTGCCACCCTCGGCGGCGGCAGCCCAGGAGGCGTTCAGGAACTCCTCGCTGGTGGTGACCAACTCGTGGGCGCGGGCCCGGATCCGTTCCGGGTCGCTGACCAGGATCCGGGTGGTCGCCGGGAGCACGTCGACCAGCAGTTCGAGGCCGTCCACCAGGACGGGGGCGAGCGCCTCCATGCCGTCGACGGCGTGGCCCTGGGAGATCCGGTCGAAGAGCTCCCCCAGGGTGCCTTCGACGTTGGCGTAGCGCTGGGCCAGCTGGGCCGCGCGGGCCTTCACCGCGTCGGTGATCAGCATCTCGCGGCAGGGCGAGGCGGTGATCTCCGGCAGGGACTCGTCCATCGAGCGCTGGTCGGCGACCGAGAACGGCCGGATCTCCTCGATGGTGTCACCGAAGAAGTCGATCCGGACCGGGTGCTCGCTGGTGGGCGGGAAGACGTCGATGATGCCGCCGCGGACGCAGAACTCGCCGCGCCGCTCGACCAGGTCGACCCGGATGTAGGCGGCATCGACCAGGGCGCGGGCGACCTCGGTGATGTCGTAGTCGCGACCGGCGACCAGGTGCACGGGCAGCAGGTTCCCCAGCCCGACCACCTGCGGCTGGAGCAGCGCCCGGACGGGGGCGACCACGACTCGCGGGGCCGGCAGCGGGTCGTTGCCGAGCAGCCGCCGCAGCACGGTGAGCCGGCGCCCGACGGTGTCCGAGCGCGGGCTGAGCCGCTCGTGCGGCAGGGTCTCCCAGGCCGGGTAGTAGGCGACCTCGTCGGGCGAGAGCAGCGAGCCGAGCATGGCGGTCGCGGCCTCGGCCTCCCGGAAGGTCGAGGTGACCAGCAGGACCGGGGCGTCGCTGCGGCTGGTCAGGGCTGCGGTCAGCAGCGGCCGGGCGGCCTCCGGCAGGGTGACATCGAGGGTGCGGACGCCGACGACGGCAGCATCGAGGCAGGCTGCGACGGTGGGGTCCGTCGCGAACACGTCCACCAGACCCGCCATGCGCACCGGGCCACCTTACTCCCGGGATCCGACAGGCGTCCGCGTGCGGCAGCGTCGTCCAGTGGGTGACCTCGAGCGGCGGATCAGGGCTCGATCAGGAGTTGAAGCGGTTCTGGGTCAGTTCCAGGCCGTGGGTGAGCAGGGAGACCACGGCGTCGGCGCCGCGGGCCAGGTCGACCTCGTAGTCCTCCCGCGCGGACGCGGGCACCGGGGCCAGTACGTAGTCGGCGGTCGGCTGGTTGCCCGGGGGTCGCCCGATCCCGATCCGCACCCGGTAGAAGTCGCCGGTGCCGAGCGAGCGGCGGATCGACTTCAGGCCGTTGTGGCCGTTGTCGCCGCCGCCGAACTTGACCCGGATCCGGCCCGGGTCGAGGTCGAGTTCGTCGTGGACGACGACCAGGTGGTCCGGGGTGACGTTGAAGTACCCGACGGCCTTCGCGACGGCGCGCCCGGAGTCGTTCATGAAGGTGCGCGACTTGAGCAGGACGACGCCGGCCGCGTCCGCCCCGACCCCGCCGAGCTGCCCGGACGGGGTGATCCGGGTGCGGCAGGCGTCGGCGGAGAGCCGCAGCGAGTGGCTGAACCGGGCGCCGGCCTGGTCGGCCAGCGCCTCGACCACGCGGTAACCGGCGTTGTGCCGGTGGGTGGCGTAGGCCGGGCCCGGATTACCGAGCCCGACCACCAGCCAGGTGTTCATTGCAGCGTTGGTCACGCCTCGTCGGCAGCGGCCTCGGCCTCGGCGGCCTCGTCGCCCTCACCCTCGGCGGCCTCGTCCCCGGACTCCGCGGTGGTCTGCTGGGCGATGCTCAGGATCAGGTCGGTCGGCTCGCCGTGGAAGACGGCGCCCTGCGGCAGCTTCAGGTCGGCGGCGGTGATGGTGTCACCGACGACCATGCCCTCGACGGAGATCTCGATGGAGGCCGGGATGTGGGTGGCCTCGGCCTCGAGGGCGATGCTCTGCTGGTCCATCATGACCAGGCCGTCGACCTTCTCCTCACCGACGACGACCAGCGGCACGTCGACGGTCACCTTCTCGCCGCGGCGGACGATCAGCAGGTCGAGGTGCTCGATGTTGCCCTTGATCGGGTTGCGCTGGACCTGCTTGGGCAGCGCCAAGATCTCCCGGCCGCCGTCGATGGACAAGGTGAGCAGGGCGTTGGCGACGCGCAGGGCGAGCAGGACGTCGTGGCCGGGGACGGAGATGTGGACGGGATCGGTGCCGTGGCCGTACACCACGGCGGGGACGAGGCCTGCGCGGCGTGCCCGGCGGGCAGCACCCTTGCCGAACTCGGTGCGCGTGACGGCGGCGATCTTGTTCTCTGACACTTCCTGCAACTCCTCAACCTTGGGCGTTCTCGCGGCTCGGCAAGGGAGGACCTAGTCGATCACGGGCACCCAGCCCCTCGCCGAGGTAACTGGGACAGCCTACAGCCGACCACCCGGGCTGGGGAAATCGCGGCGGGGCCGGGGTGGGTCAGTTGGAGCCGTTGAACAGCGAGGCCACCGAGCCGTCCTCGAAGACCGCGCGGATCGCCTGGGAGAGCAGCGGCGCCACCGAGATCACGGTCAGCTTCGGGATGCTCACCGACTCCGACAGGGGCAGCGTGTTGGTCACGATGACCTCCTGGAACGGGGCCTCGTTGAGCCGCTGGGCGGCCGGCCCGGACAGCACCGGGTGGGTCGCCGCGGCGATCACCCCCTTGGCGCCGTGCTCCATCAGGGCTTCCGCGGCCTGGCAGATGGTGCCGGCGGTGTCGATCATGTCGTCGACCAGCAGGCACATCCGGCCGGTGACGTCGCCGACGACCTCACCGACGGCCACCTCGTTGGCCCGGTTCGGGTCGCGGCGCTTGTGGATGATCGCCAGCGGGCTGCCCATCCGGTCCGACCACATGTCGGCCAGCCGCACCCGGCCGGCGTCCGGGGAGACGACGGTCATCTCGGAGACGTCGTACTTGCTGGCGACATAGTCATGCAGCACCGGCAGCGCGAGCAGGTGGTCGACGGGGCCGTCGAAGAAGCCCTGGATCTGGGCGGCGTGCAGGTCGATCGACATCAGCCGGTCCGCGCCCGCGGTCTTGTACAGGTCGGCGACCAGCCGCGCCGAGACGGGCTCGCGTCCGGCGTGCTTCTTGTCCTGGCGTCCGTAGGGGTAGAACGGCGAGATGACGGTGATCCGCTTGGCGGAGGCCCGCTTCAGGGCGTCCACCATGATGAGTTGCTCCATCAGCCACTCGTTCACCGGCGCCGGGTGGCTCTGGATCACGAAGGCATCGGCACCACGGACGGACTCCTCGAACCTGACATAGATCTCGGAGTTGGCGTAGCTGAGCAGCCGGGTGGGAACCAACTCGACCCCGAGCAACTCGGCCACATTCTCGGCAAGCTCGGGGAAGGCCCGTCCAGTACACACCATCAAGTGCTTCTCGGTGGGCCGCTTGATCCCGCTCACTCGGCCTCCTCCTGGCGCTGTGCTGCGCTCAGGTTATCCGCATCCGGACTGCCGTCTGTAACCGCTTCCGCCCTCTGGGCGGCCTGCGCGGCGGCCTCGGTGGCGGTGCCGGCGCGGCGGCGGGCGACCCAGCCGGCGATGTTGCGCTGCTTGCCACGGGCGACTGCGAGCTCACCCGGCCCGACGTCAGAGGTGATGGTCGACCCGGCCGCCACGTAGGCTCCGTCGGCGATGTGGACGGGGGCCACGAGCACCGAATCGCTGCCCACGAAGGAGTGGGCGCCGACCGTCGAGGTGGCCTTGGTGACGCCGTCGTAGTTGGCGAAGATCGTCCCCGCGCCGATGTTGGCGCCCTCCCCCACCACGGCGTCCCCGCAGTAGGTGAGGTGGGGCACCTTGGCGCCGTCGCCGATGATCGCCTTCTTGGTCTCGACGAAGGCGCCGATCTTGCCCTTGGTGCCGAGTTCGGTGCCCGGCCGAAGGTACGAGAACGGGCCGACGGTGGCGCGCGGGCCGATCACGGCCAGTTCGGCGTGGCTGCGGATCACCACGGCGTCCTCGCCGACCTCGACGTCGACCAGCGTGGTGTCCGGGCCGATCGTGGCGCCCCTGCCCACCGAGGTGGCTCCCTCCAGGGAGGTGTTGGGCAGCAGCGTGACGTCCTGGGCGAGGTCGACGCTGTCGTGGACCCAGGTGGTTGCCGGGTCGATGACGGTGACCCCCTCCGCCATCCAGCGGCGCAGGATGCGCCGGTTGAGTTCGGCGGCGAGGTCGGCGAGCTGGATCCGGTCGTTGACGCCTTCGGTCTGCAGGTAGTCGGCCAGGACGTGGCCGCCGACCCGGTAGCCGCGGGCGGTCGCCTGCCCGACCACATCGGTGAGGTACAGCTCACCCTGGGCGTTCTCGGCCTGGAGGCCCGCCAGCCCTTCGGCGAGGAGCTGGGCGTCGAAGACGTAGATGCCGGCGTTGATCTCGCTGATCCCGAGCTCGTCGGGACTGGCGTCACGGTGTTCGACGATCCGGGCGACCCGGTCGCCGTCGCGGACGATCCGTCCGTAGCCGGTGGCGTCCGGCAGCACGGCGGTGAGGACGGTGACGGCGTTGCCCTGGTCGCGGTGGGCGGTGACCAGGTCGATCAGGGTCTGCCCGGTGAGCAGCGGGACGTCGCCGCTGGTGACGACGATCTCGCCGGTGACCCCGGGCAGCGCCGCCAGGCCGCAGCGGACGGCGTCACCGGTGCCGCGCGGTTCGGGCTGCAGGGCCACGCTGGCCTGCGGCGCGACGTCGGCGAGGTGGGCCTCCACCTGCTCGCGTCCGTGGCCGACGACCACGACGAGGTGGTCGGGCTCGAGTGCGCTGGCGGCGTCGACGGCGTAGGAGACCATGGACCGCCCGGCGAGCTTGTGGAGCACCTTGGGTATCGCCGATTTCATTCGCGTGCCCGCTCCGGCTGCCATGACGACGACCGCGGCGACGCGCGGCGACTCAGCTGTCGGGTGTTCGGCCATCAGGACTCCCAGCCTCGAATGCGGTCTCCCCCGGGGCGTGCGGCGAGCCGCGTCGGCCTGGCCGGCAATGGCCCGCGTCGGCGGCTACCGGGGCTACTCAAAGTGTTTCACACCGTTCGAGCCCCCGC
>JAEZHJ010000067.1 GCA_023436925.1 Actinomycetes bacterium
TCGTTGCCGTACGCGGCTGCGGTATCGATCAGCCGGTAGCCGGTCTCGAGCGCTGTCGCCACCGACCGCTCGCATTCGGCCGGGTCGGGCACCTGGAAGACCCCGAACCCGAGCAGAGGCATTTGGATGTCGTTGTTGAGGGTGACGATCTGCATGGCTTCCTCCATGGTGCGATCGTCTCGACGCTACGCCCGGGACGGGGGAGAGGGAAGGGCTCCAAACACCCACCTGCGAGGCCCGCATAGCCGACCGGGCCGTGCGACGCGGGGTGTCTGGTGCACCTCAGTTGGTGGGCGCGACCCTGGCCGAGATCTGCAAGTAGGTGCGACCTTCCGTGATGTCCAGTTCGAGGTCTCCGCCTAGAGCATCACGGGTGGTCCGGCAGGGGCCCA
The DNA here is from genome assembly GCA_023436925.1 of Actinomycetes bacterium. Classification (GTDB taxonomy): domain Bacteria; phylum Actinomycetota; class Actinomycetes; order Propionibacteriales; family Propionibacteriaceae; genus Propionicimonas. The sequence continues at coordinate 393 of JAEZHJ010000067.1, forward strand.
AGTCCTCCGGATTCAGCGCTTCGAATTCGATCTCGATGTCGCCGAGCTTCTCGTGCTGGGGCGCCTTCGCTGGAATGGGACCTGGTTCGCCGCGCGTCCCGGTGCCGTCGTCGCCGGATGTCCCGAGAACACCAACCGTCGCCACCGACTCGACGACCCGCGCATAGCGCGAGGACCAGTCAGGGAAGACGTTCAGGGCCTGGTCGCAGCGCAGCACCTTGGTGGTGTAGTGCCAGCGCCGTCCCGACTGGTCCAGTTCGGCCTCCTGCTCGTCCGTCCAGGTCACCCCGAACTCGGCCGCGAGCCGGTCGGCAAGCGACTGCAGCATCGGGTCGTATCGTGCCCGAGCGGTCGACAGATCCGGCGCGGAGCGCCGCAGCGACCCGAGCACCTCACCGACCAGCCGGACCTTGTCGGACAGCCTCATGCCAGGATGATCCCACCCGCTCCGCGGCTTCAAAAGGGATGCGGCGGCCATGCCACCATGGCGGTCGGCGGTGGACCCGAGGAACGCGCGGCATTCCTGCGTGGATGATCCGCGCGGGCGTGCGTTCCCACGACGGCAGGAAGGCCGCGGTCAGCGCGCGATGCTTGGGCCGCGCGACCCCGCTGCCACACCTCAGCTGCCGCTCTGTGGAACGGGGTCGGTCGAGGCGGGCGGTCTGGCGTCAGGCTGCTTCGTGCACCGTCTCGTCGACATGCTCGTGGCGCAATGCTGCGCCCAGGATGAGGAAGAGCAGGACGAAGCCGACGGTGACCAGGATGTGGCCGAGGCCGGCCACGCCGGCGATCGCCGGGGAGGACGCCTGACCGAGGACGGTGAGCATGCCGTGCACGGTCATCATGGCCGCGGTGAGGACGACTCCCGCGTTGTAGACCCAGAAGAACCAGCCGAAGCGGCGGTCCTTGGACAACCCCATCGTCTTGTCCAGGGCGAGGACGATCAGCATGACCAGCATGCCGAGGGCGAGCAGGTGGGTGTGGACCCCGGCGAGCTGGGTCACCGAACCCTCCGGGAACCCGTTCAGCTTCGTGAACTCCCGGTAGAACAGACCACCGGCCAGTCCGGCGGCCATGTACGCGGTGGCGGCGAGGAACAACTTACGCATGAGCACCTTCGATTCAGCCGTGGGTGAGCCGAGTGCGCCGCCCCGGCCCCGTTCCTGGTGAGGGAACACCTCAAGCTTACCGACACCGTGTCGAAAACGGAGGGCTGCATACTGACTGTGTGCCACGCATCTCCGCCGCCACCATCGCAGAGCACCGGGTCGCCCAGCAGCGTGCCCTGCTGCAGGCAGCAGCCGACCTCGTCATCTCCGGCGGACCGGCGGCTGTGACGCCCACCTCGGTGGCCGAGCGAGCCGGCATCGCCCGCACCAGCGTCTATGACTACTTCCCCTCGCGGGAGGACCTGCTGGTCGCGCTCGCACTGCGCGCCTTCGAGGACTGGCGCCGTGACCTCGCCGCAGACCTCGAAGGCGTGGAACCCGGGCTACCCCAGTTGCGCCGCTTCATCGACGCCACGATGGAGATGGCCGCGGACGGACGCCACGTGCTGGCGACCGCACTTCGCGGCGTCGCGCTCAGCCCGGAGAGCGCCGAGAAACTGAGCGCGCTGCACGACCCGCTGCAGGGGCCACTGGTTCCGATCCTGACCGCCGCCGGCTTCGACGACCCGGAGGGCATCGCCCCCTACGTCCAGGCCCTCATCGCCACGGGAGTGGTCGGCGTCACCCAGGGGAGGCCGGCCAGCGAGGCTGCCGAGCGCATCCATCAGCTGATCGTGCACGGCGCACCGCGTGGCGCGAGCTGAGGTGCCGGCGGTACGGCCGTTCCCCACGGATCCCCAGCGATCAGCCTCCGGCGCGACGGACGTCGCCCTCACATGAGTGTCCAGGCGGTGCGATCAGCCGCGGCACTGCTCAGGCGGTGCCAAGCGCGCTGAGCCGGTGGGCGAGGCGCATCATGGTCGGCACCCCGCGGCAGGTCACGGGCACCCCGACCAACCCGGTCAGGACGGGGCCGGCCGAGATCCCCGACCCTGCGGTGGTGGTGACGGCGTGCTGCTCGTCCAGTGCGACGATCGTGAGTGCCCCGGTCCGCACCCGCTCGACGTGCGGCAGGTCGAGCGGGGGGAGCGTGGGGTTGTCGTACAAGGCCACTTCGGCGGCCGGCAGGTCGGGGTCCAGCCGCGCGGCCAGCTCCACCAGCCAGTCCGCGGGGCGCACCACGACCAGGTCGTCGTAGCCGGTCAGGCCGGTCAGCAGCCGCACCACCCCGGCGGCGATCCGCCGGGGGTGCGGGCCGTCGAAGATGACCGTCCCGTTGGTCTGGAAGTTCACCACCCGGGTCGCGCCGGCCGCGGTGAACGCCTCCACCAGGTCGGACGACCGGGGCGAGCGCGAGCGCGCCTGGCCCAGGTTCATGTTCCGGAAGAACGCGACCTGGCTCGGCATTCGTCGATCCTGCCACACCGGGCCGGAACGACCCGGCTGCTCAGGCCTCCGCGTCGTCCGTGGTGACTGTCGCCTCAGCGGGACGCTTTCGCCGCGGGTAGATCAGCAGCAGCAGGGCACCCAGCACACCGGTCGCCAGCGTCGAGAAGTAGATGCTGCGGAAACCGATGTTGAGGGTCTGGGAGAACGTGCGCTCCAGGGTGGGCGCGAGCTCGTCGATCTCGGAGAGGTACGTCGCCTCCGCCTGCGAGAACGTGCCGGGGACCGCGTCGCGCAGCACAACCAGCTTGTCCTGGGTGTCGGCGAGTTCCTTGAGCGCGTCCTGCATCCCCGCCTGCGCCTCGCGCAGGTCCTTGCGGGCGTCGATGGCGTCGTCCAGCTTGTCTTCGATCTTGGCCCGTTCGCGGCGCAGCTCCGACAGCTTCCTGACCGTGGTCGCCCGCTGCTGGACCAGCTCGGCCCGCTGCGCCCGCACCTGGGACCGCTTGCTCTTCAGGGCCTCACGCTGCTCGGCCAGCTCGGCGCGCTGCGCCTTGGTCTGGTCGAGCTTGGTCTGCAGCTCCTCGATCTGGGCGTTCATCGCGGTCACCTGTGGCGGCTCGGGCGTCCCCGGTGGCAGGTGGGAGAGGATCTCGTCGCGCGCGGCGGTGAGCTGGGAGAGTCCCTCGCTCTGTCCGGCGATCGCCTGGTCGAGCCCGGCCAGGCCGGCCTTCATCTTGTCGATGCCGGTCGTCATGCCGTTGATGGCCTTCTTCGTGCCGGCCAGGCCCTTGTCCATCCCGGCGATCGCCTTGGTCATGCCGGTGATCCCGGACGTCATGCCGTCCTTGGCCTCACGCATCCCGTTGATGCCCTTGGTGAGGCCCTTGGCGGCCTTGGCGACCTTCTTCTCGCTCTTCTCGAGCTCCTTCGTGGCGTCCTCCAGCGAGGAGATCCCGGTGTTGACGCCGTCATTGATGTCGGCGATCACGGACGGGGTCTGCTCGTCGAACATCCGCCCGGCGACGATCTTGGTCCGCTCGGTGATCGTGGTCACGTCAGCGGTCTTGAGCAATTCGACCAGGTCGTCGGGCAGGTCGCCGCCGCCGTTGACGTCGATGTCGACCGTCGTCATCGAGTCGAGGTCGGGGAGGTCGACATCCTTCAGCTTCTTGCCGATCTCCTTGTCCTGCTTGAGGGTGTCGAACTCGGTCTGCAGCTCAGCGGCGTACGGCAGCGCCGGCGCGGAGACCGTCGTCGGCAACTCCTCGATCAGCGCGTCCTGCACCTGGGTGCCGGCCTGGGCGAGGAAGCCGACCAGGAAGGCCGGCGCCAGGGTGGTGCCGATCGCCCGGACCAGCGACAGCGTCGCCAGCGCGGAGTTGGACTCCTCGGGTGGCGTCCGGTCCAGCATCATGTAGTTCAGCGGTGAGCCGATCGTGAAGCCGAGGCCCAGGCCGAGCAGCGCCAGGGTGGTGATGACGCTCGGCCAGGAGGGCGACGGGATCGCCCACCAGATGCCGACGGCGGCGGCGATCGCGGTGGCGACGAAGCCGGTGCCGAGCACCACGCCCGGGCCGTACTTGTCGGTCAGCCGACCCGACAGGGGAGCGCCGATGCCGGAGGCGAGGCCCAGGATGATGACGAAGTAGCCGCCCTTGCCGGTGGCGACCCCCAGGGCGTTCTCGGCGAACTGCGGGACGAAGACCACGCCCATCAGCACAACGCCGGACAGGAAGGACAGCACCAGCGTGGTCGCGATCGCGAAGTCGCTGAAGTAGCGCAGGTTGAGCACCGGGTCGGCGGCCCGCTTCTCCGCCAGGACGAACAGCGGCAGCAGCACCACGAAGCCCAGCAGGAACGGGTAGACGTCGGTCGACTGCAGGCTGTTGGCCAGGTCGAAGTAGTCGAGGTTCTTCAGCCCGTACAGCAGCGAGACGATCATGCCGACCAGCAGCGTGGTGCCCAGCAGGTCGATCTTGGCGGTCTGCTCCAGCCGATGGTTGGGCAGGAAGATGATGCCGGCGACCACGATCGCGATGCTGATCGGGACATTGATGTAGAAGATGAACTGCCAGTTGTGCTGGCCGGCGATGTCGAGGATGAGCGAGCCGGCGCTGGAGCCGAACACGTTCGCCACGCCGTAGACGCCACCCACCAGACCGAGCGCCATGCCGCGCCGCTCCGGCGGCACGGACGTCCCGAACTCTGCGGTGGCGACCGGCAGGATCCCGCCGCCGCCGATCGCCTGGATGGCGCGGGCGACGATCAGCAGCTCGAAGCTGCCGACGTCCTGGCTCAGCCCGCACAGCAGCGACCCCACGCCGAACAGCGTGATGCTGGCCAGGTAGATCGGCTTGCGGCCCAGCCGGTCGGCGAGCTTGCCCATCACCGGGATCGCGGCGGCGTAGGCGAGGGTGTAGATGGTGATCATCCAGATGCCGGTCGACTCGTCGACGCCGAGGTCGTTCTGGATGATCGTGCGCGCCGGAGTGACGATTCCCGTGTCGATGGCACCCATGAAGATGCCGAGCAGGTAGACCGTCAGCAGCACCCACAGGGGGGTGCTCTTCTTGAGGGAGGCGCCGGTCATCGGGCACCGTGGATCGTTAGCATCACGCTAATGATAGCGTCGACTCAAGACGGCCTATTCCTGAGAAATCCGGCTTTTCCTAGAAGATGCGTTCGCCTCGCTCGAGGTAGGCCGTGCGTCCCTCGGCCCGGGCCTCCAGGGCCGCGAGCAGCCGTCCCCGGGCGAACGGAGCCATCGTGCCAGCCGCCTCAAGCGCGGGCAACCAGTGGACCTGGCTGATCTCGGTGCCGTCCGGGCGCAGCATCGCCACCGAGCGGGGGTTCAACACCCCGGCATCGAAGATGAGCTCGACGGCGTCCTCCCAGCCCAGGTAGGGGGCGAGCCAGTCGACCACCAGCAACCGTCCGACACTGATCCGGTAGCCCAGCTCTTCCAGCACCTCCCGGCGGGCGCCGTCCCGGGGCGTCTCGCCCGGGTCGAGAATCCCGCCGGGCAGTTCGAAGTCGGGCTTGAACGTGGTCTGCAGGACGCAGGCCCGTCCGGCCTCGTCGGTGAGCAGGACGTGGGAGATCACCCGCTTGCGCGGGGTCACCGAGTTCATCACCGCGGTGAATCCCTCCCGCCCGCCGGACAGGTCGTGACGCAGCAGCGCGTACCCGGCCTCGTCCTCCGGCTCGCCGTGCGGGCCGATCCAGCGCTCCCGACGCATCCCCTCCAGCCGGAAGCCGGTGCGGTGCAGCGCCCGGCGGCGGTCCCGGTCGGCGGCCGCGACGCTGACTTCCAGCCGTCGGACGGCCGGGTCGTCGAAGGCCCGGTGGATGGTCGCGGTCAGCATCACGGCGTAGCGGGCGGGGTGCTCGTCCCCGGCCATGTCGGTCCAGGCCACCCCGCCGAACCCGACAGTGACCGGAAAGGCGTCGCGGATCATTCCTGCCCGTCGTAGCGGAAGTAGACGGTCCCCAACGGCGGGACGACGATGACGGCGCTCACCGGGTAGCCGTTCCACGGCTCCTCCTCGGTGACCACGCGGCCGAGGTTGCCGTGCTGGTCGGAGCCGTCGTACAGGCCGGAGTCGGAGTTGAAGATCTCCGTCCACACCCCCGCCGCCGGCAGCCCGATCCGGTAGCGCAGCCACGGCTCGGAGGAGAAGTTCGTCACCGCGGCGAGGTGCTGCCCGGACTCGTCGCTGCGGACCCAGGAGTAGGTGTTCGCGCCGGCGTCGTCGGCATTGATCCAGCGGAAGCCCGCCGGCTCGGAGTCGAGCTGCCACAGCGCCGGGTGCGTGCTGTAGATCCGGTTCAGGTCGCGGATCATCAGCTGCAGGCCGTGGTGGCCCCACAGGTCGCTGACCCACCACTCCAGGCTGACCGCCTCGTTGAACTCGGAACGCTGCCCGAACTCGCAGCCGGCGAAGAGCAGCTTCTTGCCCGGGAAGGCCCACATGTAGGAGTAGAACGCCCGCAGCGTGGCGAACTGCCGCCAGGTGTCCTGCGGGACCTTGTTGATCATCGACCCCTTGCCGTGCACCACCTCGTCGTGGGAGATCGGCAGGACGAAGTTTTCCGAGTAGGCGTAGACCATCGCGAAGGTCATCTCGTGGTGGTGGTACTGGCGGTAGATCGGCTCCAGCGCCAGGTAGCGCAGCGAGTCGTTCATCCAGCCCATGTTCCACTTGAACCCGAAGCCGAGGCCGCCCTCGTGGACGGGGGTGGTGACCCCGCCGAAGGAGGTGGACTCCTCGGCGATCATGACGACCCCCGGTACCCGCTCGTACAGGTGCCGGTTGACGTAGCGCAGGAAGTCGATCGCCTCGAGGTTCTCATTGCCGCCGTAGATATTGGGCACCCACTCACCCGGACCCCGCGAGTAATCGAGGTAGAGCATGGACGCGACCGCGTCCACCCGCAGCGCGTCGATGTGGAACTCGGTCACCCAGTACAGCGCGTTGGAGACCAGGAACGACTTCACCTCGTTGCGGCCGTAGTTGAAGATGTAGGTGCCCCAGTCCATGTGCTCGCCCTGACGCGGGTCGGCGTGCTCGTACAGCGCCGTCCCGTCGAACCGGCCCAGCGCCCACTCATCCTTGGGGAAGTGGCCGGGCACCCAGTCGAGGATGACGCCGATCCCGGCCTGGTGCAGCCGGTCGACCAGGTAGCGGAACTCGTCCGGCCGGCCCAGCCGGGACTGCGGGGCGAAGTAGTTGGTGACCTGGTAGCCCCAGGACGGCTCGTAGGGGTGCTCGGCGACCGGCATGAACTCGACGTGCGTGAACCCCATCCAGCCGACGTACTCGACCAGCTCGTCGGCCAGTTCGAGGTAGGTCTTGCCCTTGCGCCAGCTGCCCAGGTGCACCTCGTAGATCGACATCGGCTCCCGGTAGGGCACCGACTCGGCCCGGCGCTTCATCCACTCGTCGTCGGCCCACAGGTACTGGCTCTCGTAGACGATGGAGGAGTTGCCGGGCGCCCGCTCGGCGAACTGGGCCATCGGGTCGACCTTCTCCCGCCAGATCCCGTCGCGGCCCAGCACGTTGAACTTGTACAGCGCGCCCGTCCCGATCCCCTCGACGAACAGCGCCCAGACCCCCGATCCCGGCACCAGGTGCATGGCATCGCCACTCCAGCCGTTGAAGTCGGCGTTCAGCCGCACCTCGGCTGCGTTCGGCGCCCAGACCGCGAACCGGGTGCCGTGGATCTCGCCCCGCTCGTCGTCGATCAGGGTCACCTCATGGGCGCCGAGCCGGCGCCAGCACTCGGTGTCGCCGCCGTTGTGGAACCCCTCCAGGTCCCAGCCGGTCAGCCCGCCGTTCACGTCGTAAGCCATTGCCGCTCTCCTCAGTCCACCCGTGTCATATCTTCGACCGCCGCCAGCGGGATCCGCACCCAGTCCGGACGGTTGCGCAGTTCATAGCCCACCTCGTACAGCATCCGGTGGACCTCGTAGGCCCGCAGCACGGCGGACCCCGAGTCAGTGACGCCGTAGCCGGCCAGGAAGGCGGCCCGGGCGCGCTGCGCCCAGGCGCGGGCCTGCTGGCCGTCCGGCTCGGCGTTGGCGGAGCGGGCGTAGTCGATCGAGCGCAGCAACCCGGCGACATCGCGCCAGGGCGAGTCGAACTGCCGCCGCCGCTCGATGGACGCCCCGGGCTCGCCCTCGAAGTCGATGATCCGCCAGCCGTCCCCGGTGAGCAGGGCCTGCCCGAGGTGGAAGTCGCCGTGCACCCGCTGGCCGGTGATCCCGGTGTCGGGGACGGCCAGCAGGGCAGCGAGCGCGTCCCGCCTGGCGCCGAGCTCGGGGCGGGCGGCGATCGCGTCCGCCAGTCCGTCGGCGAACCGGCGCCGGACGGTGGCCGCGTCCAGCTCGGTGGTGCCGAAGGCCTCGGCCAGCGCGGCGTGCAGGGTGTGCAGGGCCTGGCCCAGCGCGGCCAGCTCGTCGTCCACCCCACGACCGGCGGCGCACGCCGCGGTGGCGTACTCCCAGCCGTCCCGGGCTCCCGGCAGGAACTGTCCGACGATGGCCAGGTCGTAGCCGTCGCCGCTCAGCACGCCGTACAGGGCCGGCACCTGGCGGCCGTCGAGGGCGGCGAGCACCTCGGGGTCGGGGTTCGGCCCCGGCTCCACCAGCCGGTAGACCTTGACCAGCAGGTCCTCGGCGAAGACGGTGGAGTTGCTCTGCTCGGCGGTCGACACCCGGACCTCGACCGGCGCACGCCCGGGGCGGTGGAGCCAGCGCATCCCCGGCGGCGGGGCGTCGATCAACCGTGCCAGCAGGGCTTGCATCGCGGTCTTCGAGGCCGGGGCGTCGACCACGTCCACCTCACCGAGGCCGGGCAGCGTCGTGGTCGTCACCAGCGCCTCGGGTTCGGCGGTGCCGGCCGGCAGGTAGCCGACCAGCAGGTGGTAGGTGGCGGTCCCGTCCGACGAGGTCACCTCGGCCAGTTCGGAGCGGACGGCGGGCAACTGGCCGGCGGCGGTGTACCACGGCAGGGCCCGGACGGCGCCGAGCTCCCCGCCGGACTTGGCGGCGTACCAGCGCGCCCCCGGGAGGTACTCCCGCCAGCCAGCCTCGCCGGCCATGTCAGTCGCGGTCGAGGACGTGGAGGATGTGCGCCGGGTTGGCCGGGGTGAGCCGCACGAAGTTGCGGGCGCCCCAGGTGAAGGTCGCGCCGGTCAGCTCGTCACGCAGCGCCACGCTGTCGCCCCCCGGCAGGCCGGGCGCGGCCAGGTCCAGGTACAGGTCGCTCTCGACGGTGTTGTGCTGGTCGAGGCTGCAGATCACGATCACCGTGTCGTCCCCGTCGGTCTTCGAATACGCGATGACATCGTCGTTGGTCGCACGGTGGAAGCTGACCTGACGCAGCTGCTGCAGCGCCGGGTGGTCGCGGCGGATCTGGTTCAGCCGGCCCAGCAGCAGGTTGAGGTTCGGCTCGGCGTTGTAGTCGCGCGGCCGGAACTCGTACTTCTCGGAGTTGCGGTACTCCTCCCCGCCGGGCTTCAGCGGCTCGTGCTCGAACAGCTCGAAACCGGAGTACACCCCCCACGTCGGTGACATGGTGGCGGCCAGGATCGCCCTGATCGCGAAGGCGGCCGGGTTGCCGGTCTGCAGGAAGGCCGGGTTGATGTCGGGGGTGTTGACGAAGAAGTTGGGCCGGTAGAAGGCGTCCATCTCCCGCGACAGCTCGGTCAGGTACTGCTCGAGCTCCCACTTGGCGTTGCGCCAGGTGAAGTAGGTGTACGACTGGTGGAACCCGATCTTGCCCAGGGCGTGCATCATCTCGGGACGGGTGAACGCCTCGGCCAGGAACAGGACGTCGGGGTCGGTCTCCCGCAGCTGCCGCATCACCCAGTTCCAGAAGTCCAGCGGCTTGGTGTGGGGGTTGTCGACCCGGAAGATCCGGACGCCGTGCGACATCCACAGCCGCAGGATCCGCAG
>JAEZHJ010000073.1 GCA_023436925.1 Actinomycetes bacterium
AGCTTGCTCGCGTCGTAGAAGAAGAAGTGCAGCGCCCCGCCCAGTGGGGAGGTGAGGTCGAGCCCGGCGGCGTCGGCGAACAGCCACGTCCACAGCCGCTCATTGAGCACGTAGAGCGCCACCCATCCCAGGGCGGCGCCGGCCAGGCGCAGCCACAAGGACGGCGGGGTGCGGACTGTGGTGGGGGAGGACATGGCGTCGGCTCCGGCCGTCCGTCAGCGGGCCAGCGGTGCGAGGAGTTCCTTCACGTGCGCCTTGGTCGGCACCCGACCGGAGAACACCACCTGCTCGTCGACGACCAGGCCCGGGGTGCGCATGATGTCGTACGTGGCGATGTCGGCGTAGTCGGTGACCTTCTCGACGGTGGCCGTCAGGCCGAGTTCGGCGACCGCCTCTCGCGTGAGCTGCTCCAGCTTCACGCAGTTGGCGCAGCCGGGGCCGAGGATCTTGATGTTCACGTGGGTCTTCCTTCTGAGTGGTGGACGCCGCGCGCCCGAGGGTCGTGGTCAGCCGATGACGGTGAGTTGGCGGCGGGATCGGGTGGTGATCGGGAGCGCGGCCTGCAGCCGGTCGACTGCTCCCTCGGTCAGGGAGTAGTCGATCCAGCGGCCGCGGCGCGTCCCTTCGATCAGGCCGGCCTCCCGCAGCACCTTCAGGTGGTAGCTCAGCAGGTTCGCCGGGATCTCGGGCTCCGTCCGCAACTCGCAGACGCAGCGGCTTCCGTCCGACAGCTGGGCGACCAACTGCCACCGGATCGGGTCGGCGACCGCCCCGAGCAAGGAGGTCGATACTTCAACCGGGTTTGATTCAACCACGCTTGAAGCATAACTCGCGGCTGGGCGCCGCGTGGGCGTTCCGGAGAAGCTGCCCGGCTCGCGGCGAGCGTCCGGCTCAGGTCGTGGGCACGAGGTCGGCGATGAGCGCCTCAATCCGGCGGCGGATCTCGTCGCGAATCGGACGGACCGCCTCGATGCTTTGGCCGGCGGGGTCGTCCAGCACCCAGTCCTCGTAGCGCTTGCCGGGGTAGAACGGGCAGGTGTCGCCACAGCCCATGGTGATGACGACATCGGAGGTCTTCACGGCGTCGGCGGTCAGGACCTTCGGTTGCTCGGCGGCGATGTCGATGCCCTCCTCCGCCATCGCTTGCACGGCGACCGGGTTGATCGACGCGGCCGGTTCCGAGCCCGCCGAGAGCACCTCGATCCGGTCCCCGCCCAGGTGACGCAGGTAGCCCGCGGCCATCTGGGAGCGGCCGGCGTTGTGGACGCACACGAACAGGACGGTGGGCTTGGCCATGGTCCGACTCCTCATCTCCGGCGTCTCGGCCGGCGCTGCGAGTCTAGCTACGAGGCGTGTCCGGCCAGCCTCGCTCGGCCGGCGCTCAAGTTCCGGCGCCGGACCCTCGCGTTGGCTAGGTGATCCGTGCGAGCCTGTGGCGATGACAGGTATCGAGCGGCTTCGTCCCGACGGGCTGGTTCGCAGCCCGGCCTTCAGCCACGTGGCGGTCGTCCCCGCGGGAGCGACCACCATCTATGTCGGGGGCCAGAACGCGGTGGACGCCGAGGGCTCGCTGGTGGGCGCGGGGGATGCGGCCGCCCAGTCGGCCCGGGCACTGGCGAACGTGAAGACCGCGCTGGCCGCCGCCGGCGCCTCGGTCGCCGATGTGGTGCAGTGGACGGTGCTCTTCGTCGACGGCGTCGACGTGGCTGCCGCCTACGGGGCGATCGCTGCCGACCTCGCCTCGGACGAGCCGGCCCTGGTGACCAGTGCCCTGGTCGCCGGACTCGGCGTGCCGGGCGCGCTGGTCGAGATCGGTGCGATCGCGGCGGTCATCCGGTGAGCCGGAGCCGCCATCACGGGTAGCCCGGGCGGGGTCGGGTAAGGGCGAAGGTGTCCATCCCCACCCCACACCGGAAGGCACCCGATGTACCTGCACGTAGAACAGCTGATCAACAAGATCGAGGTCGACGAGCCGGATCCCGCCGCCGCCAATGCCCTGCAGGAAGGCCTGGGCGGCCAGTTCGGCGAGATGCGGACGATGATGCAGTACCTGTTCCAGAGCATGAACTTCCGCGGCGACCCCGCGTCCAAGCCCTACAAGGACCTGCTGCAGGGCGTCGGCACCGAGGAGATCAGCCACGTCGAGCTGATCGGCACCACGATCTCCCGGCTGCTGGACGGCTCGCCGCAGTACCAAGGCAAGAAGACCGACCCGGTCGACAAGCCGGGTTCGGGCGGAGCGACCCCGCTCTCGATCGCGCTGGGCACCAGCAACATCCACCACTACCTGGTCGGCGCGCAGGGCGCGTTGCCGGTCGACTCGGCCGGCAACCCCTGGATGGGGTCGTACGTCTACAACAGCGGAAACCTCGTCCTCGACCTGCTCTACAACCTGATGCTCGAGTCGACCGGACGGCTGCAGAAGTGCCGGATCTACGAGATGACCGACAACAAGACCGCCCGCTCGACGATCGCCTACCTGATCGTCCGCGACCAGGCCCACGAGAACGCCTTCGCCAAGGCGCTGGAGTCCCTCGGCGTGAACTGGGGCAGCGTGCTGCCGATCCCCAAGACCAACGCCGAGGCCTTCCCCGAGGTCAAGAAGCTGGTCGACAAGGGCCTGCAGAGCGTCCAGTTCACCTTCAGCGCCGACAACCAGAGCCAGGCCGACAAGCTCTTCCGGGGCGCCTCGCCCTCCGGTGACGGCACCGAGCTGACCACCGCGGTGATGCCGGACGACGGCGAGCCGATCACGATCGCGCCCGAGCGCCGCGAGGAGTTCTCCCCGGGGCTGGACAAGGAGCTGCTCGCACTGATCCAGGCCACCGCCGAGGAGGAGCTCAGGGCAGCTGAGAACCCGGGTGCCTGACCGGCGTCCGCTGACCTGACAGGGCTTGAGCCCGGGCCGAGGGGCCCGGGCTCAAGCTTGTGGTGGGGAACGTGACCTGGGCCACAGCCCCGGTCATGACGGATCGGCTACAGCCAGTAGCCGAGGTTGAAGGCCAGCAGGTCCGCCGCCTCCAGCAGGGCCGCCGCCTCGTCGGCGGTCAGCTTGCCGTTCTTGCTGAAGGCGTTCACCTGGCTGGTGAATGCATCGAGCTGGTTGAGGGCGGTGTCGTTGTGGCCCTTGGCCACCTGCTTGAGCGCGTTCTCCAGCTTCACCGACAGGGCGTTCTGGTTGCCCTTGTTGAGGCTGGTGTCTGCGATCGCGGCCTTGATCTCGTCGATCTCGCCGGCGATGAAGGCCTGCGGCTTCCACAGGTAGTCCCTGGCGAAGATCGTGAACAGCTGGTTCCACGCGTTGAAGTCGTGGGCGCCGGCGACCACGACGTTCTCCACGAACCCGACCGCATCCCGCTGCGCGACCGACGAGGGGTTCGGCAACCCGAAGTCCCAGGCACCGCCGCCGTACAGGATGTAGGGCACGGCCAGGTTCGGGGTGTTCACGTTGACGCTCACGCCACCGCTCCACGGCCCGTAGTAGCCGAACAGGGTCGGGTCGTTGTTGATGATGCCTTGGGTGACGATGCTGCCTGCCGACAGGCCGGCGAAGGCCCGATCGGTGGGATGGGTGGAGACGTTGAAGTTGCTCTCCACGAACGGCAGGACGACCTGACGCAGGTTGGGGTAGCCCTGGTTGGCGGCACCGAGGTAGTTGGTGTTCGTCGTGATGACCACCGCGGGCTCGGTGAGGCCGTCGGCGATGAGGTTGTCCATGATCACCGGCACGCTGCCGATGTTCAGCCAGTCGGACTGGTCCTGGCCGCCGCCGTGCTGCATGTAGATCGTCTTGTATGGCGTGGCGCGATCAGCGTCGTAGCCGGGCGGCAGGTAGACGCCGATCGTGCGGTTCGCGCTCCCGATCTGGATCGGGACGTAACTCCAGGTGCCCTTGGCGGTGTCCGGACGCGGGTTCTCGATCTCGCGGGCCGCCAGCGGGGCGAAGTCCTGCTTCTCGGGGTCATAGGGCACGTTGACCTTGTTGAAGGCCCGCCGCGCGGTGCCGGTGAGGCCGTCCGGGGCGTAGATCGGCGGGTTCGCCGGATCCGTCATCCACAGGCTGGTGTTGTTGTTGACGTAGAACCAGTACTGGTTGGCGCCCGCGGCGAGGGGGACCTCGGTGACCCAGTATCCGTTGCCGGCGTTGGTCATCTGGACGTCGTAGGCGCCGCCGCCCCGCATCAGCCCGGGACGGTACTGGGAGGGCTGGTAGACCGTCGTGTCGGACGGATCGGCCCAGTTCCGCAGCATGATGTCGGCGACGAACCGGACGCTGGTGGCGTCCGGGTTGTGGTAGACGAACCGGCCGGTGTAGCCGGTGGGTGAGGACGCGTCCTTGATGACCGTGGGGCCAGGGGTCAGGTCCCCTTCCTCGGCCTGTGCCATGGCGGGTGACAGGCTCAGGGTGAGTGCCGGTGCCAGCAGGGCTGCCGCGATCACTCTTGAGAGCCGGGCCCGAAGGCCCGCTACCTCGTTCCGGGCCCCGGTGGTGGTGCGACGGGGGGCGTGCGTATCTATCACCGTTCCTCCTTGTACGGCTGACGTTGAGTGCCCGGAATGGCTACTCGGTTGTCAAGCTAGGGGCCTAGTACATCGATGTACATGGGTAGTACTGACACGGTGCGGAATCGGCCGCCGCCGAGATTTGCGAATCGGCTGGGCCATGATGTGTGCGTGCCCGTGACCATGCGCGACGTCGCCCGACGTGCCGGTGTCTCGGTGAAGACTGTCTCCAACGTGATCAACGGCTACCGCTACCTGCGGCCCGAGACGCGCGAACGGGTCGAGGCGGCGATCGCCGAGCTCGGCTACCGGATGAACATGTCCGCACGGCATCTGCGCAAGGGTCAGACCGGCATGGTGGGGCTGGCCATCCCCGAACTGTCGCTGGCGTACTGGGGCGAGTTCGCCGACATGGTCATCACCGCCGCGGAGAAGCTCGACCTGCGGGTGCTCATCGAACTCACCGGCGGCACCCGGGCCGGAGCGCTTGCCGCGCTCGAGAGCGCACAGCGCCGGCTGACCGACGGTCTGTTGTTCTCCCCGCTCGGACTGGAGCCGGACGAGGCCCACCTGCTCGAGGTGGACTTCCCGCTCGTCCTGTTGGGGGAGCGGATCTTCGGCGCCCCGGTCGACCACGTCACGATGCGCAACGTCGAGGCGGCGCGGGCTGCCGTCCTGCACCTGGCCGAGCGGGGCTGCCGCCGGATCGCGACCATCGGCGCCCGGCCCGACGAGGGAATGGGCTCGGCCACCCTGCGACTGCAGGGCTACCTC
>JAEZHJ010000133.1 GCA_023436925.1 Actinomycetes bacterium
ATCATCGACCGGATGCTGCAGCAGCGCATCGACGGCGTGATCGTGGTTCCGCCGCGGATCCCGGGACGGCCCTGGAGCCAGGTGGCCCCGCCGGTGCCGCCCGTGGTGTTCATCGACCGTCCGCCAGAGCTCGAGCTGGCCCACGTCGTGCTCGCCGACAACGCCGGTGGCGCCCGCGAGGCGACTCTGGCGCTGATGGCGGCGGGCGCGCAGAAGGTGGCTTTCGTCGGTGACTCGCTGGACATCTACACCATGCGCGAGCGGTACCACGGCTACGCCTCCGCCCTGGTCGAATCCGGCCTCCCGCTGGATTCGGGGCTGGTGCTGAGCAGCGCGCACGACAGCCAGCAGGCCGCCCGGGCGACGGCCGACATCCTGCGGACGGGAGCCGCGGACGCCATCTTCGCCGCCAACAACCGGGCGGCGCTGGGCGCCCTGAAGGCCTTCCAGACTGCGGGCAGGCGCCTGCCGCTGATCGGCTTCGACGACTTCGAGGCCGCCGAACTGCTGCACCCGGCGCTGTCGGTGGTGACCCACGACACGGCGCTGATGGGGTCGATCGCCGCCGAGATGCTGATGGCGCTGATCAACGGTTCCGAGCCCGAGATGCGCCGCCAGCTGCTGCCGACCCACCTCAGCCTGCGCGGCTCAGAGCGTCCCTGACGCCTCGGTGGGGCGACCCGCGAACTCACTCGGCGGGTGAGGCCACCGACTCCCGGGTGTGGAGGGTGAGCGGGATCCGGTGGATCGCGGGCGGCTCCACCGGGGTGTCGCCACGGTCGATCTGGGCGATCAGCAACTCGACTGCCCGCCGGCCCATCTCCTTGTGCGGCAGGGCGAACGTGGTCAGCCCGGGCCGCATCCAGCTGGCGATCTCGTAGTCGTCGAAGGACACGATCGAGACGTCGTGCGGGATCCGGAGCCCCGCCTCGCCGAGCACCTGGTAGGCCGCGAAGGCGACCCGGTCGTTGAAGCAGATCAGGGCGCCGGGGGACGGGTCCTGCTGCAGCAGTTCCCGCACGGCGGCGCGTCCATAGGGGGGAGTCCAGTCCGGCATGGCGAAATAGCCGGCGGGTTCGATCCCGGCGGCCCGTAGCGCCTCGCCGATGCCTTGCAGGCGCTCCGTGCCCGCGATCGAGTCCGGCGGGACGTCGGTGAGCCGCGGTCCGGCGCCGACCAGGTAGATCTTGCGGTGACCGCGCTCGATGAGCAGCCGGGCGGCGGCGCGGCCCGCCTCGAGTTCGTCGGGGACGACGGCGTTCAACTCGAGCCGGCTGGTCGGGACCGAGTTGAGCAACACCGTGGGATGGGTGAGCCCGGCCGGCACCTTGTGGGTGCGGGTGAACATCGTGGCGAGCACCACGCCGTCCACCTGCCGGTCCTGCATGGCGTGGATCAGGTCACGCTCGGCGTTGCCGGACTGCTCGGTCTCGGCGATGAACAGCATGAAGCCGTGCTCGCGAGCGGCCTGCAGCGCCCCGAGGATCATGTCGCCGGCCAGTTGGGAGGTCGCGACATTGTCGGAGATGAACCCGAGCGTGCGGGTGGTCCCCTTCCGCAGGCCGATCGAAACGGCGTTGGGCCGGTACCCGAGCCGGTCGGCGGTCTCGCGCACCCGTTCCTGGACGGCCGTGGAGATCCGCAACTCCGAGCCGCGCCCGGTGAGGACCAGGGAGGCGGTCGTCCCAGAGACCCCTGCCGCAGCCGCAACATCGGCCAGAGTGACCCGCTTCTTCGGCATCTGCTCCCTCCGTCCTGCGGCGATGCTAGCGGAGATGGCACGGTCCCCAGCGCGAGGATCCGCGGCCGGAACCACTCGGCGCGACCCTGCGGAACGGAGGGGAAGCCAGCGCGCGAACCCTTGACAGCGGGGGCGAGAGGTCGAGATACTGACCCTGCTAAGCCGATTTAGCAGCCGCAGAGCCAGGGCATCGACGCCTGGGCCTGCCCCCCAATGAAGGAGGAAGCTGTGTTCACAGGAAGCAAGCCCAGGAGCCGTGGAGCTGCGGCAGCCCTGGTCTCCGGACTGCTGCTGGCGACGGCGGCCTGCTCGGCGCCCGGCGCGGCGCCCCAGCCATCGGAGCCTGCGGCGTCCCCCACCGCCACCCAGTCAGCGTCCGGCGCGCCGTCGTGCGGCGTTGACCCGATCACACTGAAGGCCTACATCGAGACCGGGTTCCCGATGACCGGAGCGCTCTTCGATGAGTTCGAGAAGCAGTTCCCGAACGTGACCGTCGACGTCCGCGAAGACCAGTTCGCCGTCATCACCCAGAACGCACCGCGCGTGCTGGTCGACGATCCGCCGGACATCATGCGCCTGCCGCAGATGTCGGAGCTCGCCTCCGACGGCCTTCTGCTGGACCTCGATCCCTACGCCGCCGCGTTCGGCTGGGACAAGTGGCCGGCGTCCCAGCTGGAGCAGCTACGGGTGGGCGCGGACGGCACCCGCGGCGACGGCCCGCTGTACGGCATGGGGCTCAACTTCTCGATGACCGGCGTGTTCTACAACAAGGAACTCGCCGCCAAGATCGGGATGACCGAGGCTCCCAAGACCCTCGCCGAGTTCGACAAGCACCTCGCCGCGGCCAAGGCGGCCGGGATCACCCCGATCGCGCAGTTCAACGGCGGCGCGACCGGTGGCTTCGCCTTCCCGCTGCAGAACCTGATGGCCTCCTACGGGCCGGTCGAGCCGATCAACGACTGGATCTACCTCAAGGAGGGCGCGACGATCAACACTCCGAGCAACCTCAAGGCTGCCGAGCACCTGGAGGGCTGGGTCAAGGCCGGCTACTTCGCCGACGACGTGAACTCGCTCGACTACTCCATGATGATGGGCCGCTTCATCGAGGGCGACAGCCTCTTCATCTTCAACGGCGACTGGGAGTCGGGCAACCTCGACACCCAGATGGCCGGCAAGGCAGGGTTCTTCCTGTTCCCGCCGGCTGAGGCCGGGGGCAAGTTCGGGGCCATGTCGGCACCGCTGACCTACGGTGTCTCCGCCAAGGCCGCCAACCCCGACTGCGCCGCCTTCTTCTTCGACTGGGTCGCCACCAACGAGACCGCCCGCACCATCGCGGTCGAGTCCGGCGGTTCCCACCCGATGGGCCTGCCCGACGCCTTCATGCCCGAGATCGCCGCCGGCACCGTGACGGCGGAGACCCTGGCTGCGGGCGCCCAGGTCGCCACCGACAACGGCGCGATGGACTTCATCGCGAACGCCACCGGTGCGATCTACGCCCAGAGCTGGACGCCGAACCTGCAGAAGCTGATGGCCGGCGAGCAGACCGCAGCCGGGATGCTGGAGTCGGTCCAGGCCGACTACGAGAAGCAGACCGCGAAGTAGCGTCCGCTCGGTGGACTGACAAAGAGGAGTACCGCGATGACGAAGGCCGATGCTGTCCTGCCCAGCACTGAGGGCGTCGGCCGGTCATCGATCGAAGCCAGGCGCCGCGCCCTCGGGGCGCGGCGCCTGCGCCACAGCGGTATCGCCTTCGCCCTGGTGGCACCGGCCGCGATCATGTACGGGGTCTTCGTGCTGCGGCCGGTGCTGCTGACCATCCAGTACTCCTTCTACCACTGGGACGGGATCAAGTCGTCGACCTGGGCGGGGCTGTCCAATTACGTCGAACTGGTCAGCAACCCGGTGCTGTGGGGCTCGCTGCTCCACGCGTTCGAGCTGCTGGTGTTCTTCAGCGTGATCCCGGTGGCGCTCGGCCTGTTCACCGCGAACACCATCCGCGGCTTCGTCCAGACCCGGATCGCCACCGTCGCCCGCGTGGTGCTCTTCATCCCGCAGGTCATCCCGCTCGTCGCCGCCGGCATCATGTGGTCCTGGCTGCTGGCGTCCAAGGGCGTCGTCAACGAGATCCTGCGGGCGGTCGGGCTGGGCGGGATCGCCCGGGCCTGGCTCGGTGACTTCGACTGGGCGCTGCCGGCGATGGGCATGATCGGCGCCTGGGTGCTGTTCGGGCTGTGCATGCTGCTGCTGCTCGCCGGCATGACCAAGATCGACGCCAGCCTGTACGAGGCGGCACGAATCGACGGCGCCAGCCCCTGGCAGGAGTTCTGGTCGATCACCCTGCCGAGCCTGAAGCAGGAGATCGGGGTCTGCGTCACGGTCACCGTGGTGGCCGCCCTGGCCAGCTTCGACATCGTCTACATCTCGACGCGGGGCGGCCCCGGCAACTCGACGATGGTGCCCGGCATGCAGATCTACTACCTGGCCTTCTTCGAACGCGAGGTGGGCCTCGCCTCCGCCCTGGCCGTCGCCCTGATCGCCATCGTCCTGCTGATCGTCCTGCCTGTGCAGCGCCTCACCAAGGAGTCGGACGCGTGATCGTCTCTCGCCGGGAGACCTGGTTCGGCCGGGCCCTGCTCATCCTGCTGATGATCGGCACGCTGCTGCCCTTCGTCACCATGTTCGTCACCGCCCTGCACCCGTCGGGGACCTATCCGATCGGCCTCTCCTGGCCGGAGGACCCGCAGTGGGGCAACTTCCTGCTCGCCTTCCAGGCGGCCAAGATGCAGGACCTGCTGGCCTCCAGCCTGCTCATCGAGCTGGGTGTCGTGCCCGCCGCCCTGCTGTTCGCGACCCTGGCCGGCTTCGCGCTGGGCCACCTGCGTCCGATCGGGGGGCGGATCGTCTTCCTGATCTTCGTGCTCGGGATCACGCTGCCCTACGAGGGCATCATCACCCCGCTGTACTTCCAGATGCGGGAGTTGGGGCTGCTCAACACGCGCTGGGCGATCATCCTGCCGCTGATCGGGCTGTTCATGCCGTTCTCGATCATGTGGATGCGAGCGCACTTCGTGAACATGTCCAGCGACCTGTCCGAGGCGGCCAGGATCGACGGGGCCAACCTGTGGCAGCTGTTCTGGAAGATCCACGTTCCGCTCGCCATGCCTGCGCTGTCCTCGCTGGCGATCCTGCAGTTCCTATGGACGTGGAACCAGTTCCTGCTGGCGATCGTGCTGGTCTCCGACCCGGCCAAACGGACGATGGCCGGCGCGCTGGGGTCCTTCCAGGGACAGTGGGGGACCGACATCCCGCTGCTGTGCGCGGGATCGCTGCTCATCCTCACCCCGACCATGCTGCTCTTCCTGATCTTCCAGCGGCGCTTCGTCGCAGCCATGCTGCAGGGGTCGGTGAAGGGGTGACCGCGGCAGCCCCGCCCTTCGACCCCGAGGTCGAAGGAGCCCTCGACTCCGCGCCGGACAATGTCGTCGCCCTGTTGCCGGCGGAGATCCCCGCCCTCCGCGCCCGCGAGACGGCGCCGAGCGACGACGTCCTCACCGGAGGTGGCCGGTTCATCCTCAGCCGGCACCAGCCGACGGTCGGCGACGGCCGGGACCTCGTGGTGTGGCTGTGGCGTCCGGTCGAGGCCACCGGGGAGCTCCCGGTGCTGTGGCACCTCCACGGCGGCGGGCTGGTGGCCGGGAACGCCTTCACCGACATCGGTCAGGCGCTCAACCTGGCCGACGCCTGCGGCGGCATGGTGGCCTCGGTCGAGTACCGCCTGGCGCCGGAGTGGGCCTACCCCGCTGCCCTGGCGGACAGCTACGACGGGTTGCGCTGGCTGGTCGACAACGCCGCCTCGCTCGGGGTGGCGGTGGACGGGATCGTCGTGCAGGGGATGAGTGCCGGCGCCGGGCTTGCTGCCGCGACCGTCCTGCACGCCCGGGAGTGCGGCGGCCCCGCGGTGGCCGCCCAGCTCCTGCTGAGCCCGATGCTGGACGATCGCAACGACACCTTCTCCGGCCACCAGCTGGCCGGACGCGGCTGCTGGGACCGGACGGCGAACGCCACCGGCTGGGCGTCCTACCTCGGCGCGGCGGCCGGGACGGACTCGGTCCCCGCCACCGCCGCGCCGGCCCGGGAGACCGACCTGTCCGGGTTGCCCCCGGCCTATCTGGAGGTCGGCTCCGCGGAGACCTTCCGCGATGAGGTGGTGGCCTACGCCACCGCGATCTGGGCCGCCGGCGGTGAGGCCGAACTCCACGTCTGGCAGGGCGGCTGTCACGCCTTCGAGTCCATCGCGCCCAACGCGGCGATCTCCCACGATGCGCGGGCGGCCCGGCGGGCCTGGCTCCGGCGAGTGCTCCCACCGATCGGGTACGACCCTGCTGTGCCCACGGGACCCCTGAGAGAAGGAACCCGAGATGACTGACC
>JAEZHJ010000200.1 GCA_023436925.1 Actinomycetes bacterium
GGCGCCGGGGCGCCAGCGGGGATCCACCAAGTGGGCCACCGCGGGGTGGTGTGGGGACGAACCGCGTCCGATCGGACCCCGAAGGGCAGCGGGGGTAAACCACCCCTGCGCACTGCAATCTAGCAGACCCGCCCGGTGAGTTCGCAGCCAAACCCTGAGCGAGAAGAATTGCCCACCCCGCGTCTTTGCCCGCAGGCCGGCTGCGATCCTGTTCAGTCCACCGCCGCGGGCTCGGGCTCGCGGGCCGCAGGGGTCACCAGCAGGGCCAGGACGGAGACCGCGCCCACCACCAGCAGCGCCCGCAGCACGCCGAAGTGGTCGCCGAGCAGGCCGAGCAGCGGCGGGCCGGCCAGGAAGGCGAGGTAGCCGATGGTAGCGACCACGCTGATCCGCAGCGGGGCGCGGACCGGGTCATCCGCGGCGGCCGACATCCCGACCGGGAAGCCCAAGCTCGCCCCGACCCCCCAGACCGCGGCCCCGATGAAGGCGACCACCGGGTTGCCGAAGACGACCAGCAGGCAGCCGAGTACCGCGGCTGCGAACATCGCCCGCAGCACCAGCACGCGTCCGTACCGGTTGAGCAGGCCGGTGCCCAGGATCCGGCCGGCCGTCATGAAGGAGAGGAAGACCGCCAGCGCCACGACGCCGAGGGCGTTGTCCAGCTCATGGCCGTCCACGAAGGCGACCGCCATCCAGTCGTTCGCGGTCCCCTCGGCGAAGGCGGCGGCCAGCACCATCAGCCCGATCAGCAGGGTGCGCGGCTCCAGCCAGGCCGACCGTGCCCGGCCGGTGGAAGTGGCACCGGTGGGAGCGTCGTCGAAGGCGGGCAGGAACTGGCGGGTCCCCCACCAGCCGGCGGCGGCGCAGGCCAGGGCGGCGGCCGCGAGGTGGACCGGGATCGGGACCTGCACCCAGGTCATCCCCGCCCCGACCAGGGCGGCGGCCACGGTGCCGCCGCTGAAGGCGGCGTGGAACCAGGGCATGATCGCCTTGTCCAGCGCCCGCTCGACGATCGTGCCCTCCAGGTTCTGGGCGACGTCCCAGATCCCGCTGCCCATCCCGAGCAGGAAGAGGCCCGGCATGACCAGGAAGATCGTCGTCTGAGCCTGAACGGCCACGGACGCGAACACGATTCCGGGCAGGGCCAGCCCCATGCCGAGCCGGGCGGTGGCGCCGGCCCCGATCCGGCTCGCGATCCGGCCGGCCAGTGGCAGCCCGAACACCGATCCGGCGGACACGGCCAACAGCAGGATGCTGAGGTTGCCGGGGGTCAGCGCCAGGACATCCTTCACGTCGGGCACCCGCGACATCCAGGTCGCGAACGCGAAGCCGTTGGCTCCGAAGACCACCAGGTTGCCGTTGCGGGCCGCCCGGACGCGCAGCTGGTCTGGCTGGGTGATGGTCATCGGGGTCCTTCCCGCCTGCCACCGCCGTGGTGGCCTCGGGCTGTCAGGGTAGTGCAGCCGGCGCCGCGCTTCCCTGAGGAACTTCTCAACCGGCAGGTGACAAGGCGCGACACGCGGGCCGCGCCTGCCCGGGCCCGGGGCGCCTTGTGATCGTCGGCGACGCCGACGATAGTGGTCGCAGCCGGCACACCCCACCGGAAGGGAACCTGATGACCAGCCCAGGCCCGCGCGCGAAGGCCGCGATGAGCAGCGGAGCCCCACCCGGAGCGCCGCGATCCGATGCAGATCCGACTCGCTGAGGTCACCAAGGCACCGCGCCAGCACGCGCTGCCTGAGACCTCACTGCTGTTCGAGTCCGGACGGGCCACCCTCGGCCTGGCCGAGACCGAGCGCCGCCCCACCGTGCTGGGCCTGCTGGCCACCGGCCGGATGCGCCCCGACGGCGGCGAGGTGCTGCTGGACGGCGCCCACGACCCGGCCGGGCTGCGCCACCGGGTCGCTCTGGTGGACGCCCCCGACGTCTCCGCGCCGGAGCCCAACGTCCTGGTGCGCTCGGTGGTGCAGGAGGAACTGATGTTCGCCGGACGCCGCGCGGGACTGCGCCACGCGCGGGAGTGGCTGATCGAGCAGCGGCTGGCCGAGGTCATCCACCGTCCGGTCAGCAACCTCGACCCGGAGCCCCGGCTGCGGCTGCTGTGCGAACTGGCGGTGCTGCGGCCCCACGTCGAGGGCTTCGCGCTGGTCTCACCGGACCGGCACGGCGGCGATCCACGCGCCTGGTGGGCGCTCGCCGAGGAGTTCGCCGAGCGCGGGTACGCCGTGCTGGTGATCGCCGGTCAGGCCTCCCGCATCGTCCTGGCCCCGTCCCTGGCTCCCTCGGACGAGCCTGCCCCCGAACAGGACCCGAACGCCGCGGAGGAATCGTGAAAGTGCATCGGATGGTGGCGGCGGAACTGCGTCGCCTCGTCTCGACCAGGATGCTGGCTCTGGCCCTGTTCGCGCTGCTGTGCGTCCCGATCCTGTACGGCGGCCTGTACCTGTGGGCCAACCAGGACCCCTACGGCAGGCTGGGCAGCATCCCGGTCGCCCTGGTCAACCAGGACAAGGGTGCCCCGATCGAGGGCGAGCGCCGCGACCTGGGCGCCGAGGTGATCAAACGGCTGGTCGAGACCAGGACCTTCGCCTTCAGCGAGGTGGATACCGGCGAGGCCGAGGCCGGGCTGGCGTCCGGCCGCTACGACTTCGCGATCGTCATCCCGGCCGACTTCTCCGCCGCGATCGCCTCGGTGAACGACGCGAAACCGCGGCAGACCTCCATCGAACTGCACGCCAACGACGCCAACAACTACCTGGCGACCACGATCGGGCGCAATGCGGCCGCCGAGGTGCAGGCCGAGATCCGCCAGAAGGTCGTGGAGACCGTCGGCCTGGCCCTGTTCAACGGGCTGGCCGAGATCCGGACGAAGCTCGTCGACGCGAGCAATGGCGCCGACGAGCTCGCGTCCGGGCTCAAGACCGCGCTGTCCGGCAGCGACCGGCTCGCGAAGGGGACCAAGTCGCTGGCGAGCGGGGTCAAGGAACTCGACACCGGGGCCGACCGGCTCGCCTCGGGGGCCAAGCAGGTCGCGGCGGGCGTCAACAAACTGGACGCGATCGCCGACGACGTCGCGGACGTCACAAGAGCCGCACAGGCCCGGCTGCCGCAGGTTCGCCGGGATATCCGCAACGCGCTGCGCGACGCCGGGCTGTCCCGCTCGGAGATCAACGAGGTCCTGGCGGCCCTGGACCCGATCGGTACCCGGCTCAACCAGCTCGGCAACCGCGTGCAGCGCACCGTCAACCGGATCGACCAGCTCGACGCCGGCGCCCGGGAGGTTGCCTCGGGAGCAGCCAAGCTCGCCCGGGGAACCGAGTCCGCCCGCAAGGGCACCGACCAGGTGCACAGCGGCGTCGTCGAACTCAGCGATGGGCTGGGGAAGCTCTCCTCCGGCGCGGACGAGCTGAGCAGCGGGCTGGCCGACGGACTCAAGCAGCTTCCTGACCACAATCGCGACACCAGGCAGGAGCAGAGCCGGATTCTGTCGGACCCGGTGACCGTCGACACCACCCAGCTCTCCCAGGCGCAGAACTACGGCGCGGGCCTTGCCCCGTTCTTCGCGGCGCTGGCGGCCTGGATCGGCATCTACGCCCTGTTCCTGATCGTCAAGCCGGTCTCCCGCCGGGCGCTCACCGCCATGGAGGCGCCGGTCCGGGTGAGCATCGCCGGCTGGCTCACCCCGGCAGCGCTCGGGCTGGTGCAGATGATCGGCCTGTTCGCGGTCTTGTGGATCGCGCTCGAGTTCAACTTCGCCAACCCGTGGGCCACCCTCGGCCTCCTGGTGTTCGCCTCGGCCTGCTACACGTGGATCATCCTCGCCCTGAACGTCTGGCTCGGCACCGTCGGGGAGTTCCTCGGCCTGGTGCTCATGGTGCTGCAGCTGGTCACCGCCGGCGGGACCTTCCCGTGGCAGACCCTGCCCGAACCGCTGGCTGCGCTGCACAAGGTGCTGCCGATGGGGTATGTGGTGGATGCCCTGCGACAGGTGATGTACGGCGGCGACCTGTCCCGGGTCTGGTCCGATCTCGCCGTGGTGGGGATCTGGGCGCTGGTGGCGGCCGCCATCACCATCGCCGGGGTCACCAGGATGACCCACCACCTGACCATGGGGCAGCTGCAGCCGAGCATTCTGCAGTAGCCCGGCGCAGGGCCCGGGAAGGAGCACGGGTGGAGGCTGTCTGGATCACACTGGGCGTGGCGCTGCTGGTCGTCACCCTGCTGGACGTGTTCCTCGCCGTGCTGAACTACGACGAGAACGGTCTGATCGTCGACAAGTTCGTCCGGGTGCAGTGGCTGGTCCTGCGAGCCTTCACCCGCAGGGCCGGGCGACGCTGGCGCCCCATGCTGCTGCGCCAGGTGACCGGCACCATGCTTGTGACCACCATCCTGTGTTGGCTGACGGGGATCATCCTCGGGTTCGCGCTGATCTACTACGGCGCGATCGGCCTGGGAGTCGTCCAGATCAGACCCGGGGTGGAGCCCGACTTCACCGGCGCGCTGTACTTCAGCGTCGGCCTGTTCTCCACCGTCGGGGTGGACAACATCGCGCCGGGGACCTGGTGGCTGAACCTGCTCACCGCCACCGAAGCCATGCTCAGCATCATCCTGCTGTCGTTGATCATCACGTTCCTGAGCAGCGTCTACGACGTGGCCCGATCGCTGCGGGCGCTCTCGGGCAACTTCTTCAGCGTCGGCAAGGGCATCGGGGACGCCGTCGACACGTTGTACCCGTTCTTCCCCGACGGAGCGCCCCGAGGCCTGGACGCGCACCTCGGCTCGGTGGTCGATGACCTCAGCGACTACGCCGAAGGGCTGGCGCAGAACCAGGCGGCCTACTACTTCCAGAGCGGCCGCGACCAGTTCTCGCTGCCGTTCGCCCTCCACATGACGGCCGGGGTCATCGGAGCGCTCACCTGGGGCCTGCCGCCGGACAGCGACCCGCCCAAGGAACCCAACCTCGCCCGACTCACCCAGGCCTACGAGGAGTTCCGGCTGCGACTCATGCACGTCCTCGGCCTCCCCGGCGTCGAGGTCCCGGCACCGGTGACCCCGGCCGCGTTCGCGGCTGCGGCCGCGAGCTTCGAGCGCGAGGGCTCTGACGCAGCGGTCGACGCCTGGGTGCTGCGCTTCCTCGCGATAGACACCCGGATGGCCGAGCTGACCCGCCGCCCCGGGCCGTTCGACCCCGCCGAGGCCTACCGGCGCTACACCCAGTGGCTGCCGTTCGAGGTGCCGGCCCGCGCGTTCACCAACGCCGTTGCCCGTGACCTGGACTACCAGCCGGTCTACCGCCCCGTCGCCACCACCCCGCAGGGCGTGCCGCTCGACTCCGGCGACGCGGACCCGTCGAGGTTCGCCGTCGTCAGCGCCCGGCCAGGGGAGCGGCGCCCGCTGCGTCTTCGTCGCCGGGGCGGATGGCTGCGGCGACGACATCTGGTCATCGACCCCGGTTTCGTCCGGCTGGCCGCCGCGCTGCGCGCGATGGCCGGGGCCGCGCTCGCCGTCGGCGTGACCGCCCCGCTCGCCGCGGTGGCCGAGGCGCCGGTGGTGCCGGCGGTGGTGTTCGCGGGCATGGTGTCGGTGTACGCCGCCTCGTCGGTGGCCGCGAACCGATCTCGCGTGAGGTGGTGGACCGGGGCGGTCCCCGTCCTCCCGGCCGTGATCGGCGCCCTGTTCGGCACCCTCCTGCCCCATCACGACTGGTGGAGCGTCCTGGAACTTGCCGCCATCGCCGGGCTGTGCGCCTGGCTGCGACGCTTCGGCGCCCGCATCGGCGGCCTTGGCGTCCTCGCGTTCGTGACGTACTACATGGCCCTGCTGATGGGGCTGAACGCATCGGACCTGGTGTCGGCGCTGATCGCCGCGGTGGTCGGCATCGCCGCCAGTTGGCTGGTGAGCCTGGTCCCCGGGCCAGGCCCGGCCCGACAGGTGGAGGGTGGCGTCAATGCGCTCTACGCGCGGGCGGCACAGCTGATCGAGGTGACCACCGACCTGGTCGCGACCGGACGCAGCGACCGGCGGCTGGGGCGCGCCCTGCGCCGCGGCCAGGTCGCCACCGTCCGGACCGCGGTGGCAGTGGCCGGGCTGCTGGACGTCGAGGGGGCAGACTCCCTTTCGCCGGGCCAGATCAGCGTCCTGCGGGTGCGGGTCTTCGACTTCGACCTCGCCGTGACCAGCCTGGTCACCCTGCTGCCAGTGACGACCAGCATCACGATCGCCACCGAGCAACGGGCCCGGCTCACCGCCGACCTGCTCGCCCTCCAGCGGCAGCTGGGGTCATACCGGCCCGGAGGTGAGGACGAGTCCCCGCCGCAGCCGGCACCGCCGGATCGGTCCTGGCCGCTGCCGGCGCGCCGGATCCTGAGCCGGATCACCGAACTGAGAGTCGCAGCCTCGGCACTGCGGGCGGCCCAACTCGGAGAGGTGGCGCCAGATGACCCGGTGCTGACCGAGCCGCCGCCCGCGTCCCGCGGGCACGGCCCGGCAGCCGCCGAGGCGGCCGCGCAGATCGGCGACCGGCGGGCCGTCCAGGCCGCGGTCTCCACCGGTTTGGCCCTGCTGCTGGGCGGCGCCCTCTCCACCACCAGCCACCAGTACTGGGCTGCCATGCCGGCCTTCCAGGTGCTGGCCGGCTCCGACGGCGAGACCAGGGTGAAGGGCATTGAGCGGGTGCTGGCCACGGTCGCCGGCTCAGGGTTCGCCTTCGGGCTGGCCATCATCGCCGGCCACAACCCGTTCGTCGCCATCCCGCTGCTGATGGTCAGCACCTTCTTCATGGCCTTCACCCGGGCGGTGTCTTCCCCGTGGACGTCGTTCTGGCAGACCATCCTGCTCGCGACGATGTACGACCTGATCGGCATCCTGAGCGTGGGAACGGTGGAGCTTCGACTCGCCGAGACCGCGATCGGCTCCCTGGTCGCCATCGCGGTGTCGGCGCTCGTCCTGCCCACCCGCACCCGCGCGAAGGTGCTGGACTCGATGGCGAGCATCGTGGGCCGGCAGGCCGCCCTGGCCCGTACCGCCTTCGCCACGCTCCTGGGGCAGGACTCCCGCGGGCGGGCGGACCTGGCGCTCACCGGGCGCGAGATCAGTCAGGCCCTGAACAACCTGGAGACGGTGGCCAGACCGGTACGGCGCGACCCGGGCTCACTGGAGTCCGGCGGGATCGAAACCCAGCTCAGCTGCCTGTGGGCGACGCTGGCCTACGCCGAGCACCTCGCGCGACTGGCGACCGAGCAGGGCGCTGGGACCGAGCGGGTTCCGTGGCGCAAGCTCTCCCTCGCGACCGCCGACAACTTCGAGGCGGCGCAGACCGCGCTGTTGGGTGCCCTGCCGCGGCGGGTCCACGGGCCGGAGACCTTCGAGGTGGCCGACGCCGCCGATCTCGGCGTTGTCGAACGGTCGGCGCTCCTGCAGGCCGAACGCCTGAACCAGAGCCTGCTCGAGCTGATCGACGCGCTGGGTCCCGCAACGGTGGCCTCGATGGCCGACGACCGGTCCGGGCAAGGGCAGGACGACGGTGCCACGGCTGGCTGAGCCGGCTCCGCCGGTTACCAGTGGCTGCCGCCCTTGCCCGGGCCGGTCGGCTCACCAGGAGTTCTCAGGCCGATCGTCCTTCCATCCGTGCCCGCACAGGAGTAGGCATGAAGTCACGGTCCGCACCGATTCGGCCCGGACCGACCCACCCCCAGTCAGGACAAGCCGTGCCACCCACCCCCACCCCGACAGTCTCCTGCCCGAGTGCGACACCCGGGCGTCCATCCTCCCGGCGACC
Organism: Actinomycetes bacterium; assembly: GCA_023436925.1. GTDB lineage: Bacteria > Actinomycetota > Actinomycetes > Propionibacteriales > Propionibacteriaceae > Propionicimonas. Next base: position 7,778 of record JAEZHJ010000200.1, read on the forward strand.
GCGAACCCGGCCTGCCGCAGCTGCGCGCCGAATCGCGCCTGACCGTGTTCGGCCCGAATGAGAACCCCCGCCCCGTCGACCACGCGCTGCTGCATTCCAGTGCCATCGGCGGCGCGGTGAACGTCGCTCTCGCCGAGCTCCGGCGCCGTGGCCAGCGGGTCACCGCCCCGCGGCGCGCAGTGGTGGAGGCCCTGGCCGCCCACCCCGACCAGTTGACGGCCGAGCAGGTGCTGGCCCTCCTCGATGGCCTCGGAATCCACCGGGCGACCGTCTACCGGACCCTGGAACTGCTTGCCGCGACCGGTGTTGTGTCGCGCCGGCAGGCCCCCGGGGGGCCGACCCGCTACCACTTGGCCGCCACGGGCCCGGGCCAGGAGCACCTGCACGGCCACTGCCGCCGGTGCGGCACCGTCGTCGCCCTGCCGCCGAACGCCCTCGACGCGGTCGGTGGCCGGCTCTTCCGCGACACCGGCTTCCTCATCGACGCCTGGCAGACGACCCTCGTCGGTCTGTGCGGTCCGTGCGCACGCGGCGAGGTGCCCCGGCCAATGGGCGGTCGCCGGATCCTGCGGCGACGGGAGGACGGCACTGGCACCGCAGGTCAGCAGTGGGGCGGCGCTCCGGTCACCTGACCGGCGGTCAGCCAACCCCGGCCAGCAGGCCGTGCAGCGGAGGCGACCACAGCTCGGTCCCCGGCCGGCCCCACCCGGTGAGCAGCCGGTTGGCTGCCTGCCAGCCCGTGGTCGCCGCCCGCTCCATCAGCGCCACCGGCAACTCGCAGCGCACCAGGTCACCGGCCAGCACCACCCGGGGGTCGGGCGTCGCGACGGCCGGCCGGTCGACCCACGCTGTGGTGTCCACCAGCGGGCAGTCCTGCTGCAGCAGCCACTCCTGGGCCACCACCGTGGCACCGGCCAGGCCGGGCGCCACCCGCTCCGCCTCCTGCCAGAGCCGGTCGGCGGTCGCCCCGGAGGGGTCACTCAGCGCGTACCCGTGCACCTCGACGACCGCGCCCCGGTGCCGCCGCGCCCAGTCGGCCGCGCCCGCCTCGAAGGCGTCCAGCCGGGAGACATTGTCCAGCGGGCCGTAACCGCTGGTGCCCAGGAAGGGCGGCACCCCGGGTTGCGGCCGGTCGAGCCAGCGGCGTCCGACCCCGAACGGCGGCGCGATCCGCAACCGGGCCACCCGTTCGCGCCAGGCCCGGTCCCCCAGCCAATCCGAGCGCTCCACCACCGCCTGCAAACCGGCGGTGTCCAGGGCCAGGACGGCGGCATCCGCCACCACCTCGCCGCCGCCGGTGTGGACCGCGACCACCCCGCCGTCCCGCTGGAGCAGGTTCTCCACCCGGACGCCGGTGACGAAGTCGACGCCCAACCCGGTCAGGTACTGCGCGAGCGGACGCCACAGCGCGGTGTCGTAGTCGTCGTCGGGGACGTCAAACAGCAGCCCCTCGGCGGAGCCGAGGAAGTAGGTGTGGAACATCGCCAGGAGTTCCCCGCCGGAGAACTCCCGCGGGTCGGCGAAGAAGCTCCGGGCGAAGACCTCCAGGGCCAGGTGGCGGGCCTGCGCCGGGAACCGCAGCCGGTCCAGCACGTCGGCCGCGCTGACCCCGGTGGTCTCGTGGAAGGTGCGCGGGAACTCGACCCGCAGCAGGTCGAGAGCGGCACCCGCGTCCACCCGGGCGAGGTCGGTCAGCCGGAAGGTGGGACTGGCCAGGACGAACCCGATGATGCTCCACGGCGGGGTCCGCGGGATCCGGGCGAACGAGTCGGTCGGCCCGTCGGCCAGGCTGAGCGGGTAGTCGGGCAGCGGGACGAGGCGCTCCAGGCCCGGGTCGGCCCGGCGCAGCAGCGCCCGCAGGTTGTAGTACTGCCGGAAGAAGGCGTGGAAGCCGCGGCTCATGGTGCGGCCGTCCTCGCCGACCGGCCAGGCGCGGACCCGGCCGCCGAGCGTGGACTCGGCCTCGAGCACCGTGACGGCCACGCCCTGTTCGGCCAGCCCGGTCGCGGCGGCCAGGCCGGCGATCCCGCCGCCCACCACCACGACCCGGGGCCGCTGGGGACCCGACCCGTTCGGCTCGGGCGGACGGATCCGCACCGCCCGCCGGTCGCGGCCGGGACGCCAGCTGCTCACTGCCCGGGCTCCGGCTGCGACCGCCCGATCACCTTCCACACGATCAGCGTGGCGGTGATCAGCGCGAAGCCGAACCCGAAGTCCTCGATCGGGATGTCCCAGGGGAACCGGATCCCGGAGAACTGCGCGGGGTCGTAGCTGACGATCGGGTCGGACAGCTTGGTGAGCCAGCCGTCGACCAGCACCTGGAAGCTGAACATGATCCCCAGCGCCAGCCAGTACTGGAGGCTGGTGAAGATCCCGGTGCGGGCCCACAGCACCTCCACGAGCACGACGACCAGCATCGCGATCAGGGTCCCGGCGGTGTACTCAAGCATCGCGGTCCTCCACCGGCCGGCGGTTGTCGAGGGCGGTCGGCGCGGTGGCCCTGCGCCGGTTCAGGATGGCGCCGACCGCTTCGTAGGTCAGCAGCCCGCAGAGCGGGATCACCACGAAGAAGACGACCTCCTCCAGCGGGATCGCCCCCGGCAGCAGGACGCCGGTGGTGTAGTCCGGCGAGAAGGACCAGTGGTCGCGCCGGATCGCCAGCACGTCCCAGGCGACGAAGACCAGCGCGACCGGGACGACGGCGGCCAGCATCCGGCGCGGCTGCCGGTAGACCCGGGCGCCGAGCCAGACCTCGAGCGGCACGGTGATGAGCAGGCAGGCAGCCATCAGGGCCAGGTATTGCCAACGGTCCACGCTCACGCTCCTGCCACTGACGCCGCCACCCGGTGCGGGTTGCGCAGCAGGGTAGCCGCTGCGGTGGCCGCCTTGGCCAGGGTGGGGACGCGGGCCCGTCCGGTGAAGACGTCGTAGTCGCGCGCCTCGATGCGGGTCAGGATGCGCGAGTACAGGGTGTGGGCGGTCGCCACGCAGCGCGCCGAGGCCGGCGGCAGGTGGGCGATTCCGGTGGCCGCCTCCCGGTACAGCCGGCGGGTCCGTTCGATCTCGAAGCGCATCACCGCCCGCCACGGCTCGTCGACCCGGCGGCGGGCCGGATCGGCGCCGAACCGCTCAAGGTCGGCCTGCGGCAGGTAGACCCGGCCACGGTCGAGGTCCTCGCCCACGTCCCGCAGGAAGTTCGTCAACTGGAAGGCGAGGCCCAGGGAACGGGCCGGCCGCTTGGCACGGGGGCTGGTCGGCTCCAGCACCGGCAGCATCATCTCCCCGATCACCGCTGCGGATCCCTCCATGTAGCCGCACAGGTCATCGAAGGTCCGGTAGCCGGCGACCTCGAGGTCCATCGCCATCGCGTCGAAGAACCTGTCGAAGCACTCCGGGTCGATCCGCCGGGTGGTGATCGTGTGGGCCACCGCGGCGAGCACCGGATCGTCGGTCCCCTGCCCGGCCAGCGCGGCCTCGAACCGGCCGCGGAAGCCGGCCAGCGCCGTCCGGGTCGCCTCGGTCGCGTGGGTGGTGGCGCCGGGGGCGTCGACGATGTCGTCGGCGAGCCGGCACAGCGCATAGATGGCGTGGACGTGGCGCCGCGAGGCGGGCGGCAGCAGCAGGGCGCCCCAGTAGTAGGTGGTGCCGTAGGCCCGGGTCAGCCGGGCGCAGGCCTCGTAGCCGGACGCCAACTGCTCGGTGTCCGCCGTGGTCATCGGTCTCCTCCCAGGTAGTCGCGGACCCGGCGGGCCGCCAGTTCGCCGCTCACCAGCACCATCGGGATGCCGACCCCGGGCGTCGTCCCGTCCCCGGCGAAGAAGACCCCGGGCCGGCGCGGCTCCCGGTTCCCGGGCCGGAACGGCCCGGTCTGGAAGAAGCTGTGGGCCAGGCTGAACGGGGTGCCGGCGGCCAGGCCCTGCCGGGCCCAGTCCCGCGGGGTGACCAGCCGCTCGGTGACGATCCCGGTCGGATAGCCCGCGCTGTCCAGGAAGCCCAGCAGGCTCTCCCGCATCGCCGGCCCGGTCTCCTGCCAGTCGATCCCGGCCGACAGGTTCGGCACCGGCTCCAGGACGTACAGGACGCTGTGACCCTCGGGCGCCATGCCAGGGGCGTCCAGCGACGGGATGGTGACCAGCCGCGACGGGTCGGCCATCAGCTCCTTGTCCTTGATGAGCTGCCGGAACGCCCCCTCCCACGCCCGGCCGAAGTGGATGTTGTGGTGCGCGGCCTGCTCCGGCGGCGCGCCGCGCACCCCGAGGTGCCAGACCACGGCCGAGGGCGAGTAGCCGTCGCCCCGGGCCGCCCGCGGTGGGCGCAGGTCGGGCAGCAGCGTGCGGTAGGCGCCCGGCAGGTCCGCGGTGATCACCACGGCGTCGGCCAGGATCCGCTCGACCCCGGCCCGGACCCCGGCCACCCGCCCGCGGGAGTCGGTGATCAGTTCATCGGCGGCCTGGTCGTAGACCAACCGGGCGCCGGCCGCGGCCAGCGCGTCCGCCATCGCGGTGGGGACGGCATGCATCCCCTCGGTGGGGAACCACACCCCCGCGACGCTGTCCATGTAGGTGATCACCGCGTAGATCGCCAGCGCGTCCTCCGGCGACATCCCGGCGTACATCGCCTGGAAGGTGAACAGCCGGACCAGCCGCTCGTCGTCGAAGCGCCGCCGGACCGCCGCGCCGAGCCGGCCGAAGCCGCCCAGCCGGAGCAGCCGTGCCGCGGCCGCGGGCCGGGCGAGCAGGTCGATCGCGCTGTCGTAGTTTCGCTCGATGAAGTGGGGCATCTCGGTCTCGTAGAGCGCCTCCAGCCAGGCGACGAACCCGGCGAACGCCCGGGCGTCGGCCGGGCTCGAGGTCCTGGCCAGTTCGGCCACCATCTCGGTCACCCCGGGCCGGACGTCGATCACCGAGCCGTCGGCGAACCGGGCACGGTAGGCGGGGTCGAGCCGCCGCAACTGCAGCGGGGCCAGGCTGCCGCCGGCCGCCACGAGGGCGCGTTCCAGCAGCCCGGGCATCGTCAGCACCGTCGGCCCCGAGTCGAAGGTGAAGCCGTCGGCCCGGATCACGCCGTTGCGCCCGCCGGGGCCCGGGTTGCGTTCCAGCACGGTGACCTGGTGGCCGTCCCCGACCAGGTGGCACGCGGCGCTCAGCCCGGCCAGGCCGGCGCCCACCACGACGACGCGGCTCACGACTCGCGCCAGGCCATCTGGTGGACCAGCTGCCGCAGGCCCTCGGCGGCGCGTCCGTCCACCACCGGGCGGGCCAGCGCCGCCTCGGCGGCGGCGACCGACCCCGCGATCAGGTTCTCGACCTCGGCCACCACTCCGGAGTTCACCAGTTCGGCGCACAGGCCGGCGACATCTTCGGCGGTCACCCGCTGGGTGCCCACCCGGCGCAGCGCGAGCCGCCAGGCCGGGCTGAACCGCTGCTCGGCCAGCGCCAGCAGGACGGTCGGCTTCCCGGCGACCAGGTCGTCACCGACCGGCTTGCCGGTGCGGGCGGGGTCGCCGAGCACCCCGAGCAGGTCGTCGCGCAGCGCGAAGGCCTGGCCGGCGTGGTGGCCGTACTGGTGCAGCGCCGCCAGCAACTCGTCGTCGCCGCCGCCGGCCAGCGCGCCCAGTTGCAGCGGACGCCACACCGTGTAGGCGCCCGACTTGGCCCGGGCGACCTCCTGGGCGTGGGCGAGGTCCCGCCGGCCGTTGGCCGCGCCGACCAGGTCCCGGCCCTGCCCCATCATCAGTTCGATGGCCATCGTCCGCCACGCCTCGCGCAGCGGACGGGGCAACTCCGCGGCCAGCATGCTGGACTCGCTGTGCAGCAGGTCGCCCACCAGGATCGCGATGTTCTCGGCGTACCGCTGCGGGTCGCCCGCACCACCATGACTGAGGTGGTCGGCGCGCGCCACGGCGTGGACCGACGGCCGGCCACGGCGGGACTCCGAGCCGTCCATCACGTCGTCGTGCACCAGCGCGAAGCAGTGCAGCAGTTCCAGCGCAGCCCCGACGGTGACCACGTCCTGCGCGCCGCGGCCGTGGTCCAGCCCGCCGGCGGCGACCCAGCCCCAGTGCGCCATCCGCGGTCGCAGCAGCTTGCCGGCGTTGCCGGTGATGTCGGCGAGCAGGGCCAGGATCGAGTCGGTGTGCAGCACGCCGGGACGGGGCTGGATGCCGCTGGCCAGCACCTCCCACTGGGCGGCGAGGTCGGCCAGGGTGTGCTGCAGCAGGTCGAGCACCGCAGCGACGGTGGCGGCGTCCGACCCGGTCGGCGCGGAGGCGGCCTGCGCCGGCTGGCGCTGCAGGGGCGAGGATGCCACGCTCATGCGGCGCCCACCCGTCCGGCGAGGGCGGCAGCCAGCAGCGGCACCTGGAGCGCTGCCCAGGGGCTCAGCAGCTGCGGACTCTCGGAAACCAGCCGCACCACGGCAGGCCATTCCACCCAGCAAGTCTCCATCACTTCGGTGGGGTCTGGGGAGAGGTCGGCGGCCCGGAATCTGCCGATCCAGACCGGGCAGAGCTCGTGCTCCACGATCCCGGACGGATCGACAGCGCGGTAGCTGAACTCCGGCAGGACCAGTTCCAGGTCGTGCACCGGCCCACCGAGCTCCGCCTCGACCCGGCGGGTCACCGCCAGCTCGGCGGGTTCGTCGGGCAACGGGTGGCCGCAGCAGCTGTTGGTCCAGGTCCCCGCCCAGCTGCGCTTGGTCAGCGCGCGCCGGGTGAGCAGCAGGCGTCCGTCCTCGTCGAACAGGTAGCTGGAGAAGGCCAGGTGGTAGGGGGTCTGACCGGTGTGGATGCTCTCCCGGTCGGCGCTGCCCCGTGGGCGGCCGTCGGCGTCGAGCAGGACGATGAGGTCAGCCATCACAAGCCCTCCTTACCCGGTGAAACCTGTCTGGCAGCGGGGTGGTGGTCCTCCACCGCGGGACGGCGGCGGAGGGGTCCGGCCAAGGACGCCACATTCGTCAAGGAAATCTGCTTTCGCTCGCACCTGATCTTGGACACTCACGGTGCCATACCGGCCAAAGTTAGACAAGCGAGGTCCGCAATACTGCACATCGGCCCTCTCTCACCACCACCGCCGTCAGCGGCCTAGACTGCGCATCGACATGGTGAGCATCAGCCAGGCGGCGCACCTGACGGGCGTCGCCGAACACACCCTTCGCGCCTGGGAGCGCCGCTACGGCGCCTTCCAGCCCGGCCGCACGGCCGGCGGCCACCGGGTGTACGACGCCGAGGCGCTGCGCCGGATCCGGGCGATGAAGGAGTTGGTCGCGGCCGGCGTCCCGCCCCGGGAGGCCTCCGACGAGGTGCGCCGGGAGATGGCCGACACCGGCCGCCGGCCGGACGCGACCACCGCGCTGATCGATGCCGTCGCCACCCTGGACTCCCGCTCGGCCACCCGGATCGTGGATGAACAGTTCGGGTTGCGCAGCTTCGAGAGCGTGGTCGACGACTGGCTGATGCCGGCGCTGGTGCAGCTCGGCTCCGCGTGGGAGTCCGGGGCGATCACCGAGGCCGGGGAGCACCTCGCCACGAACATCGTGATGCGCCGGCTCGCCGCGAGCTTCGACGCGGTCGGCCCCAACCTGCCCCCGCCGCCGGCGATCATCGGCGCGCCGCCCGGTGTCCTGCACGAGATCGGGCTGCTGGCCTTCGCGGTCGCGCTGCGGCGTCAGGGGGTCGCGGCGCTCTATCTCGGCGCGCAGGTGCCGCCGAAGGCCTGGTCGGCGGCGGTGGGGGCCACCAACGCCGTGATCAACGTCACCGCCATCCCCCGCCGCGCGGACGCCCGCCAGGCCGCCGCGCTGGTCGCCGACCTGGCAGCCGCGCACCCTGACGTCCCGGTGGCGGTGGGCGGCCGGTTCCAGCACCTGGCGCCGCCACAGTGCCTCAGGCTGGGACACCACATCCCGGCCGCCGCGCGCGAGGTCGCCCGCCTGGTGGCCGGTACCCGGCCCTGAGCCGAGCCGGGTCAGACCGGGTCGGCCGGCCCCTCGCCGGGCCGGCGGGCCAGGAAGGTGTGCAGGATCCCCTGCTGCCAGCCGGTGACGCGGTGGTGGGAAATGTCGGTGAAGCCCGCCCGGCGCAGCCGGTCGAGCACCCTCTCGACGCTGTCGAACTGCAGCACGCTGCGCCACAGGTAGCGGTACAGCCTCGGCGAGCCGCGCAACAGCCAGCTGAGCGGGATGACCACCAGCCAGCAGACGACCGTCCACAGCGCACGGGCGGCGGACCGCCCGGCGACCGAGTACTCCTGCACCGCCAGCCAGCCGCCGGGACGGAGCTGGTCGTGCATCGCGACGAGCACCTGGTCACGCTCGGCCTCGGGCACATTGCGCAGCAGGTAGGCGGCCAGCACGCCGTCGGCGGCGGGCAGGCCGAGCGCGGGCAACTGCTGGGCGGTGGCGTGCCGGAACTCCACCGGCGCCGACCACGCCTTCGACCTGGCCTGGGCCAGCATCCCGGCCGACGCGTCGATCCCCACGATCCGGGCGGCCGGCGCCGCGTCCTGCAGCGCCGCGGTCGAGGCGCCCGAGCCGCAGCCGAGGTCGAGCAGCAGGTCCGGCGGGGCCGTCCGCTCGACCAGCAGCCGCGCGGCCGCGGCGAGGTGGGCGTGGTAGCCCGGGTTGAGCCGGGTCAGCAGGTCGTACCGGCCCGCTGCCAGGTCGAACTCGGCGTCCAGCGCATTGCCCACAGCTGCCTCCACTCCCCCACCTCAAGCCTGCCGATGGGCATTGCGCCGTCGTCTACAGTGACCAGCACCGTAGCCGGGATCCGCCCGGCCGGACCAGACAGGGGGTCGGATTGGCGCTCAACCAGCGGCGGGCGACCCCGCCGGCCGAGGCTGACGGACCCGCCGTCGAGCAACTCGACGGCCTGTGGCGGATCCGCTCGCTCGCGGTGGCCCGCCAGGTGCTGCGGGCGCGGGCGTCCACCACCCAGGCCGGCTTCAGCGCCGAGGCGATCCCGCGCGGCCACCTCAAGCACTACCCGATCCTGATCTCCGACGGGCCGCTGCACGACGAGCAGCGCTCCAAGGTGGGGCGTTTCCTCGCCCCGGCCGTCGTCGCCGAGCGGTACACCGAGCGGCTGGAGGCCTGCGCCGACCGGCTGCTGGCGGACGCGGCGCGCGCCGGCGGCTGCCTGCTCGACGACCTCGCGCTGGAGTACACCGTCGAGGTCACCTCGCACGTCGTGGGACTCACCGAATCCCGGGTGCGGGCCATGGCGGCCCGCCTGGTCACCTTCTTCAACCAGCCGCCGCTGGACATCACCAAGCCGGATCTCGGCCGCACCAACGCCCAGTGGGCGAAGGCCGCGGTCAACGCGCTGGTCCCGATCGCCCGGTTCTACCTGGCCGATGTCCGCCCGGCGATCCGTGCCCGGCGCCGGGAGCGCCGAAACGACATCATCAGCCACCTGATCGACGAGGGCTACACCGACCTCGACATCCTGGTGGAGTGCGTCACCTACGGCACCGCCGGGATGGTGACCACCCGCGAGTTCGTCTCGATGGCCTGTTGGCACCTGCTGGAGAACCCGGCGCTGCGGGAGCGGTACCTGGTCGCCGGCCAGCCCGAGCGCTTCGCCATCCTGAACGAGGTGATCCGGCTGGAACCGGTCGTCGGCCACCTCTACCGCCGCGCCCAGCAGCCGGTCGAGCTCAGTGACGGCGAGGAATCCTGGACGGTGCCGGCCGGCGACCTGATCGACGTCTGCGTCCGGCCGGCCAATGCCGACCCGGTGGCGGTCGGGGACGACCCGCTCGGCGTGTGCCCCGGGCGCGACCTGCCCGCCGGGGTGAACGCGGCCGGGCTGAGCTTCGGGGACGGCGCCCACCGCTGCCCCGGCCAGCCGTTGGCGATCCTGGAGACCGACGTGCTGCTGACCCGGCTGCTGCGGCTGGACCCGACGGCGACGGCCGTCCCCACCATCGGCTGGGATGCTCTCATCGAGGGCTACCAGGTCCGCGGCCTGCGGCTCGAGTTCAGCCCGGCCGGCTGACCCCGGGACAGGCCGCGGCGGGCCACCCGAGGGGTGACCCGCCGCGCGTCGCGCCATCGGCTGCGGCCGGTGGCTGCGGGACTACCTGCCCTGCTTGGCCCGGGCGTTCGCTTCGGTCTCGGCGATCCGGTTGAGCAGCTCGTCGGTGCGGGACTCCTCCTCGAGGGTGGCGCCGAGCAGATCGGCGCCGCCGTTCAGGCCGAGCATCGTCGCCCACCGGCGCAGGGTGCCGTAGCGGGTGATCTCGTAGTGCTCGACGGCCTGCGCCGAGGCGATCAGCGCAGCATCGGCGGCCGGGCTCCCCTGGTACTCCTCGAGGTGCTCGTCGCCCTCCTTGAGGATGCCGTCGATGGCGTCGCAGCGCTTGCTGACCGGCTTGCGGTCGATCATCGCGAAGACCTCCTCGAGGCGTTTGAGCTGCCCCTCGGTCTCGGTGCGGTGCTGCGCGAAGGCTGCCTTCAGCTCGTCCGAGACCGCCGACTTCTCCAACTTGGGCAGGGTCTTCAGAATGTGCCGTTCGGCGTAGTACATGTCGCGGAGAGTGTCGTAGAACAGCGAGTCAAGGCCCTTGTCGGCCATGGCGCGCTCCTTTCTGCGGGTGGGGTTGTGCTGCTCCCCGAGTTACCCGGCCGGCCCGGTCCGAACCGCGACCGGGTCGCAGCTCAGCGATCCGGGGTGGCGTGGTGGGCAGCGCCCACCTTCTTCGACTCGGGCGACCCGCGCTGGCGCAGGTAGACGGCGAAGATCGCCATCGAGCCGACCGCGAGCAACTCCGACTGCCAGTTCTGGAAGGTGCGGCCCCAGAAGTCAGGGCTGCCGATGTACTCCCCCAGCGTCAGCGGGTCCAGCAGGTCACGCATCCGCTCCTCGTTGTAGGCGACCCGGCCGGTGAACGCCTGGGCCAGCCAGGACGCCAGGAAGACCACCGCCATGACCGCGGTCAGCGACCAGGAGTACAGCGTCGTCCACCACCCGCCGCGCCGCACCAGGGCGGGGGCTCCGTCCTGGGCGAAGTCGCCGATCTGTTCGTCGGAGTCCTCGCCCAGGCCGGCCTGCTCGGGCGGCTTGGACTCCGAGGAGCCGCGCTGCACCAGCCACACCGTCAGCAGGATGTACAAGGTGAACTGCAGGTACTCCGACTGCCAGTTCTCGGCCACGTCGACAGCGAAGGACGACGAGGTCAGGTAGCGCCACAGGTCGATCTGGGCCAGGCCGTCGGTGCGGGCGGCCTGGTTGTACCCGGCCAGGCCGACCAGGGCCTGGGCGGCGAGCACGATCAGCAGCAGCGCGCCGAAGACCAGGGCCAGCGAGTTGTCGCGAAGCTGGCGGCTCACCGGGCGCCCGCCGCAATCACGAACGCGATCGTCAGCACCACTCCGATCAACCCGAGGTAGGTGAAGAACAGCACCCGTGCCAGTCTCATGGGTGGACCTCGCATTCGTAGGGGGCGGCCGGATCCGGGTCGTCGCGGACGCAGCCGGCGGCGGTCACCAGCCAGCCCTGCGGGAACCGGGCGAGGAAGATCACCTGGCGGGGGAACCTGACGATGGCGCTCTCACCGGCGACCTCGACCTGCAGCACCGTGTCGTCCTGCCCGAACAGGCCGGACGGCAGCGAGCCGGGACAGTCACCGGCTTCGGCCAGGGTCTTGGCGGTGTCCGGGGCGAGCCGCCCGCACCCCGCCGAGGGGTCCGCGGCGAAGGCCGTGGCAGCCGCGGCGGCCTCCTGCTCGGCGACCTGGCTGCACCCGCCCAGCGCCGCCAGTACGGCAAGGACGGCGGCCAGCCGCGAAGTTCGGGTGCGGATCACGCGTGGAACGTACCCACCGTCCCGGGCGGCTACTCCGACATGACTGGGTGCTCAGCTCAGGGTCTCCAGGTCGGTCACCGCCGGTCCTTCCAGGACGCGTCCGTCGGGGGCGAAGCGGGAACCGTGCAGCGGGCAGTCCCAGGACCGTTCGGCATCGTTCCAGGCCAGGATGCCGCCCAGGTGGGTGCACACCGCGGAGACCGTGCAGGTCTGACCGTCCACCGTGGAGCGGGCCGCGGGCTTGGCGCCCACGCGGCCCACCACACCCGTCCCTTCCGCCGGGGGCTCCTCGGGCAGCGATCGTGAGGTGGCCCCGACCCAGCCGGAGGTCATCGCGGCGGCGACCTCGGCGTTGAAGGCGGCGGCCTCGATCAGGCCGGCACCGGGGCGGCCTCCGTCCAGCTCACGGGCCCAGGCCGGCTCGCCGCCGGCCAGCGTGGCCGCCAGCCGCAGCCCCGCAGCCACGGCGTTGGCCATCCCCCACTTGTGGAAGCCGGTGGCCACGTGGACGCGGTTCCGGCTCCAGGCGAGGGTCTGCACGATCGGGACCCCGGAGGCCGGGTTGTAGTCCTGCGCCGACCAGACGTGGGTGACCTCGGCCCCGGGGAAGTACTCCGCCGCCCACCGGGCCAGCTCATCGACCAGGTGGCGCGGCGACTCCTGGCGTCCCACGACGTGGCCGTTGCCACCGACCAGCAGCACCTCGCCGTCCGGGCCGGACGCGGTGCGCAGCGAGCGGGTCGGCTGGTCGGCCGACAGGTACATGCCGGAGGGGACAGCGCCGGGGACCCGGACGGCCAGCGCGTAGGAGCGTTCCGCGCGGACCCGCGCGAAGTGGGCACCGCGGTCCAGGAACGGCACGCCGGTGGCGAGGACGACCTGGTCGGCCCGCAGCTCGCCGGCATCGGTGCTGATCCGGCAGGGCTGACCCGCAGCCACATCCCGTACCCGAGCGCCGGTGTGCAGGGTACCGCCCAGGGCGAGGAACTCGGTCAGCAGCAGGTCGAGGGTCTCGGTGGGGTGGATCTGGGCCTGGTCGGTCAGCCGGAGCGCCCCGGCGACCGGGAAGGGCAGGCCCGGATGGTCCAGCCACTCGACCGGCAGGCCGGCGATGCGCGCCGCCGCCAGCTCATCCTCCAGCGCGCTCCGGGTGGCGTCGTGCTGGGCATAGGTGAACGCGTCGCGGACCTGCCAGGTGCCGCCGTGACTGGTGAGGAAGTCGCGCAGCCACTCCTGGCCCGCAGCGTTGGCGGCGACATAGCCGCGCAGCGCCCGCTCGCCCTGTCGGGCACGCACCTGGGACAGCAGTGTGCCCTGTAGGAGGCTGACCTTGGCGGTGGTGTTGCCGGTCGCCACGGCGCCCACCGTCCGGGCCTCCAACAGGCAGGTGCGCCACCCGGCGGTGGCGAGCAGGACGGCGGTGACCAGGCCGGTCAGCCCGGCGCCGACCACGACGGCGTCGTACTCCTCGCCGTCGCGCAGCGGAACGCCCCGCTCCGGCACGGGGTGGGTGTCGAGCCAGAAGGACGGCCCGCGGTGCCAGGGCGGCACCGGCACCGGCGCAGGCGATTCGTTCATATCGCACTCCTACCCAGCCGCCGCGGCGGCGAACCCGCGCTGTCGGGGCACTGGCCAG
>JAEZHJ010000121.1 GCA_023436925.1 Actinomycetes bacterium
GCGGCGCCGACCAGGATCGCCACGTACAGCGTGGGGCTACCGATCGAGATCTGGTCGGGCGGAACGAAGCTGAGGCAGAAGGCGAGCAGGGCCGCCAGGAACCCGGCCCCGCCGAGCAGCCAGACCAGCAGGTTGCTCCGCCCCAGCCGGAAGGGCCGGGGCCGACCGGGCTGGGAGTAGCGCAGCCGGATCACGCTGGCGAACATCAACAGGTACATCGTCAGGTAGAGGATGCTCGTGAGCTGGTTGAGGATCTGGTACGCCGACTGCACCGAGGGCAGCAGGACGAACAGGGTCGACACCACCGTGACGATCCCGGCCTGGACGTACATGATCGTCGACGCCATGCCGTACCGGTTGGTGCGGTGGAAGACCGGCGGGAGGTACCCGGCCTTGGCGACCGCGAGCAGGCCGGTGGTGGGGCCGGCCACCCACGCCGTCACGTTGCCCAGCACACCGACGGCCAGCATGATCGCGATGACGGGGCCCGCCCACGGGATCCCCGCCCACCGCAGCACGTCGTCAAAGGTGACCAGGATCGCCTGGGTGAGGTTGATGTCCTGCTGCGGGACGATCCAGGCGACCGCGAGCGCGCCCAGCACGAAGATCAAGACGGTGGTGATCGCGGAGATGATGATCGCGATCGGGTAGTTCCGGGTGGGGTCGCGGACGTCCTTGACGTGGACGGCGTTCATCTCCATGCCGCCGTACATCAGGAAGATGCTGGCGGCCAGCACGAGGGTGGAGAAGTTGCTGAGGTCCGGCAGGAGCTCTCCCCACCCGAGCTCGAACTGCGGCGCGTTGCCTGCTGCGGCGTAAGCGATGGCGAGAACGAGGAGCACGAAGATCGGGATGAACACCCCGATCACGCCGCTCCACTTGGCCAGCGTCGCGAAGCCGCGGGTGCCACGCCGGGCGATGAGCACCCCGAGCCAGAAGACGGCCAGCACGACCCCCAGCACGAACACCCGGTTGCTGGAGAGGCCTTCGGCGGTGCCCTCGTTGGGGTCGACGAAGGCCAGCGCCGTCGCCCCGAAGGTCAGGGTCATCGGGATCAGCACGCAGCCCTGGGCCCACAGCAGGAACACCGCCATGAAGCCGAGGCGGCCCCCGAAGGCCTCGCCGACCCACCGGAAGACGCCGCCCTTCTCGGGCCAGGCTGTGGCGAGTTCGGCCGCCACCAGGGCGACCGGGATCAGGAAGAAGACCGCGGCGAACAGGAAGTAGGACACCGAGCTCAGTCCGTACTCTGCTTCGGCGGGCAGGTTGTTGAGCGCGACGACGGTGGTGATGTTCAACAGCGCCAGTCCGAAGACGGTGATGGTTCCGGAACTGGCCGGTGTTGCCGGGCGGACAAGGGTGACTGGGCGTGGTGCTTTGTGGGCCATACCTCCTCCTAGCCGCACGGTGCGACCGGGAACGCTCGTCAGCGAGCGCGTCGAATCTGGGGGAGTGCCGGTCGATCCGTCGGCACCATCCACGCTACCCCGGCACTTCGCGGTGCCCAAGGCCGCGTCGCCGTGAAGCCGGCGCGGCAAAAGGCGAAGTCAGAGCAGGACTGAGGCGAGAGCGCGCTGCATCACGACCGGGTCGGCCTCCAGGCCGGTCCAGTGCCGGATCCCGATCACCCCCTGGTTCACCAGCATCCCCAGACCGTCCAGGGTGCGGCAGCCGCGCTTCTCGGCGGCAGCGAGGAAGCCGGTGTGCGGCGGGTTCGGAATCACGTCGGCCACGACGGTGGCCGCGTCCAGGGTGGCGAAATCCACAGCGGGCACCGAGCCGTCGGGGAACAGGCCGATCGAGGTTGCGTTCACCAGAACCTCCGCCGCGCCGACCTGCACCGGCGCCGCCCATCCCTCGGCGGTCACCGCGGCGGAGGTCACCGAGGCGACGTGCGCTGCGAGTTCCCGGCCGCGCCGCTCGTCGCGGTTCACGATCCTGATGGACGCCGCCCCGGCGCGGGCCAACTCGATCGAGATCGCCCGCGCGGCGCCACCCGCGCCCAACAGGACGACCCGGGCACCGCGGGGATCGACCACGGTGGAGAGCGAGGTCAGGAACCCCAGCCCGTCGGTGTTCTCCCCGATCAGCCGGCCATCCCGGATCACCACGCAGTTGACGGCGCCGATCAGGCGGGCCGACTCGGCCACCTCATCGAGGTGCTCGATCACCGCGACCTTGTGCGGCAGGGAGCAGTTGAAGCCGCGCCACCCCATTGCCCTCGCGCCCCGCACCGCCTCGCCGAGCGAGGCCGGCGGCACCTCGCAGGTCAGGTAGCGCGCGTCCAGCCCGAGGTCGCGGTAGGCGGCCTCCACCATGGCGACCGTCGGGTTCTCCGCCGCGGGCTGGGCGAACAGGCCGGTGAGCAGGCTCAGGAAGGAAGGCGTCGACATGGCCCCAGTCTGGCAGTCCCGCACCGCCCCGGCGGCCCGCTTCGCGACGTTGGGCAGGCGCTCTGAGCGCCCTAGAAGAGCAGGGCGAGCAGGGCGATCAGCGGCGGGCCGCTCTGGCCGAGCATCGCCCGCAGCCGGGTGCGGTCGGAGACCAGCAGCACGATCCCGCAGCCGACCATGAAGGCGCAGCCGTAGATCACAAGTGCCCGTCCGGCCTCGACGTTGCCGGCGTGGTACGCGATCAGGCCCGCGACCGGTCCGGCGGCCAGGAACAGGTTGTAGAAACCCTGGTTGAACGCCCACGCCTTGACGTCCTCGCTCTGGATCGGCCTGCCCTGCATCATGACCTGGACGTCGCTGCGGTGGAACAGCACGCTCTCCAGGGTGAAGGCCATCAGGTGGAAGAGCACCGCGATGATGGCGAAGACCTGCGCCACGAGGTTCATGGCTGCGCTGTACCCGCGGCCGGCCGGGTTGACTCGCCGTTGCGGCGGCCCAGCGGGCCACCAGACGCCGCTCGACCTGGCCCGGCCCGCCACGGACGGCCCGCCGCGGACGGGCCGAAGCAGACCCACCACTGGCAGGATGCCCAGCCGGGTCGCCCGGGTCGTGCCAGACTCGGGACCATGTCCAAAGTGCACGAGGAGATCACCGACCGGCTCGCGGCCTTCCTGCTGGCCCAGCCGGTGTTCTTCGTCGCCACCGCCCCGCTCGCCGCCGACGGACACCTCAACGTCTCGCCCAAAGGCCTGGCCGGCACCTTCGCCGTCCTCGGCCCGCATCGGGTCGCCTACCTCGACTACACCGGCTCCGGGGCGGAGACCGTCGCGCACCTGCGGGAGAACGGGCGGATCGTCGTCATGTTCTGTGCCTTCGAAGGCCCGCCGAACATCGTGCGGCTGCACGGCACCGGACGCTACGTCGAGGCCGACAGTGCCGAGTTCGACGAACTGCGCGGCCATTTCGACAAGGAGTCCGGCCACGGGCAGCGCGGCATCGTCGTCGTCGACGTCACCCGGGTCTCCGACTCCTGCGGCTACGCCGTGCCGCGACTGGCCTACGTCGAGGACCGTGACCTGCTCGACCGCTGGTCCGACCGCAAGACCCCCGAACAGCTCGCCACCTACCGGCGCGAGCGGAACGCCGTCAGCCTCGACGGACTCCCGGCGTTGCCGGTCCAGCCCACCACCGACGCCACGCAGTCGACCGGCGAAGCGTCCGACCACAAGGCAGGTTAGCCACCGACACGCCGGGTAATCCCTGTCACACATCCCGGCAGGGACGCGGGTCGGCGCCGACTCAGGGGCGGAACCGTGGCCTTGGACGTGAGCCCAACCCCGGGCCCACGCCGCGGGATCCTGACTCGAGGGAGTTCGGCATGCGCGGTGGGCAGAAGCTGCTGGTGGCATCGATCGGGCTGGGAATGCTCCTGGCCGGCTGCGGCGGAGGCGGCGGGGGAGGCGGCGGCCAGGGCGAGAGCTCGACCGCCCAGGCCCGAGGCCCGATCACCATCTGGTACTCCAACAACGAGCAGGAGGTGGCGTGGGGCAAGGACATGGTCGAGGCCTGGAACGCCGACCACCCCGACGAACAGGTCGAGGGCCAGGAGCTTCCGGCTGGCAAGACCAGTGAGGAAGTGATCGGGGCCGCGATCACGGCCGGCACCGCGCCCTGCCTGGTCTTCAACACCGCCCCGTCGGCCGTCGGCCAGTTCCAGCGCCAGGGCGGGCTGGTGAACCTCTCCACCACCTTCCCCGACGGCACCTCCTACATCGAGACCCGGACGGGCCCTGCGGCAGACCAGTTCAAGTCCGAGGACGGCGGGTTCTACCAGCTGCCCTGGAAGGCGAACCCGGTGATGATCTTCTACAACAAGGAGCTGTTCAAGAAGGCCGGGCTCGACCCTGAGAAGCCGGACCTGTCCACCTACGAGTCGTTCCTGGCCGCCGCTCGCAAGATCAAGTCCTCCGGCGCAGCCGACTACGCCATCTACCCCGCGCCGACCAGCGAGTTCTTCCAGACCCAGTTCGACTTCATCCCGCTCTACGCCGCCGAGACCGACGGCAAGCAGATCGTCGCCGACAACAAGGCGATCTTCAACGATGAGGCCGGGGTCGCGGTAGCCGACTTCTGGAAGACGATCTACGCCGAAGGCCTGGCGGGCAAGGAACCGGTGCAGGGCGATGCCTTCGCCACTGGCGTGTCAGCGATGGCGATCGTCGGTCCGTGGGCGATCGCTTCCTACAAGGACAAGGTCGACTGGGGCGTCGTGCCGCTGCCCACCTCGACGGCCAAGCCCGCCGACCAGATCTACACCTTCAGCGACGCGAAGAACGTCGGCCTGTTCACCGCGTGCAAGAACCAGGCGACCGCCTGGGACGTGCTGAAGTTCGCGACCAGCGAGGAACAGGACGGCGACCTGCTCGACCAGACCGGCCAGATGCCGCTGCGGCAGAACCTGGAGCAGGCCTATCCCGACTTCTTCAAGGAGAACCCGGCCTACACGCTGTTCGGCAGCCAGGCCAACCGGGTGGTCGAGGTGCCGGGCGGGCCGCACACCGTTGAGGTGCTGCAGACCGTCCGGGACGCCTGGACGCGGGCGGTGATCAGCGGCGAGGGCGACGTCAAGCAGGCGCTGGACGACGCCGCCGCCAAGGTCGACGGCATCCTGGCGCAGTAGGGCGCATTATGGCGACGACCGTCACCACGGCGAGCCCGGCGATCGCGGTTCCGGCCCGATCCGGGTCGGCCCACCGCCGGGACCGGGCACGCCATCGCGTCCTGGGTTGGCTGTTCAGCGCCCCATACCTGGTGTTCGTGGCGGTGATCTTCGCCTACCCGCTGGGGTTCGCGGCGTACATGTCGGTGCACGACTACTTCTTCACCGCCCCCGGGGTCAGTGTGGAGCGGCCCTTCGTCGGTGCCGGCAACTACCTGCGGGTCCTTACCGATCCGGCGGTGCAGCGGTCGTTCTGGAACCTGGTGGTCTTCCTGGTGATCAACGTGCCGCTGACGGTGGTGCTGGCGCTGCTTCTCGCCACCCTGCTGAACCAGGTGGTGCACGCCCGGGCATTCCTGCGGGTCTCGTTCTACGTGCCCTACCTGACGGCGAGCGTCGCCCTGGTCGGCGTCTGGCTCTACCTGTTCAGCGGCAACGGACTGGTCAACCAGCTGCTCGGACCACTCGCACCGGAACCGTCCTGGCTGGTCAACGAGAACCTGGCGATGCCGAGCATCGCCCTGTTCGTCACCTGGAAGCAGCTCGGCTTCTACATCCTGCTCTACCTCGCCGCGCTCCAGAACGTCGGCTCCGAGCTGTACGAGGCCGCCGCCACCGACGGGGCGAGCCGGTGGCAGGCGTTCTGGAACGTGACGGTGCCTGGAGTCCGCTCCGCGACCCTCCTGGTGGTGCTGCTCGCGACCATCACCGGCGCCAACCTGTTCACCGAGCCCTACCTGCTCACCGGCGGCGGCGGGCCCAACGGTGCCTCCAGCTCGCCGGTCCTGGTGATGTACCAGCAAGGCATTCAGCAGGGAAAGCCCGGCTACGCGGCCGCGATCGGGGTGGTCCTGGTGCTGCTGACCCTGGTGATCGCCTTCGTCCAGACCCGATTCGCACAGGAGCGTGACTGATGCGCCAGATCAGCGGCTGGGTCCGCGGGCTCGTGCTCGGACTGGGCGCCGTGGCCTTCCTGTTCCCCTTCTACTACATGGTGGTCGGCTCGCTGCAGCCCGAACCCGACCCGGGGCTCGCGGG
Organism: Actinomycetes bacterium; assembly: GCA_023436925.1. GTDB lineage: Bacteria > Actinomycetota > Actinomycetes > Propionibacteriales > Propionibacteriaceae > Propionicimonas. The sequence continues at coordinate 6,151 of JAEZHJ010000121.1, forward strand.
CGCCTTCCCGAACCCGGCGACCCTCACGCTGGGCAATTACGGCGAGATCAACTCCCGGATCAACCTGCTGCAGGGGGTCCTCAACTCCGGGATCTTCGCCACCGGCGTGATCATCGGCACGGTGGTCCTCGGCTCGCTGGCCGGCTACGCCCTGGCGATCCTGCAGTGGCGCGGCCGGGGCGGGGTGTTCGCCCTGGCGCTCCTGGTTCAGGTGGTGCCGTTCCAGCTGCTGATGGTGCCGCTGTACGTGATGATCGCCCGCGATTACGGGCTGGCGGACAGCTACCTCGGCATTATCCTGCCGTTCGCCATCAACTCCACCGCCGTGGTGATCTTCCGGCAGTACTTCCTGCAGCTGCCCACGTCGATCTTCGAGGCGGCCCGGATCGACGGCGCCTCGGAGTGGCAGGTGCTGACCCGGATCGCGTTGCCGCTGGTGCGGCCGGCCCTGGTGACGGTCATCCTGATCACCTTCATCGGGCCGTGGAACGAGTTCCTGTGGCCCTTCCTGGTCACCAAGCGCGCCGACATGCAGCCGCTGGCGGTCTCCCTGGCCAACTACATCAGCAACGTGGCCAACTCCACCGCCAACCCGTTCGGCGCCGTCCTGGCCGGCGCCACCGTCCTGGCCGCCCCGGTCGTGGTGCTGTTCATCATCTTCCAGCGCTACTTCGTCGCCAGTGACCTCAGCTCCGGCGTGAAGGGCTGAGGTCCATGGCGAGCCCGGGCTTCCCGTACCGCCTGGAACGGGTCGGCGTCCTGATGCGGCACAATCCCGCCGACCCGAACGAGGTGGAGGGGGTGCTGAACCCGGCCGCGGCCTGGTCGCAGGGCACCCTCTACCTGTTTCCCCGGCTGGTCGCCGCCGGGAACGTCTCCCGGATCGGCCTGGCCGAGGTGGAGGTCAGCGACGGCGTCCCGGTCGACGTCCGGCGGCTCGGCGTCGCCCTCGAGCCGGACGCCAGCTGGGAGCAGGGACCGGGCAATGCCGGCGTGGAGGACCCCCGGATCACCTGGCTGGCTGACCTGGGCCTGTACGTGATGACTTACGTCGCCTACGGCGAGGCCGGACCCCGGACCGCGATCGCGGTGTCGGACGACCTGCTCGGGTGGCGACGGCTCGGCCCGGTGGTCTACCGCTGGCAGGAGGCAACCGAGATCGACCTGAACCTGCACTGGAACAAGGACGCGCTGTTCTTCCCCGAGCCGGTGACAGCGCCGGACGGGGAGCGAAGCCTGGCCGTGCTGCACCGGCCCATGGGGTTGCGCCACCCGCCGGCCGGTGCCGACCACCGCGAGTCGATCTGGATCAGCTTCCTCCCGCTCGCCCACGTGCAGCGCGACCTCGCCGAACTCACCGTGTGGCGCGGTCACCGCTTCCTCGCCGGCCCGCACTACCCGTGGGAACAGCTGAAGATCGGCGGGGGCACCCCGCCGATCCGGGTCCCGGAGGGGTGGCTGGTGCTGCACCACGGCGTCACGGGCTGGCTCGAAGCGGGCACCGACCAGCAGCAGCACGTCCACTACGCCGCCGGCGGGCTGATCCTGGATGCAGAGCGGCCCTGGCAGGTCGTGGCCCGCTCAGCCGAACCCCTGCTGGCCCCGGTGACCGAGGACGAACGCCACGGCACCGTCCCGAACGTCGTCTTCCCGACCGCTGTCGCCGAGGTCGACGGCAACCACTTCGTGTTCTACGGCATGGCCGACTCCAGCATCGGGGTCGCCCGACTCGTCAGGAGCTGACCATGACAACCCCGCGCCGCCTGCTCGTCCTGCTCGCCACCCTCGCGCTGTGCCTGCCGCTGCTCACCAGCACGCAGCCGGCGACCGCCCGTGACGCCACCCTGACCAACCTCGACCACCTCGACTTCCTGCTCGACGAGGTGCGCCCCGGCCCGGTGGACGGGCACGACACCTACCGGCTGGACGACCAACCGGTCCTCCTGGTGCCGTGGACCTACGCCGACGCCGGCGACGACGGCAGCTACCGCCGGGTGGGCGGCGGCACCTACGACGAGGCAACCGGCACCTACTCCCAGGGCGCCTTCAACACCGACGACATCGCCCGGGCGGCGGTGGTGTACCTGCGGCACTGGCGGCAGACCGGTGACCGGGGGAGCCGCAGCACGGCCTACGAGCTGCTCCGCTCGGTCGCCTACCTGCAGACCACCACCGGCCCGAACCGGGGCCGAAGCGTGCTGTGGATGCAGGCCGACGGCGCCTTGAACCCGAGCGCCGAACCGGTCGAGCTACCGGACCCCTCCGACTCCGGGCCCAGCTACTGGCAGGCGCGCAGCCTGTGGGCCTTCGGCGAGGGCTACGCCGCCTTCCGGCGCTCCGACCCGGGCTTCGCGGCCTTCCTGCGGGACAGGTTGCGGCTGTCACTCGCCGCACTGAACCGCGACGTCTTGTCGCAGTACCGCCGCTACGACGTCGCGGACGGACGCCGGGTACCGGCCTGGCTGATCGTCGACGGCGCGGACGCGACCGCCGAAGCCGTGCTGGGACTGTCGGCCTACGTCACCGCCGCTCCGGGTGACGGTGCTGCCCGGCGGGCGCTGGGCCGGTTCGCCGAGGGCATCGCGGCGATGGCCGAGGGCAGCCCGACGCAGTGGCCGTACCGGGCGATCCTGCCCTGGACGCAGTCGCGCTCGCTGTGGCACGCCTGGGCCTCCCAGACCGGTGCGGCGCTGGCCAGGGCCGCCGACGCGCTCGACCGCCGCAGCCTGGCCAGGCCCGCGGTGGCGGAGGCGCTCAGCTTCGACCCGACCCTGCTCACGGCCGGCGGCGCCGACAACGGCTGGCTGCCCACCCCGGTGGAGCGGGTCCAGATCGCCTACGGCGTCGACTCCCGGGTGCAGTCGCTGGTGGCGGTCGCCGATACCACCCGCACGCCGGCCGCCGGTGTGCTCGCCGCCCTGCACGCGGCCTGGTTCTTCGGCGCGAACCGGGCCGGCACGCCGATGTACTCCCCGCGCACCGGCGTCACCTTCGACGGGCTGGAGGCGGACGGACGGATCAACCGCAACAGCGGCGCGGAGTCGACCATCCACGGCTTGCTCACCATGCTCGCGCTCGACGCCCACCCGTCGATCCGCGCCCTGGCCACCGGGCTGGACGGGGTCGGCGAGCGCGACGGCCTGCGAACCGTCGAAGCCGAGGACGCCACCGCGACCACCGGCACCGTGGTGCGGCCCGACTCGGCGTGGACGGGGGAGTCGTCGTGGAGCGGCGGCGCTCACCTCCGCCTCGGCGAGGGCGACTCCGCCACCCTCGCACTGGCCGGCTCCGGGGCCGGGCTCGTGGAACCGGTGAGCTGGCTGGCCGAGTCCGGCACCGCCCGCAGCCGCTGGCGCCAGGACCCCGTCGGGCTCGGGACGCTGCGTCATCGGGTGGGCGCCCAGGGCATCACCGCCGTCCCCGGTGCGCTGCTGCCGCAGACGCTCGGCCGGGCGAGGCTGGATCGGCCGCTGACCGTCGAGGTCACCAGGGGCGAGGTCGACCTGGACGCGGTCCTGGTCCGGCCCCTGTTGTCGACCGCGTCCTTCTCCGGCGAGAGGCCGGTGACCCTGCTGTACGCGGTCGCCGGCGACCAGTCCCGTCGCGTCGATGGAGCCTCGCGCGTCCAGGTCTTCGACCGGGCGGGCCGGGAGGTCTGGCACGCCAAGGTGGCCGACGGCGCCACCGTCCGGATCCCGTCGGGCGGGCTCGCGGTCGTTGTGGCGCGCTGAGGTTGCCGGAGGATCCGTGGGCGCGGGGACGGTGACTCGCGGCGCTTCGTGGTCGAGACTGGGCACCCAGAGCCGAGAGGAGTCGGGATGCGAGAGCTGGTGGCGGTGGAGTTCCTGTCGGTGGACGGGGTCATGCAGGGGCTGGGGTCACCCGACGAGGACCGTGACGGCGGCTTCGAGCACGGCGGCTGGGGAGCACCGTACGCCTCCGCCATCGATCCGTCGGCCGGCTCGGACGGGCTGGCGCCGACGACGGCGTACCTGTTCGGGCGGCGGACCTACGACAGCATGGCCGCGTTCTGGCCGTACGCGCCGGCCGACAACCCGTTCGCCGCGCACCTGACCGCCACCCCCAAGTACGTGGCCAGCGCCACGCTGACCGAGCCGGGCTGGCAGAACACCGAGGTGCTGCGGGGCGACCTGGTCGGCGAGGTCGCCGCACTGAAGCGGACCGGCGAGGGGGACATCGTCATCCTGGGCAGCGGCCAGCTGGCCCGGACCCTGATGGCCGCCGGGCTGGTCGATCGGCTCCAGCTCTTCGTCCACCCGCTCCTGCTCGGCACCGGCAAGCGGCTCTTCGGCGACCTGCCGACGCCACGCGCGCTCACCCTGGAGCACTGCAGCACGACCGCGCTGGGCAGCGTGGTGCTGACCTACCGGTTCAGCCCGCAAGCTCCGTCGAACGTCTGAGGCCTCAGGCTCGCGCTGCAGACCCGCCGGCCCGGGCTCGGACGGCCTGCAGCGCGTCCGCCACCGGTTCAGGTCCCCAGGGCCTGACCACCCGGGCCACCTCCTCGCCGTCGGCCAGGAAGATCAGCGTCGGCCACAGCTTGACGCCATACGAACGGCCCAGCGGCCGACCCTTGCCGTCCTCGATCAGGACGTGGCGGACCTGGTCGGCACCGTCCAGCACAGCCTTGATGGCCGGTTCGGCGGCGCGACAGTAGCCGCACCAGTCAGTGCCGAACTGCAGCAGGGTGATCCCGGGCATGACATCGATTTCATCACGATTCACGGATTCCGGCCGGTACGAGTACTGCATGCCCGTCAGGATAGGCGGAGGGTCCAATGAGACCCGGGACGACGGACGTCCCGGGGTTTGGCCGGGACCCGGAAAGTCTGCATGTCCTCCGATCTCAATGACGTCCTCGCCAGCGTGCTCCCGATCCTGGGACTGCTCGTCCTCGGGGTGGTGCTGCGCCGCACCCGAGTGCTGGACGACGCCACCGTGGCGGGCCTGAAGCGGCTGATCGTCAACGTCTGCCTGCCCGCGGTGCTGTTCACCACCTTCCTGGCGACCCGGTTCGAGCCCGCCTACCTGTGGGTGGTGGTGATCGTGTTCGCGCTCTGCGTGGGGCTCTACGGATTGGGCCGGGTGGTGCAGCGCGTGGCCGGTGGCTCGCCCTATCTGCCGTTCCTGTTCACCGGCTTCGAGCTGGGCATGATCGGGTTCGCCCTGTTCACCGCCGTCTACGGGATCGGCCAGCTGCCCGCGCTCGGCGTCCTCGCCCTGGGCCACGAGGTGTTCATCTGGTTCGTCTTCGTCACCCTGCTGCGCGCCCACGGTTCCGAGCGGCAGACCGTCGCCCAGACCGCCCGCAACCTGGCCACCTCGCCCACCATCATCGCGATCGTGCTCGGCGTGGCGCTCAACCTGGCCGGGCTCGGGCCGCTGGTCACCGAGGGTGCGGTCGGGGGAGCGCTGACCACCGGGCTGGGCTACCTGGCCGGGATGATCGTGCCGCTGATCCTGCTGATCGTCGGCTACGGTGCCCGGCTCGACCGGTCGGCGGTCCGGACGGCGCTGCCGCTGGTGGCCGTCCGCGTCGTGCTCTGCCTGGTCGTGGCGTTGCTGATCGGCCGGTTCGTGTTCCAGGGGATGCTCGGGCTCGACCCGATCTTCACCCACGCGCTGGTCACGCTGATGGTGCTGCCGCCGCCGTTCATCATCCCGCTGTTCATCCCCGAGACGAAGCGGGCCGACCTCACCTACGTGAACAACGTGCTGTCGGTGTCCTCGCTGGTGTCGATCGCCGTCTTCGTCGGGTACGTGCTCGTCAGCAGCTGACGCTCACCGCTCGAGGTCGAGCGTCTCGTTCTCGCCGATATCGGGACGCTCGCCCTTCACCGCGGCCGTCAGGACGCCCAGCGCGCCGGCCAGCATGCCAGGGGTCTCCCAGTACTGGGCCCCGGTCGGCTCGAACATCACCAGGGCGACCTTGGGGTCGGTGGGCTCACACTGCAGCCAGGCCTCGGCGGCCTTGTCCCACAGCTCCTGCTGCCGGGCCGGGTCGCGCACCACGGTCGCGGTGCCCTGGATCGAGAGGTGGTTGCGCTTGCTCGACGTCACCAGCGCACGTGAGTCGCGGCGCAACTCGTCCACCTTCGCCGAGCGGTTCTCGGTGAAGAACCACAGCCGGCCCTCGGTGTCGAAGTCCTGCACCGACATCGGACGCGCCTCCAGCTCGCCGTCGTGGCCGAGCGTGGTGAGCATCACGATGTCGTGGGTGCCGACCAGCTCGCGAAGCTTGGCCAGGTCCTGGGTGTCGTCGGTCATGTCGGGGCCCTTGCCCGCCGGGCCGGCGATCGAAACCGCCGGCTTGCCCCGTCCCCAGTCGGTGTGCGGCTCGCCGGGGTGGACGTAGCCCTCCGGCACCCGGCGCCGGTCGCGCGCCACCCGATGCTCGGCGACCTCCTGATCCTCGCCCTGACCGGCCCGGTTGCGCGACTCGGCGGCCACGCTGGGCATCGGGACCTCGCCGCCCGCACCCCGGATCGAGGCTTCGAAGCCGTCCTCGCCGCGGACCGGTTCCTGTACGTCGCTCATCGTTGTCTCCTCGGAGTCGGTTCACCCACCCAGTACCCGGCCCGCGCCGCTACAGCCGTGCCAGCCGCAGCCGGGCGGCGTTGGCGATGACGCTGACCGAGGAGAGCGTCATCGCGGCGGCGGCCACCATCGGCGACAGCAGCCAGCCGAAGGCCGGGTAGAGGACGCCCGCGGCCAGCGGGATGCCGAGCACGTTGTAGATGAAGCTCAGCACCAGGTTCTGGCGGATGTTGCGCATCGTGGCCCAGGAGAGCCGGCGCGCCCGGACGATCCCGGTCAGGTCGCCCCCCAGCAGGGTGATCCCCGCGCTCTCGATGGCGACATCGGTGCCGGTCCCCATCGCGATCCCGACATCGGCCGCCGCCAGCGCGGGGGCGTCGTTCACCCCGTCGCCGGCCATCGCCACCACGTGCCCGTCGGCCCGCAGCCCGGCGACCACCTCGCTCTTGTGCTCCGGCAGGACACCGGCCTGGACATCGCTGATGCCGAGCCGGGCGGCGACCGCCCGCGCGGTGGCCGGGTTGTCGCCGGTCAGCATGACGACCCGCAACCCGTCGGCGGCCAGGGCAGTCACGGCGTCGGCCGTGGTGGGCTTGATCGGGTCGGCGACCGCGACCAGCCCGACCGGACGCCCGTCGGCGGCGACGTGGACCACAGTGGCGCCGGTGGAGCGCAACTCCGCGGCGGCCTGTTCCTCCCAGGTGCTCGCGCCGGTGAATGAGGCGCTGCCGATGGCGACCGTTTGTCCGGCCACCCGGCCACGGACGCCGCCGCCGGACTGGGACGCGAACTCGGCCACCGCGGGCACCGCAAGGCCGGCCTCGCGTGCCGCGGCGACGATCGCCCGGCCGATCGGGTGCTCGGAGGGCAGCTCGACGGCCGCCGCCAGCCGGAGCACGTCGTTGCGCGATCGCGTCCCGTGCACCACCACCTGGGTGACCGCCGGGCGGCCCTGCGTGAGCGTCCCCGTCTTGTCGACGACCAGGGTGTCGACCTTCTCCATGGTCTCGATCGCCGCCGCGTCCTTGACCAGCACCCCGGCTCGCGCGCCGCGTCCGACGCCCACCATCACCGACATCGGGGTGGCCAGGCCCAGCGCGCAGGGACAGGCGATGATCAGCACCGTCACCGCCACCACGAGGGCGTGGGGGAGTCGCGGCTCCGGCCCGAACAGCAGCCACACGGCGAAGGCCGCCACGGCGATGAGGACCACCACCGGCACGAACACGGCGGACACCTCGTCGACCAGGCTCTGGATCGGCGCCCGGGAGCGCTGCGCGGCGGCGACCATGGCCACGATCCGGGAGAGCATGGAGTCCGCGCCGAGGTCTTCCGCGCGGACGACCATCGAGCCCGACCCGTTCAGGGTGCCGCCGACGACCCGGTCGCCGGTCGTGCGGGTGACCGGCATCGACTCCCCGGTGACCATCGACTCGTCCACGTCCGAGTCGCCCTGCGTCACCGTCCCGTCGACGGGTACCTTCTCGCCGGGACGGACGCGGACCAGGTCGCCGACGTGGAGCTCGTCCAGCCGGACCTGCGTCTCGCCGCCGTCGGCACCGATCCTGGTCGCCATTGTCGGGGCGGCGTCGAGCAGTGCCCGGATCGCACCCGAGGTCTGCTCCCGGGCCCGTAGTTCGAGGACCTGGCCGAGGGCCACCAGGACGGTGATGACGGCAGCCGGCTCGAAGTAGGGCTCGGGCCGGCCGTCCATCGTTCGCATCGCTGCCGGGAACATCCCCGGCGCCAGCAGGGCGACGGTGCTGTACAGCCAGGCGGCGCCCACGCCGAGCGCCACCAGGGTGAACATGTTGAGCTTCCGGGTGACCACCGAGCGCCAGCCACGGACCAGGAAGGGCCAGCCGGCCCACCATACGACGGCGGTGGCGAGGATGAACTGGACGGTCTGGGAGAGCCAGACCGGGACCGCCTCACCGAGTCCGGGCAGCAGCGGGGCGAGCATGCTGAGGGCCAGGATCGGGACGGTGAGGACCGTCCCGATCCAGAACCGGCGCCGCATGTCCGCCAGTTCCGGGTTGGGCCCGGTGTCTGCGGTCACCACAACCGGCTCCAGCGCCATGCCGCAGATCGGGCAGGTACCAGGGCCGAGCTGCCGGATCTCCGGGTGCATCGGGCAGGTGTACTCAACTGCCTCGGACGCCGCCGGAGGTGCCGTCGCCGGGGGGCCTGCGTGGTGGCTGTGGCTCATCGGTACCACCTCCTGGTGGCTAGAACACGGGCTTGCCTCCGGTCACTCCCAGCACGGTTCCGCTGACATAGCTGGCCTCGTCCGAGGCGAGGAAGACGAAGGCGGCGGCCACCTCGACCGGGTGCCCGGCCCGGCCGAGCGGGGTGTCGGCCCCGAAGGACTCCACCTTCTCCGGCTTCATGGTGGCCGGGATCAGGGGCGTCCAGATCGGGCCGGGCGCCACGGCGTTGACCCGGATCCCGCGCTCGCCCAGCTCGCTGGCCAGGTTCACCGCGAGGTTGTTCAGGGCGGCCTTGGTGGCGGCATAGTCGAGCAGGTTCGAGGAGGGGCTGTAGGCCTGCACGGAGGTGGTGAGGATGATGCTGCCGCCGTGCTCCAGGTGGCGCGCCAGGGCCTGCGTCAGCCAGAAGGTCGCGAACACGTTGGTGGCGAAGGTTCGCTGCAACTGCTCGGGCGGGAAACTCTCCAACTGGTCGTAGGCCAGCTGGAAGGCGGCATTGCAGACCAGGACGTCGAGCCCGCCGAGCGCGGCGACCGCCTGCTCGGCGAGTTCCTTGCACGCCTCCGGCGTGCGCACGTCGGTCGGGAACAGCTCGCAGCGCCGCCCCGTCTCTGCCACGAGCCGGGCCGTCTCGGCGGCGTCCTCCTCCTCCTGCGGGAGATAGGCGATGGCGACGTCAGCCCCCTCCTTGGCGAAGACGATCGCGACGGCCCGGCCGATGCCCGAGTCGCCGCCGGTGATCAGCGCCTTCTTCCCGGCGAGCCGGTGGCGCGGCGTCCAGCTCTGCTGGCCGTGGTCGGGTACCGGTGTCAGCTCCGCTTCCCTGCCGGGCCACTCCTGCTGCTGGGCGGGGATGCTGGTCAGGTCGGACATGGTGGTCGGGTTCACCAGGCTCGGCGCGGAGCGACGGTCTCCGCGGCGTCGTCGGGCAGGTCGTCAAGGATGCCGGAGTTGCCGTCGGAGTCCTCTGCCAGCGCGCGGGTCGGGATCGCGGTGGGCGCCTCCTCGTCCACCGCGCCCCGCCAGGCGCCGGTGGCCTCGCCCTGGGCCTCGATGAAGTCCTTGAAGCGCTCGAGGTCGCCCTCGGCCTGCCGCTCGACCAGGTGGAGCTTGTCGGCCAGGCCTTCCAGCAGGCCCTCCGGCTCGTACTCCAGGTTCAGGTGGACCCGGGTGCTGTCGCCTTCACCGGTGAAAGTGACGGCACCGGCGTTGATGGCACCCTCCTCGGCGGCCCACGCGACCTTCTCGTCGGGAACCTGCTCCAGGATGCGGGCCACCCACTGGCGCCGGACGCCGGCGATCTGCGCGATCCACTCGAGACGGTCGTCGCTGAGCTGGCGAACCTGCTCGACCCCCTTCATGAAGCGGGGGAACTCCTCGAACTGGGTCCACTGGTTGTAAGCCGTGGTCACCGGCACGTCGACCAGAATCGACTTGTCTACCTTCGTCGTCATCGAGCTACTCCTCGCAGTCAGGCTCACCCGGCGGACCGGGCTTTCGTGCCTGCCCATACCCAGCCGGGCGCCGCCCTATCCCAGGGCTGCGGCTACCGCACGCTGCAGGCGCCCTCGAGACCGCCGTCGAGCCCGCCGTGCTGGGCGGCGGCGGACGGCGGCTCCCGGATCTCCACCCGGCCGGCCTTGTCGACCACCGGCCAGCTCTCGATCGTGCGCAGGCTCTGTGGACTGAAGTCGTTCTCGTCGAGCCGGATCAGGACGACGCTGGTGCCGCTGGCCAGGTAGTCGACCGCGCAGCGCTGGAAGACCGGGTTGTCGCGGCGGTAGTCGGTGACGTCGTCCCGGCGGGAGAAGTGGACGTTGTACCCGGTCAGGTCGACCACCACGGGGCAGCCGCCGGCCAGATTGCGGCGCAGGGTGTCGCTCAGGATCAGGGCGGTGGGATTGTCGGTGGTGATGCAGCCGGGGCGTCCGGCCAGGGCCGCGGCGAGTTCGGGTCCGGGGAAGCGGCTGCCGACCCGTTGCGCCATCAGCACCACGCCTGCGGCGGCCAGGGCGACCGCCAGCCCGACCGACGCCCAGCGCCGCACCCGAGCTGGGAACCGCTCGATGACGACGCCGGTCGCGGTGCCGTACAGCAGGCAGAGGGGTGCCGCCGAGAGCGCCGGGTAGTGCCGATACCAATTGCTCGTCGCGAGCAGCATCACGATGGCGAGCGCCGAGAGCCCGACGAACAGTTGGCCCGGCGGGGTGCGGAGTGCCAGCGCGGCAGCGACCACCGTCAGGGCGACCGCGACCAGCACCGGCACCAGCGCGTACTGCTCCGGGACGGGTCCGATGCCGAGGATGTCACCGGTCCGGGCCAGCAGGGAGACCGGCGAGCGGCTGCGCGCCAGCAGGTCCAACACGAGCATGTCCCACCACAGTGGAGAAGCGAGCATGAAGGGCGCCATCACCACCAGGGCGGCGCCCGCCGCCCCGCCGGCGGCGGCGAGGGCACGCTTCCAGCCGTGGTGGTACCACAGCCAGATCACGAGGACGAGGACCAGGGCCGCGCCCCAGACCTTCATCACCGCGGCCAGGCCGAACAGCGCTCCGGCGAGCGTGGCCGTCCGGGCCGGGTGCCGTTCGATGCCGCGCAGCAGGACCAGGATGCCGACCAGGACCAGGAAGCTGGCCGGGGCTTCGAGCCGGGTCATCCGTTCGGTGTAGACGGCGGGGAACCAGACCGCGTACAGCCCGGCCCCCACCCAGGCGGCGGTGACGGACTGCCGGTACAGGATGACGTAGATCAGGACGGCGCTGCCGGCCCCCATCGCCATGAAGCCGAGCCGGGCCGCCGCCATCCCGACCGGGTCACCGGCCAGCCCGCCCAGCCAGGCGAACGGCTGCAGGACCAGCAGCAGACCCGGCGGGTGCAGCAGCAGGAAATCGCGGTAGGGCAGCCGTCCGTTCGCCAGCGCGACGGCCGCGCCGTAGTACACCGACGGGTCGTAGGTGTCCCGGCCGAACAGCCCACCGCCGCGCAGGACGGGCAGCAACCGGCACCCGAAAGCGAACCCCGCCAGTGCCAGCGGAAGCCACAGCCGTGTCCAGCGCCGCCCTGCGGCGGGTTCGGGGCCCATGGACCCCGGTTACCCGCGCAGCGACGGTCCACGCGCCGGCCCGGTGCGGAGTCAGAAGCCGTGCCGGGCCCGGCTGGCCTGTTCCTGGGCCCGGAACAGGTTGAACCGGGGCAGGAACTTGTCCCAGTCGATGGCGTGGCCGTCGATCTCCGGGCCGTCGATGCAGGCGTGCTTGCGGACCAGCTTCCCGGACTCGGTGACCGGCACCATGCAGGCTCCGCACATCCCGGTGGCGTCCACCATGATCGAGTTCAGGCTGGCGACCGTGGGGACCCCGTACGGCTTGGTGAGGTCGGACACGGACCGCATCATCATCGGGGGGCCGATGGTGACGACCTCGGCGATCCGCCGCTTCGCGGTGCCGGCCTTGTGCTGCTCGAGCATCTCCTCGAGGGGCGCGGTGACGAAGCCCTGGACGCCGTAGGTGCCGTCGTTGGTGGCGTAGATGACGTCGAGCTGGGCACCGAACTCGGCCTGGAGCCGTCCGACCCGTTCGTCGGGCGCCTCCCAGAACATCAGGTCCTGGCTGCGGAAGCCCGAGATCAACGTGACGTGGTTCCCCAGCCGCAGGTGCTCGCGCATGATCGGGTACACCGGCGGGAGCCCGAGGCCGCCCGCGGTGAAGACCACGGTCTCGTCCTCGCCGTAGCGCTGCAGTTCACTGGCCCGGCCCAGCGGTCCCGCGATCCCGGCCAGCGCCTCGCCGACCGACATCGCGTTCATGCCGAGCGTCGTGCTGCCCATGCCCTGCACGACCAGGGTGACCGTGCCCGCCTCGGCGTCCCAGTCGGCCAGGGTGAGCGGGATCAGCTCGCCATCGGCCGAGGTCAGCACCCGGACGAACTGCCCGGCCTGGGCGGAGCGGGCGATCACGGGCGCGCGGACGGTGAACTCCTCGATGCCGAGGCTGAGCCGCTCCTTGGCCACGATGACCGGCAGCTCGGCCGACATCTCGGTGTACTCGGCGGCGCGGACCACCCGGTCGATGACGTCGGCCGGGTCGAAGTCGCCCAGCGTGCCGACGATCTCGCGGGCCGCGGACTGCCCGTCGCCGGCGGCCCGGATCGCGGTGGAGCCGCCGCGGGCGGCGTCACCGCCGGTGTACACCCCGGCCAGCGAGGTCTCCTTCGAGCCGTCCTCGGGCTGCTCGATGGTGCCGTAGCGGGAGACCGTCAGTCGCGGTTCGGAGTCCTTGATGATCGGATTGGCCGAGTTGCCCAGGGCCATGATCACCAGGTCGGCGTCGATGTGCTCGGTGATGCCGGTGGGCAGCGGGCTGCGGCGGCCGGACGCGTCCGGCTCACCCAGGCCCATCACCTCGACGGTGGCGCCGGTCACGAACCCGGTCTTGTCACCGGTGAACTCGATGGGGGAGCGCAGCACCGCCAGCTCGATGCCCTCCTCCAGCGCGTGCTCCAGCTCCTCGACGCGGGCCGGCATCTCGGCGCGGGTGCGCCGGTAGACGATGGTCACGTTCCCGCCGAGGCGGCGGGCGGTGCGCGCAGCGTCCATGGCGGTGTTGCCGCCGCCGATGATCAGGACGTGCTTGCCCCGCACGAACGGCAGCGGTGTCTCCCGCTCCTCCTTGTGGGCCTGCATCAGGTTGACGCGGGTGAGGAACTCGTTGGCGCTCATCACGTTCAGCAGGTGTTCGCCCGGCACGTTCAGGAAGCGGGGGAGCCCGGCGCCGGAGCCGACGAAGACGCGGGCGAAGCCGGCCTCCTGCAGCTGCTCGATCGTGGCGGTCTTGCCCACCACGAAGTTGGTGACGAACTTGCCGCCGAGCAGCTTGATCTTGGCGACCACGTCGTCGATCAGCTGGTTCGGCAGCCGGAACTCCGGGATGCCGTAGCGCAGCACGCCGCCCAGTTCGTGGAAGGCCTCGAAGACGGTGACCGGGAAGCCCTCCTCGGCCAGCAGGTAGGCGGTGATCAGGCCGGACGGCCCGGAGCCGACGATGGCGATCGGCGGCTTGGTGGCCAGCAGCCACGGGTCGCGGACGTGGGCGAACCGGCGGCTGGTGGCATCGGGGTCGGCCACCTTCTCCCACTCGGGCAGGAACCACTCGAGCTGTCCGATGGTCATCGCCTGCTTGTGGATGCACATGCCCTGGCACTGGAGTTCCTGGGGGCAGACCCGGCCGGTGACGTTCGGCAGCGGGTTGCAGGACTCGAGCAGCTCGAGGGCCTCCTGGAACCTGCCGTTGCCGATCAGCTCGAACATGGCCGGGATCTTGATCCGCACCGGGCAGCCGCCCTGCGGCTCGCGGTGGCCCTGCAGCAGGACGCCCAGCTCGCAGGGCGCCTCCGCGCACTGCTTGTCGCGCAGCGCTTCCAGCCAGACGAACAGTTCCACGTCCCGGCGGGTGTAGCCGAGGTCCATGTAACCCAGGTAGCCCTTGTTGACCAGCTCGAAGTCCTCGCAGCGGTCCTCGGGCTCGCGGATGTAGGGCGGGATCGCCGATCCGGCCGGCCAGTTCGTCGACAGTCCGGCGAACATCGGGTACCGGTCGGACAGGTGGGCGTCCAGGGCCCGGACGAAGGCCCGCTTCTTGCCGACCGGCAGCCGCCACAGGAAGCGCATCAGGACGCGGCTGGCGTCGTCGTCGCGGGAGAGGGCCTCCCACAGGGCGGCTGTGAACTCCGCCGAGAGTTCCGGCTGGCGGAACTCCCAGGCCACGGCCTCCATGCCGTCGGCGGTGAACAGCTCGCGGAAGGCCCGCGGGTCGGCGGTGAGCCGCCGCTCCAGCAACCCGAGCTGGTTGATGAAGGAGATGCTGCTCATCGGATGATCTCCGCGTCACAGGTGGCCTTCACGCGGGCGATCCGGGCCTCCAGGTCCGGGGTGAGCTGGACGCCGTCCAGGCTGCCGGCGCGCATCCGTCCGACCGTCCTGGGGGCTCCCTCGACGACCACGGTCGCCTTCTCGAACAGCTGCGGCAGCTCCTGGTAGCAGGTGGCGCAGTCGTTGCACCGCGGCAGGTCGTCCGGATCGAGCCAGATCGGGCGCTCGGCGCTCGCCGGCGCTGCGGCCGACGTGGCCGTGCCGGCGGGGGCCACCGGGCCGGCCAGGCCCAGCTGCAGCGGCCCGCCGACCGGGGCCGGGCTCGAGGTGGCCAGGTCGGCCATGGCCCGCGCGATCGAGTCGAGCGAGGCCTCCCGCTCCTGGACCGCCTCGGCGTACCGGGCGGCGAGTGCCTCGACCTCGCTGCGGTGCTGCGCGGTGAGCAGGGCCTCGGACTGCCCGGCCAGGAACTGCAGGGTCAGCCAGTGCCGCTTGCGGTCCTCGACCAGGGCGACGATCGCCGGCGAGCACGCCATCCGGACCAGTTGCTTGCGCCGGTCGGTGGTGTAGATGAACGGGATCTTGCCCGCCCGCTCGTCGGCCGGCAGCTCGATGTAGTCGACCATCGGGACCGCCGAGGCCTCCTCGTGCACCGCCAGCCAGCGGAACTGCTTGGCGAACCGGACCTCGCCCAGGGCGAAGTCGGCCGGGGTGAGCGGGATGGTCATCAGCTTCAGGTTCCGCGACTCGTCCAGGTAGTCCAGCGTCTGGGTGCTCCACAGCTGGTCCGGATCGGGGTTCCCGGCCAGGCTGAACCGCTCCGGCAGGCTGCGGCCGCGCCGCGGATCGTGGACGAACAGCGGGCTCATCCGGCTCTCGACGGCCAGCCGGGAGCGGGCATTGGCCAGGTCCTCCGGCATGCCGTTCTCGGTGTCGCACGGCGCGTAGCTGACCATCAGGGCCGCACCGTCGCTGAAGCTCAGCATGTCGGCCGCCGCGCGCAGGAAGTGGCCGTGGTAGGCGGTCGCGGTGGAGCAGACGAACACCCCGGGGTGGAAGGCCGCCAGCAGGCTGAGCTCCTTGCGGGTCTCCGTCTTGCCGGTGTGGGCCGAGCCGTAGCGGGCCAGGTCCGCGTCCTGACCGGGGAAGCTGGCCGTGGAAGCCTGGCCGCCGGTGTTGGAGTAGCCGCCGGTGTCGAGCACCAGGGACTTGATCGGCGTGCCGCCGGCCAGCACCCGTGACAGGGCGCCGAAGCCGATGTCGAAGGCCGCGCCGTCGCCGCTGATCGTGAGCACCGCCGGGATCAGCGCCCGCTCGGCCGGGGTGAAGTCCCGCCAGCTCAGGGTGCGCAGGGCCGCATCGTGCTGCGCCGGCTGGTAGTTCCCGGCCAACTCGAGCTTGGCGACCCGCAGCGCCCGCACCTCGTCCACCAGGCCGGAGACCAAGCCCTCGAAGATGCCGACCGCGAGCGGCTGGGCGTCCTGGAACAGACCGTTGACCCACGGATCCAGGTAGGGCTGGAACGGCATCGTCGAGGCGTACACGCTGGAGCAACCGGTGGAGTTGGCAATCACCGCCGGGGCGGGGCCGTTGCCGGTCGGGCCGGACTCGTACAGGTAGAGCCGGTGTTCGAGCTCGGCGATCGAGTCGCTGATCCGCTTGGCCCGCGGGCTGCCGGCCGGCACCGTGGCGAGCAGTTCCTGGAGCTGCTGCAGGGTGGTGTCGAGCTCGCGCAGGTGCTCGGTGCGCCGGGTGGCGTCGAGGTTCCGGTTCAACGAGGTGAGCAGGTGGATCGCGGTCACCTCACCGCAGCCGCGGCACGCGCCGTGGCCGCCGGTCATCGAGTAGTAGCTGTCCCGGCTGAGCAGCACGCGCTTGATGTCGCCGGACTCGCCGGTGGCGCCGGCGACCAGGCGGGACGGGCTGTCGGGCAGCTGGGTGAGCCGCTCGAACCGGGTCTCCAGCATGCCGAGCAGGACGTCGTCCTGGGCGGCGGAGGTGAGGGCGTCGGGGCCGCAGACCTCGATGCACTGCAGGCAGCCGGTGCACTTCCACGGGTCGACGACCGCCGAGAACAGGGCGCCGGTGCCGGGCTCCTGCTTCTCCATGGCGTCGAACAGCGGACGGGTGCGTGCCACCGGGAAGGCGGCGACCTGCTCGACTACCTCGTCGAGGTGCTTGGCCAGCACGCGCTTGGGCGGCAGCGCCGCGATCGCGTCCCGGGCCACCGCGGCGAAGTCGTCGGCGGAGGCATCGGCGAGCATCAGGCGGCGGATCTCGGCCGACCACTCGGTGACCAGCTCGCGCAACCGGGCGCGAGCCGTCTCCGGCAGGGAGGTGGCGTCGATGGCGACATGCAGCAGGTCGGAGATCTCGTGCCCGGTGTTCGGGATCGCGTTGTCCGGGCAGGCCAGGGCGCACTCCATGCACGCGGTGCACGCCGCGGCGTCGAAGACCGGCACGGTGCGGCGGAACATGCCCTTGTTCTTGCCGGCGGCGGTGCCGATCGGCATGAACAGGCCGGTGCCGGGCATGACCGGCGCCTCGTCGACGGTGCCCTCGCGGAAGGGGCGGGCCATGATCTCGTCGTAGTAGCCGGGGTCGAACAGCCCGGTGGTGCGGGCCCGGCTGACCGCCGGGGTCATCAGCTGGGAGAGCGACGGACGGGCCGCCTGGGCCGCCGGACGCTCCTCCACCGCGGCGAACTCGGGGTCGGTGTAGCTGACCGCGACCGCCTTCATGCCGTCACGGATGACGGCCATGTTGGCCTCCACCACCGACTGGCCCTTGCGGCCGAACTTCTTGGCCAGTTCGGCCTGGACGCCGGCCTCCACCTCCTGCAGGGAGGCGCCGCGCGCGACCCGGTCGACGTGGCCGATGATCGCCCCGATGAAGGCCATGCCCATCATGCGGGTCTCGAGCTCGGGGTGCGGCGCGTGGGTGCGGGCGACCTTGAAGGCGTCCAGCACCAGGAAGCGGATCTCGCGTTCCCGGATCGCCCGGCGGGCGTGCGCCGGCAGTTCGGCCCAGACCTCGAGCGGGGTGCGGCTGGACTGCATGATCAGGGTGCCGCCGCGGACCAGGCCCTTGAGCGGGTTGGTGTGGGAGAACACCTGGTGGTCGGGGGCCACCACGACCTCGACGTCCTCAAGCTCGGCGTTGGTGATGAGTACCGGCTCGGGCGACAGGGTGATGTAGTAGTTGGTCGGCGCGCCGGACTTCTCCGAGCCGTACTTGGGGGCGGACTTGGAGTGCATGCCGAGCATCCCCGCGAGGATGTCGGTGAGCAGCTTGCCGGTCGCGATGGTGCCGTAGCCGCCGACCGAGTGGAACCGGATCCGAAGCGCATCGGCGGGCAGCACGACCGGGTTGGCGCGGGTCTCCAGCGCCATCAGTTCGGTCTCGGGGTAGGCGGCACGCAGCTTGTCCTGCATCGCGGCGATCGCCGGGGTCGGGTTCTTGATGAAGAACTGCGAGCCGAGGTAGACCAGCGGGGCGCCGGTGCCCGAGACCATGTTCTCGAAGGCGGCGACCAGGTGGCGGGGCTGGACGTCGTGGCCGCCCAGGCCGAAGATCGCGGTGGTCAGCTTCGGGAACAGCCGGGCGTGGTAGAGCGCCTGGGTGACCAGCCGGGTGAGCGCGGTGTCGTCGGAGCGCTCCAGGATCGTGACGGCCTTCGCGTTGCCGATCGCGGCGACCAGCTCGGCCTCGGGGAAGGGCTGCAGCAGCTTGACCGACACCACGCCGACCTTGAGGCCGAGGGAGCGCAGGTAGGGCAGCACGGCGCGGACGTCGTCGGTGATCGAGCCCATGCCGACCATCACGTAGTCGGCGTCGGCGGTGTCGTAGGCCTCGACGGGGGAGTACGTGCGTCCGGTGAGTTCGGCGTACTCGGCCATCGCCTGGCGGACCAGCGCCGGGACGGCGGCGGCGAAGTGGGTGCGGTGGTCGGCGGCGCCGGCCTGGAAATCGGGCTGGTTCTGGACCGGACCGGTCAGGCCGGGGTTGTGCGGGTCGACCAGGGCGGGGACCAGCTGGCGGGTGCCCTTGCGCCAGGCGCCGCGCCACTGCCGGCGCCACTGCGCCCGCAGCGACTCGGGCAGCCAGGCCAGGGTGCCCTCGACCAGGTCGCCGGCCTCGTCGGCCTCGATCTGCTCGGCCATCGAGGCCAGCTGGGCGCGCAACGCCGCCAGGTCGTCGGGCTGGAAGTCGCCGGCGTGCCGGTCGAGGAAGGCGCCGAGCTGGAAGACCCGTCCCTTGGCGCCGAACAGGAGTTCCTGGGCGACGGTGGGGCAGTCGATCCGGCCGTTCGGGTCGCCGAGGTAGGTGCGCAGCAGTTCCGGCTCGGGCAGGCAGGCCTCGCTCATCACGTGGCTGGTGGCGAACCCGTCCATCGCGTTGGCGACCGGGATCAGGGACAGCGACGAGGTGCGGAAGGCGATCGCGGCCAGGTCGGCGGCCTCCTGCGGGTTCGACCCGAACAGGATGGTGTAGCCGGTCGGCAGCATGGCGTAGATGTCGTCATGGCCGGCCATCACGTTCAGCGAGTGCTTCGTGACGACCCGGGCGGCGACCTGCAGCACGAAGCCGCCGATCTTCTTGCCGACGGTGACGTAGTGCGACTCCAGGCCGTACAGGATGCCCTGGCTGGAGGAGGCGTTGGAGATGAAGTTGCCTCCGGTCAGCGCGGCGCCGAGGGCACCGCTCTGGGCAGAGTGCTCGCCCTCGGTCTCCACGAAGAAGGGGTGCCGGCCCCAGACGTTGACCTGGCCCTCGGCACGGGCGGCCTCGAACAGCTCGGCGATCTCCGTCGAGGGAGTGATCGGGTACCCGATGACCCCGCCGCACACGTGCTTCATCACGTGGGCGACGGCGCCGTTGCCGTTGATGACGGTGGGGACTCCGGGGAACCGGGGAGAGGTGCTCATGGGCTCGTCCTGTCAGGCTGCGTGCTCACCAGACACCTGCGCGATGCCCGGCCTGTACGCATTCTTGCCCGTATGGCTGCCCGCGGGGCCGGTTCGAATTAACTGGACGAAAGTGGTGCCAAAATCATTTGCGGCACCACTTCCGCGCAGAAATCAGGACTGCTAGCGGAAGGCCTTGTCGTAAGCGTCTCGCAGCTCCGGGCTCGCGGGGCCGGACAGCCCGCACAGCGCGATCTCGAGAGCGGGTTCGGCCGGGTCGGTGTCGCCGGCGGCGAGCAGGTAGTCCTGCCCGAGCGTGAACTCGAAGGCGGAGTAGTCGCCCTCGGCCGCAGCCGGCCGGCGAACCTCCACGACAGTACCGGGATCGCCGCGGAAGACGTGGCTGACGTGCAGGGTGACGAGCCCGTCGCTGACGGCGGTGACCTCACCCTCGACGGCCAGCGGCAACGGGCTCAACAGTTCCGGGGTCAGGACTGGGCAGGCTCCGGCAGCCATCCCGCCGTCACCGGCGGGTAGCACCAGCTGGGTCGCGGCGGTGGCGGACGGGGTGAGCGCCGACACCGCGACGAACGCTGCGGCGGCCAGGGCGGCGGTGCCGCCCAGCCCGACCAGCAGCGGTCGTCGCGGTGCCCGCCGGGGGGCGGTCGGTGCGTTCTGCGGGGACGAGGCGAGGTTGACCATGCGGGTGATCCGATCG
>JAEZHJ010000202.1 GCA_023436925.1 Actinomycetes bacterium
GGTGCAGGCGATCCTCCACGACTCCTACCCGGTGCGGCACTGGGACCACGACCTCGGCCCCGACCAGCCCCGCCGGTTCGTCGCCGACCTCGCCGCGGCGAAGGACGAGCCGGCGTCCCCGATGCCCGTCCCGGACGGCGAGGACGCGCCCTGGCAGGCGCCGGGCCTGCTCACCTTGCGGCAGCTGACCGGCGCTGGCCGGCAGTTGCTCGAGCACACCGCCGACCTCTCCGCCGACGGTGCCACCATTGTGACGAGCTGGTCGGTCGCCGCCCCCGGGGCTGCGGTGCGCTCCACCCTGGTGGCGATCGACACCGCCACCGGTGAGCGTCGCACCCTCGTCGACGATCCGGACGCCGAGGCGCACGCCCCGACCATCTCGCCCGACGGCACCCGGGTCGCCTTTCTGCGCGAAACGGTCACCAGCCCCGAGCGCTCGCCGGTGGTCCGGCTGGCGCTGGTGCCGCTCGGCGGCGGCGAGGCCACCGTGCTGGCCGACGACTGGGACCGCTGGCCGACCTCGGTCGCCTGGCTGCCCGACGGCTCCGGACTGGTGGTGACCGCAGACTCCGACGGTCGCGGCCCGATCTTCCTGGTCGGGCTGGGGGAGACCACCGTCGTCGAGCAGGTCACATCAGCCGACGCCGCCTTCACCGACGTGCGGGTGGCCGCCGACGGCACCGCGCTCTACGCGCTACGGGTGAGCTACGCCGCCCCGGCCGAACCCGTACGGATCGACCTGGCCGCCTTCCTCGGCTCCGGGGAGCCGGGCGAGCGCCGACCCGTCACCGAGACCGTGCTGCCCGCCCCGGCCGCGCTGCCGGCGCTGCCCGGTGAGCTGCGCGAGGTGGACGCCACGGCCTCCGACGGCGTGCGGGTGCGCGGCTGGCTCGCGCTGCCCGAGGGGGCCTCAGCATCCGCGCCCGCGCCGCTGCTGGTATGGATCCACGGCGGCCCGCTGAACTCCTGGAACGCCTGGTCGTGGCGCTGGAACCCGTGGCTGATGGTGGCGCAGGGCTACGCCGTCCTGCTGCCCGACCCGGCGCTGTCCACCGGGTACGGCCAGGACTTCGTGCAACGCGGCTGGGGTCGCTGGGGTGCCGAGCCGTACACCGACCTGATGGCGATCACCGACGCCGCCGTCGCGCTGCCCGAGATCGACCAGACCCGGACCGCGGCGATGGGCGGCTCCTTCGGGGGCTACATGGCCAACTGGGTCGCCGGCCACACCGACCGGTTCAAGGCGATCGTCACCCACGCCAGCCTCTGGGCGCTGGACCAGTTCGGCCCGACCACCGACCACGGCTACTACTGGCAGCGCGAGATGACCCCCGAGATGGCGCTGGCCAACAGCCCGCACCGGTTCGTCGACCAGATCCGCACCCCGATGCTCGTGATCCACGGTGATCGCGACTACCGGGTGCCGATCGGCGAGGGGCTGCGGCTGTGGTTCGAGCTGCTCACCGAGTCGGGCCTCCCGGCCGCCGAGGACGGCGGCACCGTCCACCGGTTCCTGTACTTCCCCGACGAGAACCACTGGGTGCTCAGCCCCCAGCACGCCAAGGTGTGGTACCAGACCGTGCTGGCCTTCCTGTCCGAGCACGTGCTCGGACAGCCGGGAGAACTGCCGGCTACCTTGGGCTGAGCCAGGCCCCGGGAGGCAGGGCCGCGACCGCGGCCAGGATCGAGTCGCGGGCATCACCGGGGGTGGCCGGGAGCCTGGGGATCCCCATCCGGTCCAGCAGCCGCGCCATGCCCGCACCGACGTGGTCCACCACGATCGCGGACACGGCCTGGTCGCGCAGGAACCTCACGACCCGGGCGTGGTGAGCGCCGTGGGTGCCGAGGTCATGGGACTCGTCCCAGCCCACCTCATGGATGGTCCAGGCCGTCACGCGGGGCCCGGTCACCTCAGCGACCCCCACCCAGCGGGCCTTGCCCCAGGCTGGCGCGGTGCGGCCGTCAACGGTGACGGGTGTGGCGACGATCACGAGGGCGCTCCTCAACAGTGCGGGCGTTCGACGGTATCCATCGTATGGGGCGGACAACCTTCCGGCGACCAAACCGGCTTGCCGCCGCCTTCCCGACTCAGAACTCAGGCTTGCCGGAACGCCAGTAGCCCATGAAGGCCACCGACCTCCGGTCGACTCCGAGTTCGCCGACCAGGTAGCGGCGCAACGCCTTGATCGCGCTCGCCTCGCCGGCCAGCCAGGCGTAGAGCGGGGTGGCCGCCAGCGCGGCCCCGCCGCGCGGGCTGCGCGGCGCCTCCCACAGGATCTCCCGGTCGACGTCGACCTCCTCGACGGCGTGCGCCTCGCCGGCCGGAGCCAGTTCGGCGGCTGCCCGGCAGCCCTCGCCGATCAGCGCCTCGCCGCGGGGCCGTCCGACCCGGGGGAAGACACGGATGTCGAAGCCGGGGTGGGTCGGCAGGTAGCCGACATCGTCGGTGCCGGGCACCTCCAGGACAGCGATCCCACGGGCCTGGGACGGGAGCTGCTCGAGGATCGCGGCGATCGCCGGGGCCGCCGTTTCGTCGCCGGCCAGCAGGTAGCTCCCGGTTCGGGGTGGAGGCAGGAAGTCGACCCCGCCGTACCGGGCCGGGGAATCAGTGGTGGGTCCCACCAGGATCACCTCATCGCCCACCCCGGCTTCGGCGATCCAGGCCGAGGCAGGCCCGTCCACCGGGTGCACGACCATGTCGACGTCGACCTCGCCGGGCCGCGCCTTGCGGACGGTGTAGGTGCGAAACGGCGGGCGGTCGGCCTCCGGCAACTCCCGCCAGCGCAGGAACCAGTCCTCGCCCCGCGGGAAGTCGGCCAGGTCCCCGTCCGGCAAGGGCAGGACGACCTTGATGCGCTGGTCCCAACCCGGGTCGCGCCAGCCGGCCAGACTGTCCCCGGTGAAGGTGAACCGCCGGAAGCTGGGGGTGACGTCGGTCACCCGGGCGACCCGGACGGGGAAGAAGCCGAAGCTCATGCGGCGCTCCCGGCGGTGACGGCCGAGCCGCGTGCCGCAGCATCCTGATGAGCCGGGCGGGACTCGGCGGGATCACAGTGGTGCCGGCCGCGCGGGAGCACCATCGGCCCACCCGAGACGGGGTCGGTGACGACGAGGCAGTCCAGGCCGAACACCTCGCGCACCAGATCGGGGGTCACGACCGCCGAGGGGGTGTCGCTGGCGACCACCCGTCCGTCGTGCACGGCGACCATGTGGTCGGCGTACCGCGCGGCGAGGTTGATGTCGTGCAGCACCATCACGATGGTCGTGCCGCGCTGCCGGTTCAGGTCGGTGAGCAGGTCGAGGATCTCGATCTGGTGGGTGACGTCGAGGAAGGTGGTCGGCTCGTCCAGCAGCAGGATGTCGCTGCGCTGGGCCAGGGCCATCGCCAGCCAGACCCGTTGCCGCTGCCCGCCGGAGAGCTCGTCGACGCTGCGGTCGGCCAGGTCGGTGATCCCGGTCGCTGCCAGCGCCTCGGCCACCGCCTCGTCGTCGGCCGGGGTGGGGCTGCAGAAGAGTCGCTGGTGCGGGTGGCGACCGCGGCCCACCAGGTCGGCCACCACGATGCCCTCGGGGGCGATCGGTGACTGCGGCAGCAGGCCGAGCGACTTGGCCAGGACCCGGGTCGGCAGCCGGTGGACGTCGTTGCCGTCCAGCAGCACCTGTCCGCCGGACGGGACCAGCAGCCGGGCGAGCGTCTTCAGCAGCGTCGACTTGCCGCACGCGTTGGGACCGATGATGGTCGTCACCTGCCCGCCGGGGATCTCCAGGTCGATCCCGTCCACGACGGTGCGCACGCCGTAGCCGGCGACCAGGTGCTGGGCAGCAAGGGTGTGGTGAATGGTCACGCGGAACCTCCGGCGCGGTTGATGCGGGCGAGCAGGAAGATCAGGTACGGAGCGCCGAGGATGCCGGTGACGACACCCACGGGGAACCGGGTGGAGAAGGCGAACTGGCCGAGCAGGTCGGCGCCCAGCACGAGGGCCGCGCCGACCAGGGCGGCGGGCAGCAGCACCGGGGTGCCGGGACCGGCCACTCGGGTGGCGATCGGTCCGGCCAGGAAGGCGACGAAGGCGATCGGGCCGGTGGTGGCGGTGGCGAAGGCGACCAGGCCGACCGCGGCCAGCACCATCACCACCCGGACGGCATCCACCCGCACGCCGAGCGCGGTGGCGGTCTGGTCGCCGAACTGCAGGGCACCCAGGTCGCGGCCCAGGACGAGCAGGACGCCGCCGAGCACCACGACCGCGATCGCCAGCGGCCCGACCTCCGCCATCCGGGTGCCGTTGAGGCTGCCGGTCAGCCAGCGGACCGCAGTGGGCACGTCCCATGCGGAGGCGTTCAGCAGCAGGTAGGAGACCACCGAGTCCAGCATCGCCCCGACGCCGATGCCGATCAGGATGAGCCGGCCCCCGCCGGCCTCGCCGCCCCGGGCCAGCCAGGCGATCAGCCCGGCGGTGAGGACGCCGGCCAGGACGGCGACCACCGAAACCGCCGGCCCGCTCCACTGGAGCACGAGGATGCACCACACCGCCGCGGCGCTCGCGCCGGCCGAGATCCCGATGATGTCCGGGCTCGCCAGCGGATTGCGCAGCATGGTCTGGAAGGCGGCGCCGGCGGCACCGAAGGCGAGTCCGGCGAGCAGGCCGGCCAGGGCGCGCGGCAGTCGCAGCGTCCCGATCGCGAAGGAGGCGCCCTTGACCTGTTCGCCGGACAGCACGCGCAGCACGTCCGAGAGCGGGTAGGTGGTCTCGCCCAGGCACAGCATCGCCACCACCAGCGCGAGCACGAGCACG
Source organism: Actinomycetes bacterium (assembly GCA_023436925.1). Classification (GTDB taxonomy): domain Bacteria; phylum Actinomycetota; class Actinomycetes; order Propionibacteriales; family Propionibacteriaceae; genus Propionicimonas. Next base: position 4,794 of record JAEZHJ010000202.1, read on the forward strand.
GCGAGCCCGCCGATGGCGACCCGGCGCCGGCGGACGCGGCTGCGCCGGCCGGTGACGAGGCGTTCCAGGGCGATGGCGGTCACAGCGCACGCATCCTCGTGCGACGGGCGATGGCGATCAGCACCGGTGCGCCCAGCAGGGCGGTCACCACACCGGCTTCCAGTTCGCCCGGGCGGCCGACGACCCGGCCGATGACATCGGACAGGGTGAGCACCGCGGCGCCCGCCACCGCCGACAGCGGCAGGATCCAGCGCTGGTCCGGGCCGGTCAGCAAGCGGACGGCGTGCGGCACCATCAACCCCACGAAGGCGATCGGGCCGGCGACGGCGGTGGTGGCACCGCACAGCAGGACGGCGGCCAGGCCGGCGACCAGCCGTACCCGGCCGGTGTTCACACCGAGCCCGACAGCGACCTCGTCGCCCAGGGCGAGGACGTTCAGCGGGCGGGCGGACAGCAGGGCGACCACCGCCCCGACGAGGAGGAAGGGTGCGACGGTGAACATCGCCTCCCAGGTGGCGCCGCCGACCCCACCGACCTGCCAGAACCGGAAGACCGTCATCACGTCGATCCGCGGCAGCAGGATGGCGCTGATCAGCGAGGTGAGGGCGGCGGTGGTGGCCGCGCCGGCCAGGGCGAGCTTCACGGGGGTGGCGCCACCGCCTCCCATCGAGCCGATCAGGTAGACGAAGACCGCGGTCACCCCGGCGCCGGCGAGGGCGAGCCAGATGTACTGCTGCAGGGTGCTGATCCCGGCGAAGGCGATGCCGGCCACGACGAACAGGGAGGCGCCGGTGTTGACCCCCAGGATGCCGGGATCGGCCAGCGGGTTGCGGGTCACGGCCTGCAGCAGGGCACCGGCCACGCCGAGCGCCGCGCCGGCGACCAGTGCCAGTGCCGTGCGCGGGATCCGCTCCCGGACGGCGATCGCCGCCACGCTCTGGGGGTCCACCGCGAACAGGCCGTCGATGATGTCGGCCAGCCCGACGTCCCGGGCGCCGAAGGCGATCGACGCGACGACGCAGGCCAGCAGCACCGCGGCACTCAGCCCCAGTGCGAGGCCGCGCCGGGACCGCCCGGCGCCCGCCACCGTGGTGGCGGGGGCCAGGTCGGCCTGCGGCGCGGCGAGGGTCATGCCTTGTCCGCCGCCGCGGCGATCAGCGGGAGGTACTTGTCCAGACCCCAGGTCAGCGACAGGGCGGTGGGCGGGGACACGGCCGCCGCCAGCGGGGTCCCGTCCTCGATCAGCACCACGGAGCCGCGCTTGATGGCGGGGATGGCGCCGAGCAGCGGGTCGGCCTGCAGCTGCTCCAGCAGGGCGGGGGTGCCGTAGGTCACGATGACGTCGACGTCGGAGAGGGTGTCGGCGTTCTCGGCGCTGATGTTCTCGTAGAACGAGGTGGAGCCCTGCGAGAGCTTCGTCACGCTGTCGGCGGGGGTGAGCCCGAGGTCGGTCAGGTAGGCGGCCCGGGCGTCATTGGTGGTGTAGACGCCCACCGTGCCGAAGTCGGTCGGGTTGAGGTAGAGGAAGGCGGTGGACTTGCCGGCGATCTGCGGGTAGCCGGCCACGGCCTGGGCGATCTTGCCCTCCAGGTCAGCGATCAGCGCGTCGCCCTGAGCGGCCAGCCCCATCCCGGCGGCGTCCACCTTGATGGTGTCCCGCCACGACGTCCCCCACGAGAGCCCCGGGTAGGCGATGGTCGGCGCGATCTCGGAGAGGGTGTCGTACTCCTCCTGCGTGATGCCGGACAGGCCGGCCAGGATCACGTCCGGGTTGGTGTCGTTGACCGCCTCGAAGTTGATGCCGTCGGTCTCGTCGAACAGCGTCGGCGTCTCCGCGCCGAGTTCGGCCAGCCGGGCCGCCGTCCACTCGTGGACGCCGCTGGCGTCGGTCACGCCGTAGGTCTGGGCGGCGAAGCCCACCGGCACGACCCCGAGGGCGAGGGCGACGTCATGGTTCGCCCAGGCCACCGTGGCGACCCGCTCCGGCTTCGACTCGATGACCGTCTCGCCGTAGGCGTGCTTCACCGTGACCGGGAAGGCGGCGTCGCCGGCGGCGGCGGACGGCGTCTCGGTGGTCTGGCCGGCCGGGGTGGCCGGTGCGCCGCAGGCGGTCAGGGTGAGGACCAGGCCGGCGGCCAGGACGGGGACGAATCGCATCGGAACCTCTCAGGACGGGCGGTGGAGCATGCGCTCCAACCGAGGTAAGGCTTACCTAACCCAGACAATATCGCAACCTCGGGGTAGTCAAAATCAGAACCCAGAAATCCATGGGCCCGTTGCTCGCCGAGGGGGCATGCTGGGGGGAGCGGCGGCGGAGGAGGTGTGGTGAGCGAGATCGTTCCCGACCACATCCATCCCGGTGCCTTCGTGGTGCGGACCGGGATCACCGAGCAGTCCTGGGTCGACCTCTCGGATCCGGTCCGGCTGGAGTTCGAGTACGTCCGCCGGATCGCCGAGGCGCTGGAGGCGACCGTCCTGACCCGCCCACCGGCGGAGCGGTTGCGAGTCGTCCACGTCGGCGGGGGCGGCCTCAGCCTGCCGCGCTGGGTGGCAGCGGTCCGGCCGCGGACGGCGCAGGTCGTGCTCGAGCCGGACTCGGCGCTGGTCGCGGCGGTCCGCGCCAGGCTGCCGCTGCCGCGGCAGAGCGGGATCAAGATCCGCGAGACCGACGGCCGTTCCGGGATCGTCGAGATGCCGGACGAGTACGCCGACGTCGTGATCGTCGACGCCTTCGCGGGAGCCGTGGTCCCGGCTGATCTGGCCACCGTGGAGTTCTTCGCCGACCTGGCGCGGGTGCTGCGCCCCGGCGGGGTGATGGCGATGAACCTGGGTGACCGGGCGCCGTTCGGCTGGGGCCGGCGCTGCCTGGCCGGGATCACCACGGTGTTCCGGCACGTCGCGGTGAGCGCCGAGGTGCCGATCTGGAAGGGACGCCGCTACGGCAACCTGGTCGTCCTGGCCGGGCAGGTCCCGTTGCCGCTGGCCCTGCTGGAGCGGCAGCTGGCACGAGCCGACTTCCCCTACCGGCTGCTGGCCGGCGGCTCGCTCGCCGCCTGGATCGAGGGCGCGCCGCCGTTCTCGGGTGAGGACGTGAGTGCGTCCCCCGACCCCGTGGAGCGCGGCTGGCTGCGCTGAGCGGGTAGGTCGGGGGGTAGGTTTTCGTCCCCACCCGAGCAGTCGGCCCGGACGGCTTCTTACCGTGGTCGGGAATCTCGCGGCCTACTCCGAGGGAGCGCCGCCCCGATGTCAGGTGAGGTACTCAGGGGGACTTCGAGTGGTGTCCGGCTCGAACATTCGCAGGTCTGGTGGGGCGTGGCAGGCCAGCCCCAGGTTGAAGCGCCGGGTGGCGCTCGGTGCTGCCGGGGCGTTGATCGCAGGCGGGGTGCTGGCCGCCCCGACCGCGTCCTACGCCGCCGGCTCGTGCTCGGTGAACCCGATGGGCGGCGCCACCCCGCTGGGCTCGACCGAGGGCTACACGATCTTCACCACTGGTGACGCGGTCTTCGCCAACAGCGAGACCGAAGGCACCCTGGCGGTGGGCGGCACGGCCCGGTTCTGGGACGAGGAGGGAAACCCCAACCCGCAGTACCGCATCAGCCACAAGACGGCCGGTAGCGCCGGGTACAGCCTTCCGGTGATCGACGGCAGCCCGAACCGGGTGCTGTTCAACGCCTACGACCCGGGGATCCAGAACCCCGCCAACACCTCCCTGGGCAAGGTGGTCCAGGTGACCGATGACGGGCGGCCGGCCTCGGTGGCCGGACCGGGGCTGGCGAAGCTGGTCCAGGTCGACCAGCCCGACGGCTACCGGTTCCGGAAGGCCTTCGGCGGCTCGGGCACCACCTTCTACCCGTCCGGCGGGACGAACCAGAGCGCACAACTGGAGTCGAAGGTTCAGGCGTGGCAGGGGTCCGGCGACCAGGACCCGGCGGGAACCGCGGCTGCCGTCGCGTCCTTCCAGACCGAGGGGAGTTTCAGCTCCTACTTCCCGGCCGAGGAGGGCGCGATCGCGCTCAGGCACGTCAGCTCCTGGCGGACTCCCCAGATCAGCCACGGCGGGGAGACCGTGATCTCCCTTGATCCGAGCGGTCCGAACCGGATCAGCTTCAGCCAGCTCGGTACGGCGGCCAAGTTCCAGTTCGCCCCCGGCACCACCCTGAGTGCCTGTGCGCCGCTGGTCATCGAGGTCACCTCCGACGACCTGACCGAGGGCAGGCTGGTGATGCCGTCCTTCGGCCAGGCCGGCAACACCGCCGGCGGCGAGGGCATCAGCTACATCCTGTGGGACCTGTCCGGCCTGGGCGGCACCATCCAGGTGACCTCGCGGGGCGAGCCGGTGCGGGGTGCCATCTACGCCCCGTTCGCGCACATCGTCTTCCCGCCGGAGGATCAGGGTGGACGCGAGTTCGAGGGCCAGTTGCTGGCCGAGCGGTTCACCGCGCTGAACGGTGGCAAGGAGATCCACACCAACCTGTTCAAGGGGCTGCTGCCCACCGGGGCCGACATGGCGCCCCAGCCGACGCCAACCCCGACGCCGACTGCCGAGCCGACTCCGACCCCGACGCCGACCGCCGAGCCGTCGCTCACCCCGACGCCGACTCCGCAGCCGTCGGTGACGCCGACCCCCGAGCCCACCCCGACGCCCACGCCCGAGTTGACGCCGACGCCGACTCCCGACCCGACGGTGACCCCGGCTCCGACGCCGAGCGACGAGCCGAGCCTGCCGACCGCGGTGCTCGGGGACTCCGATGTGTCCGGCGAGGGGGACCGCGTCGCCCAGGACACCCTGGCCTTCACCGGCTCCAACTCGCTGGCACTTGCCGGGCTGGCGGCCGGACTGATCGGCGTGGGAAGCCTGCTGCTGGTGGCGCTTCGCCGGCGTTCTGCCTAGCCAACGCCTCCTGGTGCGGCCGTGGTGCCTGCTGTGCCCGCGGCCGCCCAAGGCCGCCCCGGTTGAACCGTCAGGCATCATTGATGCCCGGGGAGGTGCCGATTGATCGAGCTCGCGCGCAAGCGCCTGCTGCCGCGGCTGGGTGAACCCGTTCCCCTGGTCATCCTGGAAGGGGTCACCGGCCTGGGCAAGCGAACCCTGCTGCGGCAGTGGTCCGCCGAGCGGTCGCCCCGACGGGTGCGCGCGCTGGTGGAGTTCGACCCCCGCCAGCCCGGCGAGCCGGCCGTCGTCACCCAGGTGCTGCGGGCCCTGGAGCGCCAGCAGGTGCCGATCGCGACCGCCACCTACGCCGAGGCCGCCAGCGCGACCGGGACCCGCGCCAGCGAGCTCCTGCAGTCGGTGATCGGCCCGCTCGGGGAGGCCGACCTCGCGCTGGTCGGTGCCGAGCGGATGCCCCCGGCTGCCTTCGAGGGGTTCGCCCACGCGCATCGCAGGCTGCCGGGACTGCGGGTCCTGCTGGAGACCACCGACGCCACGGGGACGGTTCGGCGGGCGGCTGCCGACGACCTCCCGCTGGTCATCCTCGAGGACGCCGAGCTCGCCCTCGACCCAGCCGAGGTGGCCGCGCTGCTCGCGGCCCTGGACGGCGAGCCCGCTCCGAGCGCCGCCGAGGCGCTGTGGCGGGCGAGCCGAGGCCACGCCGGACAGGTGGTCGCGGCGCTCCGCCGGCTGCCGCGGGAGTGCCTGTCCGGGGTCGTCACCCGGTCACAGGTGTTGCGGCACTGGCCCTCGGGGCACCGCGAGCCCAGTCGGTACGAGCGCTGCCTGCTGCAACTCGCCCACCTGCCGTGGTTCACCCCAGACCAGGCGCGGCAGTTCACGGCGCTGGACGCCGGGCCGGGCCTGTTCCGACGGATGACCACGCTCGGGCTGGGCGAGACCAGGACCGTCCCCGGATCGCCTGAGGCAGTGTTCCGGTGGGACGAGGAGGTGCGCCAGACCCTGCTGCGGGCGGTGCCGCCCGCTGCCGGTCCAGGAGCCTTCCAGGCCGTGGCCGGCAGCGCCGCCCGGTCCGGTGATCGTGCGCTGGCGGCGGCCGCGCTGGTCCAGGCCGGCGATCTGGCGGCCGCCGAGGCCACGGTGCGGCAGGGCCTGTGTGAGGCCCTCGACCCCATGGACCTGACGGTCTGGCAGCCGCTCCTCCGGTTGCCGCACGCCGCCCTGGGTAGCCAGCCCGCGCTCCAGTTGGTGCGAATGGTCGTTGCGCGGCGCTCCGGGACGACCTCGCCGCGAGTGGCCGTCCGGCTCGCCCAGTACGCCCGCCGTCTGGCCGGACGCCACCGGGCCACTCCCCTCGAACGCCTGACGCTGCTCGCGCTGGCGACCCGGGCCGCCTGCGAGGCTGGCGAACTCGGCGAGGCGTCCGACTACGCCCGACGGTGGGCCGACCTGGCCGTGGCCGCCCACCCCGTCCTGGTGGCCCGGCCGGGCGAGGCGGTGGCGCTGACGACGGCGATGAGCGAGGCGCTGGTCCGGCTCGACCAGCTCAGTGAGGCTGCCCGGGCCGCCGACCTCACGCTCGAGGTGCTCGACCAGGCCGCGCCGCTCGACGTCGGAAACCCCGACAGCCGCCGTGACACCGCGCTGCGGGTGCGGCGGTGCGCCACCGCCCTGCTGGACCACGCCGACCCCGACGATCCCGCCGCCGCCGTGGTCCCGCTCCGCGACGGCCAGGTGCTGGAACTGGACGAAGTGCTGGTCGCCGTCCACGAGGCGTGGCTGCGCCTCGACACCGGTGACCTGGCGGGGGCCGAGCAGGTCACGGCCGCCGCGCTGGGGCGGGTGAGCCGGCCGGGTGACTGGCCGATCCTGCTGTTGACCCGCGCCGTCGCCCTGATCGGGACGCGCCAGCGGTGCGCGCTCGAGCAACTGCGCGCCCGCTACCTCGACGACCCCGGCTGGCGTCGGCGCCACTTCGGTCCCCACCGGGCCGGCTGGGTGGCGGCGATCCTCGACCTCCTGGTGCCCCGGGCGCTCGGCAGGCGCTGCCTCGGCCAGCGCTGCGAGCACCCCGACGCGGGCGAGGTGGTGTCGATCCTCGAGGGCTACCTGCACAACCGGCCGCGGGTCCTCTCCACCGACGAACTCGGCCAGCTGCCGCGCCGGGCCCGCAAGCTCGCACTGAGCCTGAAGTCCCTCGCCCTGCTGCGCGCCGGCGACGTCGACCAGGCGGGGGAGGCCTTCGCCCTGGTCTGCGGAGACCTGCCGGACACCGGCGCCCTGCCGCTCGCCTTCGCGTTCGCCGAACCTGCGGAGGTCGATCGGCTCGCGGTCACGCACCGCGACCAGTCCGCAGCCTGCCACCGGCACCTCTCCTACGCCCGCCGGGTCGCCAGCGCCGTGCCCACTCCGGCCGGAGTGCAACTCACCGCGCGGGAGGTGGAGATCCTGGCCGCGCTGCGCCGCGGTGACTCGAACCGGCAGATTGCCGAGGACCTCGTGGTGTCGGTGAACACCGTGAAGTTCCACCGCGCCAACCTGTACCGGAAACTCGGTGCGGCGACCCGGGTCGAGGCGCTGGCCGCCGCCGTCCGGCTCGGCTTCTAGCGTCCGCCGCCTCGCCCGGGCACAGCCGGCGACGGTGGCGTGACCTAGGGTGTCGGCCATGACCGACCGGGACCAGCTCATCGAACACGTCCGGCAGCTCGCGGTGATCCGCGGCCGGGTCACCCTCGCCTCCGGCCGGGAAGCCGACTACTACATCGACCTGCGCCGGGTGACCCTGGACGGTGCCGCCGCGCCGCTGGTCGGGTCGGTGATGCGGGAGCTGGTCGCCGACTGGGAGTTCGAGGCGGTGGGCGGGCTCACCCTGGGCGCGGACCCGGTGGCGGTGGCCATGCTGCACGACGCCGCCCGCCACGGCGGACGGCTGGACGCCTTCGTCGTCCGGAAAGAGGCCAAGGCGCACGGCCTGCAGCGCCGAATCGAGGGCAGCCAGGTCGCCGGGCGCCGCGTGCTGGTGGTCGAGGACACCTCAACCACTGGCGGCTCGGTGATGACGGCCGTCGAGGCGGTGCGCGAAGCGGGGGGCGAGGTGGTCGGGGTCGCCGTCATCGTCGACCGGGACACCGGGGCCCGCCAGGTCATCGAGGCAGCCGGCCTGCCGTACCGTCACGCCATCGGCCTGGCCGACCTCGCCCTGTCCTGAGCCGCCACTGGCACGTGGGCAGTCCCTGACGGATTGGCACCTCCTGCCGTTAGGCTGGCGATGCCCTGCATCCTTGCGAAACGAAAGAAGCGCCACCATGTGGGTTTTCATCATCGTGCTGTTGATCGTCCTGGCGGTCGGCGGTTACGCGGTCTCGCTCTACAACGGCTTCGTCCGGTCCCGCAACCTGATCCAGGAGTCGTGGCGCCAGATCGACGTCGAGCTGAACCGCCGATACGACCTGATCCCGAACCTCGTCGAGACGGTCCGGGCCTTTGCCGCCCACGAGCGCAACACCCTTGAGCAGGTGGTGGCGCTGCGCAGCCAGGCCGCCCAGCTGGCCCAGGCCAGCGGCGGGGTGCCCAGCGAACAGCGCGCCCAGATCGAGGAGCAGCTGTCCGGTGCCGTCCGCCAGCTGATCGTCAGTGTCGAGGCGTACCCCGAGCTGAAGAGCAACGTGAACTTCCTCGAGTTGCAGCGCGAACTGGCCGCTACCGAGGACCGGATCGCCGCCGGGCGGCGGTTCTACAACGCCAACGTGCGCAACTACAACACCCAGGTCGAGTCGTTCCCCTCCAACATCCTGGCCGGCATCTTCAAGTTCGAGAAGGCCACCTACTTCGAGGTCAACGACCAGGCGATGCGGCAGGCCCCGCAGGTGAACTTCGGCGAGATCAGCGACCGTGGGGACGCCCCGCGGCCCGGTGCCGAGCCGACCAACGCCCAGCTCGAGGCGGGGGCCGCGGCCGCCGCCGGCGGGCTGCCGAACCCGCAGGCCTACCAGCAGTCCAACCCGCTCGCGCCGCCGCCGGGGCAGTTCCCCGAGCCGGCGCCGGCCGCC
>JAEZHJ010000204.1 GCA_023436925.1 Actinomycetes bacterium
TGGAGAACGTGAACCCCGACGGCACGGTCGGCGACGTCTACGGCCGCCAGGTCGAGGTGACCGGTGAGTACCTGCCCGGGCAGGAGGTGCTGATCACCGCGCCGGACGGCTCCGCGCGGGTGCTCACCGCCCTGCAGGTGCCGGACGGACGGGTGCTGCCGGTGGTGCGCGGGCTTGCCCCGACGGGCGACCAACCGCCGGCTCCGCCGTCCTCCGCCGCGCTCGTGACCGGGGTCTTCCTGCCCTCCGAGCCGGGCACCCAGACCCCACTGGGTTCGGTCCGGCTGCCGGCCCTGGCCCAGCAGTGGCCGCAGCACCTGCTGCCGGGCTTCGTCACCCTCACCGCGGACGCCGCCCGCGACCAGGGTCTCGAGCCCGCCGCCGTCACGCTGCCCACCGGCGAGGGCTCTTGGCAGAACTACGGCTACGCGCTGCAGTGGTGGGTGTTCGCCGCGTTCGCCCTGTTCATGACCGGCCGCTTCGTCCGGGCGATCGGACGGCACGGTACCTTGGGGGACATCGAGGATCCGGTTGACCCGGCCCCGGTCGCCCTTCCAGACGTCCGCAAGCAGGAGCCGATGTGACCCAGCAGACCCTTCCGCAGGTACCGCCGATCCCGGCCGACCAGGTGCCCGCGATCCGCTCCGCGCTGCTGCGCTACCGGGTGATGGCCTATGTCGTCGGGGTGCTGCTGGTGGTGCTCGTGCTGGTGGGCATGCCGCTGAAGTACTTCGCCGACAACGGCACCGTGGTGACCTGGACGGGGGTGCCGCACGGCTACCTCTACATGGTGCTGATCATCGCCGCCTATGACCTGGGACGCCGGGTGCACTGGCCCTGGGGACGCCTGCTGCTGATCGCACTGGCGGGCACGATCCCGTTCTTGTCGTTCGTCGCCGAGTACAACGCCCGCAAGGACGTCCAGGCGCGGCTGGCGGCCGCGGAGCAGGACGCCGTCACGCAGTGATTTCCCTCGTCAGGGCCTCAACCGCGGCTTGAGGAACGCGCCTTCCGGAGTGGTTCGACGGCCATCACGCAGTTAGCGTGAGGGCCATGCAGCTTCGACGTCGACTGACCGGGGCGCTGCTCGCCCTCGGCCTGCTGGGTGGCTCCTTCACCCCCACCGCCCACGCCGTGCCGCTCGCCCCGGCACCCGCCCACGCGGTCGCGCCGCTGGTCCTGCCGGCCGCCTCCGGCGTCGACTCATCGCGGGTGGCGTCCCGGCTCGCCGGGGTGTCGAAGAAGACGCTCGACTCCACCGCCTGGGCCGTCTACACCACCGGCGGGAAGAAGGTGGTCGCCAAGGACACGGCGATGATCCCCGCCTCGACCACGAAGATCCTTACCGCGATGGCTGCCCTCGACATCCTGGGTGCGGACCGGACCTTCACCACCAAGGTGGTCAGTGCGAAGAAGGGGCGACTGACGCTGGTCGGTGGCGGGGACCCCTACCTGGTCAGCGCCAAGTCCTCGGTGCCCGCCAAGAAGGCGAACCTGAACGCACTGGTCAGCGCGACGGCGAAGGCGCTCGCCAAGGACAAGGTGAAGAGCGTCCGACTCACCTACTCTGCGCCGCTGTTCAGCGGCACGAGTTACTCCGCGGCCTGGAAGCAGTCCTGGGCGTCCTACACCCCACGGATCATGTCGCTCACGGTCAACGGCGGGATGGCCGGCTCCTCCGCGTACAGCAACCCGGCACGCTCCACAGCGACGATGTTCGCCTCGAAGCTGCGGGCCAAGGGCTTCAAGGTCACCTTCGACGGTGCCGCCTCCTCGCCCAAGGGCGCCAAGACAGTCGCCAAGGTCGTTTCCGCCCCACTCGGCGTGCAGGTTCGCCGGATGCTGCGCTACAGCGACAACGTGGCGGCCGAGAACTACGCCCGGCTGATCGCCCGGGCCACCGGACACTCCCCCAGCTTCGCCGGCGGATCGGCTGCCATCACCGCCTGGCTGAAGCAGAAGAAGCTGTGGGAGAGCGGGATGCGGATCGACGGCGGTTCCGGGCTCTCGTCCAACTCGAAGGTCCGGCCTTCGGTGCTGGCCCGCGCCGTCGCCCTGGCGTTGAAGGACGCGACCTATCGTGATGTGAAGGTCGGCCTGCCGGTCGCGGGCGTGAACGGCACGCTGAAGCACCGGTTCAACGACCCCTCCGAGAAGGCCGGACGCGAGGTCGTCCACGCCAAGACGGGGTCCCTGAAGAAGTTGAACGCGCTGGCGGGCTACCTGACGACAGCGGACGGCACGGTACTCACCTTCGCCTTCGGCGCCACCCACGACGGCAAGCGCTCCACGGCTGCGGGCAACTGGCTCGACCGCTCGGCGACCAGCCTGGTCACCTGCGCCTGCGGCTGAGCCCGGGCCGCTCCAGCCCTGGCTCCGGTCGGGTCTGCCCGCCCAGAGCGCCCTGCGCCCGCAAACAGGGCAGCAATCAGTAGCTTTGTCGCCGTGTCGACAAAGTGGCTTAGCGGTTTATCAGTAGATCCTTGAGGCGGTCCAGGTCGGCCAGGTCGGCGAACTCGATGACGATCCGGCCGCGCTTCCCGCTCGTGGCGACCGTGACCCGGGTGTCCAGGACGTCGGTGAGAGCCTCCTGCACCTCGCGGGCGGCCGGCGGCAGTGCTCGCGGCGCCGCAGAGCGCGCAGCCCGCCGCGTGCCGGAGTCCCCCACCGCCACGATCTCCTCCACCGCCCGAACCGACAGGTTCTCCGAGACGATCCGGTTCGCCAGTTGCTCCATGGCCTCGGGGCTGGACAGCATCAACAGTGCCCGGGCGTGCCCGGCGCTGATCACGCCGGCCGCCACCCGGCGCTGGACCGAGGTCGGCAGCTGGAGCAGCCGGATGGTGTTGGAGATCTGGGGACGCGACCGCTTGATCCTGGCGGCCAGCTCCTCCTGGGTGCAGCCGAAGTCGTCCAGCAGCTGCTGATAGGCTGCCGCCTCTTCCAGCGGGTTGAGCTGGGCACGGTGCAGGTTTTCCAGGAGGGCGTCCCGGAGCAGGTCGTGATCCTCGGTGCGGCGGATGATCGCCGGAATTGTCGACAAACCCGCTTGTTGACTCGCCCGCCAGCGGCGCTCGCCCATGACGAGCTCGAAGGCACCGTCCGGCAACGGGCGAACCACGATCGGCTGCAGCAGCCCCACCTCGGCGATGGAAGCCGTCAGTTCGGCGAGTGCCTCCTCGTCGAAGACCGTGCGCGGCTGGCGCGGGTTGGGGCGAACGGACTCCAGCGGGATCTCCTCGAACCGGGAGCCCTCGGGCACGACGGCGGCGCCGCGTGGAGCCAGCTCGGGATCGGTCCGCTGCAGCAGGTCGCCGAGCCCCCTGCCGAGTCCGGTCCGTGCCTTGGGTGCTGTCACGAGAGCTCTCCCTTCAGAACCTCCGCGGCCCGGTTGGCGATCTCCTCCGCCGCGGACAGGTAGGCCTGGGCGCCAGCCGAGGCCGCGTGATACGTGATGACTGACTGACCGTAGCTGGGAGCCTCGGAGACCCGGACCGAACGCGGGATGACCGTCTCCAGCGTCTCAACCGGGAAGTACTCCCTCACCTGGTCGGCGACCTGGGCGGAGAGCCGTGTACGAGCGTCGAACATCGTCAGCACAACGGTGGTCAGGCGCAGGTGGTCGTTCATGGCCCCCTTCACCAGGTTGATAGTGCGCAGCAGCTGGGTGACCCCCTCCAGCGCGTAGTACTCGCACTGGATCGGGATGAGGATCTCGTCGGCGGCCACCAGAGCGTTCAGGGTGAGCAGCCCGAGGGACGGCGGGCAGTCGATGAAGACGTAGTCGAAGCTGTGCCGCGAGCTGAAGTCACGCAGCACGTTCAGCAGGCGGCTCTCGCGCGCCATCATCGGGGCGAGGTTGATCTCGGCGCCGGCGAGGTCGATGGTGGCCGGCAGCACCCAGAGGCCCTTGGCTTCCGGCGAGGGCTGCACGAGCTGAGCGATCGGCCTGCCCTCAGTGAGCGCTTCGTAGGTTCCGGGAACACCTTCGTGGTGGTCGATCCCCAGCGCGGTGGAGGCGTTGCCCTGTGGGTCGATATCGACGACCAGGACACGGAGCCCGCCGAGCGCGAGGGCGGTCGCGAGGTTCACCGTCGTCGTGGTCTTGCCGACACCACCCTTCTGGTTGGCGACCACAAAGGTCCGGGTGCGCGCGGGTCGCGGCAGAGCGGACGGTGTTTCACGTGAAACATCGGCATCGAGGTCGTCCGGCTCCAGCGCCTCAGCCGGTGCGAACTCAGGGGTGTCGAACGCCGCCCGGCGTGGGCCGGTCGGGGCAGTCACAGACACGCGGTACTCCTTGGGTTTAGTTTCACGTGAAACATGAGAATAACGCCCCTGGCTGACAGGACGCGCCGTCCCCGCCGACGGGCGGCAGACTCCATCATGAATGGCGTAATGCTGTGTCCGGCGGAGGCCAGGGGGTCAGCGCAGACAGGTGGTTGGCGTGTGGAGTGGGCCGGCTTAGCGGGACGACGCTACGACTGCCCATGTGGTGTCCGCGCCGCCGGGGACCGGGAGTTGCTCCAGCCGGGCGTGGAGCCGGAACCGCGCGAGCTCCCGGCCGGCCGCATCGATCTCCTCGGCCGCCGAGCTGCCCTTGAGCGCGACCAGGCGTCCGCCCGGACCGATCAGCGGGGCACACCACGTCAGCAGGCGGGGGAGTGGCGCCACCGCACGGCAGGTCACGACGTCGTAGCGATGACCATGGTCCTCGGCGCGTCCGCGCACCACCGTCACCCGGTCATCAAGGTCGAGCTCAGCCACGGCCAGGGTCAGGAAGTTGTAGCGGCGCTGCAGCGGCTCGAGCAGGGTCACCCCCAGGTCTGGTCGAAGGATCGCCAGCGGGATGCCCGGTAGCCCGGCACCGCTGCCGACGTCGACCACCGAGGCCCCGGACGGGACCAGGGGAGCGACGGCCACCGAGTTCAGCACATGACGGTCCCAGACCCGGTCCACCTCGCGCGGGCCGAGCAGACCCCACTCAATACCCCGCGTTGTCAATATATCTACATATTGACTGGCGGTCCCGAAGGAGTCGCCGAAGACAGAACGAGGCGCTGCCCCGTCCACCCTCAGGCCTCGGGCAGGACTACGACGCGGCGCCGGGGCTCCTCACCCTCGGACTCGCTCACCAGACCGGCAGCCGCGACCGCGTCGTGCACGATCTTGCGCTCGAACGGGTTCATCGGGGCCATCCGGACCGGCTCACCGGTCTCCTTGACCTCGGCGATCGCCGCGGCGGCCAGTTCCTGAAGCACAACGCGCCGCTTGTCCCGGTGCCCGGCTATGTCGAGCATCAGGCGGCTGCGGTGGCCGGTCTCGGTCATCACCGCCAGGCGGGCGAGCTCCTGGAGCGCCTCCAGCACCTCACCGTCCTTGCCGACCAGCAGGTTCGTGTCGGTGATCACCGAGACATGCGCCCGACCACCCTCGGTGTAGGTGTCGATGTCGCCGTCCAGGTCGGCGATGTCGAGCAGTTCCTCAAGGTAGTCGGCGGCGATCTCGCCCTCGTTGTCGAGGGCGGTCTCCCGCTTCGAGCGCTCCGGGGTGGCACCCTCGGCGATGGCCTCGCTGCCCTCGGCGGCGATCTCGGTGGCCTCGGCGTCAGCGGCCTGCTCCACCTCGACCTCCACGGCGTCCTGGGCAGGCTGGACGATGGTCTCGTCAGTCAACTTCACTCACTCCTTGCCGGCCACACGGGCCGAGGTATCGCAGGGTCAGGACTTGCGCTTCGCGCGGGTGTTGCGGCGTGGCTGCTGGCGCTGCACCACGACGCGCTGGCCGGAGCCGTCGGCATCCACGCCGGCGGGGACGGCCGGACGAGCAGCCGAGCCATTCGTTGCGCTCTTGGCACCGGCCTTCGCCGCCGGACGGGTCGACGACTGCCGGGCGACCTTGGTCGGGTCGTAGTCGGCGGTGGCGGCGGGGCGCTTGCGAGCACCGCGACGCTTCGCGGCGATCTCGTCCGGGTCCTTGCCCTTGGCGCGCATCCGCTCCTCCCAGTCGATGTAGGCCGGGGTGTTCGGGGCCGGGTTGTTGTGGATGAGGATGTACTGCTGGCCCATTGTCCAGATGTTCGTCGTCAACCAGTAGATGAGCACGCCGATCGGGATGTTGACGCCCATGAACAGGTACATCGCCGGGAACAGGTACAGCATCATCTTCTGCTGCTGGGCCATCGGGCCGGTCAGCGCCTCCGGCGGCATGTTCTTGCGCATCAGCTGCAGCTGGGTGATGAACAGCACGACGCTCATCAGGACGACCAGGATGGCGGCAAGGGTCTGGGTGCCGCCCCAGCCGTCCTGCATCGGCCAGAACGTCCCGGAGACCCGCGCGCCGAACAGCTCCGCGTTCTGCAGCTGCGCCATCAGGTCCGGACGGTCGATGAAGATGCCCATCGCCTGCCCGTGCGAGGCGTTGTTGAGGACCCAGAACAGCGACAGGAAGATCGGCATCTGCAGCAGGAGCGGCAGGCAGGACGCCATTGGATTGACGCCCTCTTCCTTGTAGAGCTTCATGGTCTCCTGACCGAGGCGCTCCCGGTCATGACCGTACTTGTCCTGCAGCGCCTTGACCTTCGGGCCGATCAGCTGCATGTTGCGCGCAGAGTTGATCTGCTTCACGAACAGGGGGATCAGGGCCGTCCGCACCACCACGGTCAGCAGCACGATCGACAGCGCCCAGGCCGCCCCGGACGCCGGATCGAGGAAGAGGCTGAACAGCGAGTGGAAGGTCGTCAACACCCAGGAGACCGCGTAGTACAGCGGCTGCATGATCGTGTTGAAGAAGTTGCCGATGTCGGACCAGATATCCATCGGCACCAGCAGCGGATTCACCAGATTCACCTCACGTCAGGACCGGCAGCGCCGGCGTTGATGGTGGCGGCCTTCGCCGCCTGTTCGGCATCCCACTCCGCCGCCGCCGGGGTTCCCGGGACGGGGTCGTAGCCGCCGAGCGACCAGGGATGGCAACTCGCCAGCCGCCGGGCGGCCAGCGCGGTGCCCTTCACCGCCCCATGGACGGTCACCGCCTCGAGCGCGTACGCCGAGCAGGAGGGGTAGTACTTGCAGACATTGCCGTAGAGCGGGCTGATCAGCAGCCGGTATGCCTTGAGCAGGCCGATCAGCAGGTACTTCATGCCGCCAGCCTCCGGACGCACTGGCCAAGAGCGGAACGGAAGTCGCCGGTCAGGTCACCCGTGGCTGCGGCCGGCAGCGCCCGCACCACCAGATCGACCGGAAAGTCGAGCCCGCCGAACTCCGCAGCCGCCAGGTGGCGCAGACGGCGCTTCACCCGGTTGCGGACCACGGCACCGCCGACCGCCCGAGACACGACAAAACCCGCCCTGGACGGCGCAGCCGTCCGACGGCGGGCATGGACCACCACGCATGGGCGTCCGGAACTGACGCCCTGCCGCAGCGTGCCGCGGAACTCCTCGGGCGTCCGGATCCGGGACGCGGGTGGAAGCACCGTGTGGCGTCAGCCGGCGAGGCGGACGCGTCCCTGACGACGACGGGCCGAGATGATGGCACGACCCGCGCGGGTCCGCATCCGCAGACGGAAGCCATGGGTGCGGCTGCGACGCCGGTTGCTCGGCTGGAAAGTGCGCTTGCTCACGCGAATGCTCCCTGATCACTAACTACTTGGGACCGATGCGCCCACGTCGGACGCACGCCTGTGTCACGACAGTGACCAACCAACGATACGCGCCAGCACCGTCTGGAACCAAACCAGACACCCACCGGTCGAGTAGTCGAGCCGACACGCCGCACGGTGTGAGAATACTTCGGCAACGGTTTGCCAACGATGCGGACCGATCTCTACTCTGCAGGGAGCCACCCGGGGGACGACGCAGGTCCCGACCGGGTACCGTGCACAGTCTGTGGACAAGACTGTGGACAGCACGGTCGGCCCCAGGACCGGTGAGGATGAACATGACGCAGCCACACGACTCGGGACCGGGAAATTCTCCTGACGCACTCGAGGCGGCGTGGAGTCATGTCTGGGCCAGCTCGGAGCCCTCGGCCCGCGGCTGGCTGTCCAGCACCCGCCCGGTCACCCTGCACGACTCCCTGCTCATCCTGGCCGTCGCCAACGACTTCACCCGGGACTGGGTCGAGTCCCGCCTGCGGCCGACCATCGAGGGCCAGCTCAGCGAGTACCTCGGCCGCCCGATCCAGCTCGCGATCACCATCGATCCCTCCGCCAGCAGCGCCTCGCCCGAGCCGGCGCTGCCACTCCTCGAACCGGAGCCCACGCCGCCGCCCGCCCCGCCGGCTGCCACCTCGTCCGCGGTCCGGACGGTCGGACGCGGGTCCGGCTCGGACCGGCTCAACCCGAAGTACTCCTTCGAGACCTTCGTGATCGGTGACTCCAACCGGTTCGCCCACGCGGCCGCCGCGGCGGTGGCGGAGGCGCCCGGCAAGGCGTACAACCCGCTGATGATCTACGGCGACTCCGGCCTGGGCAAGACCCACCTGCTGCACGCCGTGGGGCACTACATCCGCAGCTACTACGACCGCGTCCGGGTGAAGTACGTCTCGACCGAGGAACTCACCAACGACTTCATCAACTCCATCTCGGAGAACCGCACCGCCGAGTTCCGCCGCGCCTACCGGGACGTCGACGTGCTGCTGGTCGACGACATCCAGTTCCTCCAGGACAAGATCCAGACCCAGGAAGAGTTCTTCCACACCTTCAACACCCTCCACACCGCCGAGAAGCAGATCGTCCTGACCTCGGACCGCCCGCCGCGTTCCCTGGTGGCGCTGGAGCCGCGGCTGCGAAGCCGGTTCGAGTGGGGTCTGATGACCGACATCCAGCCCCCGTCGTTGGAGACCCGGATCGCCATCCTGCGCAAGAAGGCGGCCGCCGAGGGCCTCAATGCCAGTCCCGAGGTGCTGGAGTTCATCGCGAGCCGGATCCAGACCAACATCCGCGAGCTCGAAGGCGCGCTGATCCGGGTGACCGCCTTCGCCAGCCTGCAGCGCCAGGAGGTCGACCTGTCCCTGGCCGAGGTCGTCCTGAAGGACCTCATCCCCGACGGCGGCGAGACGACCATCACCGCCGCGATGATCATGAGCGCGGTCGCCAACTACTTCGCCGTCAGCGTGGAGGACCTGTGCGGGTCGAGCCGCACCCACGTCCTGGTGACCGCCCGCCAGATGGCGATGTACCTGTGCCGGGAGCTGACCGACCTGTCGCTGCCGAAGATCGGCCAGGTCTTCGGTGGCCGCGACCACACCACCGTCATGCACGCCGATCGGAAGATCCGTCAGCTGCTGCGCGAACGGCGCAGCGTCTTCAACCAGATGACGGAGCTGACCAACCGGATCCGCCAGGCCGCCGCCCGCTGAGGCCGGACGGACTCATCCACCCACATCTGTGCACAACCTTGTGGATAACAGCCGCCAGCTGTGGAGGCCGCGCAGGGCCGTCGCGTCGTCCGCAAATCCTCCCCGTGTGATTTCGGGTTGCCCACACCCTGCGTCCACAGCCGATTCGCGGCTCGACAAGGCAGGACGCCCGTTATCCACCGAATCCACACCGGCTATGACCAGTACGAAATGTAATTGATCCCAGATCCTTCAAAGTCAGGTCGTGCACAGTGTGGGGATGACGCTCGCCAACCCTCCGGCGCGCCCCCTCCACAGGCACCGGCATGCTCCGGCAGCCGCCGATATGATCGAGCCACCACACGAGTAGGGAGCAGCAAAGGTGAGGATTCGACTCGAGCGCGACGTCCTGGCGGAAGCGGTGCAGTGGGCCGCGCGCAGCCTTCCCACCCGTCCGAGTGTCCCGATCCTGGCCGGACTGATGATCCGGGCCGGTGAGGGCCGGGTGGTCCTGTCGAGCTTCGACTACGAGACCTCGGCGCAGGTCACGGTCAAGGCCGAGGTCGCCGACGAGGGCGTCGCCCTGGTGTCGGGCCGGCTGCTGGCCGAGATCGCACGCTCGCTGCCGAACAAGCCGGTCGAGCTGACTGCCGACGCCACGAAGGTGGAGCTCGTCTGCGGCACCGCCCGGTTCACCCTGCAGACCCTGCCGGTCTCCGACTACCCGGCGCTGCCCACCATGCCCGAATCGACCGGCACGATCGCCAGCGAGGACTTCGCGAAGGCGGTCAGCCAAGTGGTCGTCGCCGCCGGACGCGACGAGCTGCTGCCCGTCTTCACCGGGGTGCGGATGGAGATCGAGGGCGACACCTTGTCGTTGCTGGCGACCGACCGCTACCGGATGGCGCTTAAGGAGCTGCCCTGGAACCCGCGCAGCACCGACAGCGAGGGTGCCGCGCTCGTCCCGGCCCGGGTGCTCGCCGAGACCGCCCGGTCGATGACCTCCGGCACCGACGTCACGCTCAGCCTCTCGGCGGCCGCCACCGGCGACGGCCTGATCGGCTTCGAAGGAACCGGCGCGGCCGGCACCCGCGAGATCACGACCCGGCTGCTGGACGGCGAGTTCCCCAAGGTCCGCCACCTGATGAGCGTCCAGCCGACGGTGACCGTCCGGGCGAACACCGCCGAGGTCGAGGCCTCGGTGAAGCGCGTCGCGCTGGTCGCCGAGCGGAACACCTCGCTGCGCATGCTGATCGCCGACGGGTCGATCACGCTGGAGGCCGCCACCGGCGACCAGGCCCAGGCCGTCGAGGCGCTGGAGGCCGTGGTGGTCGACACCACCGGCCAGGGCCTGGCGATGACCGCGGCCGGGTTCAACCCGCACTATCTCCAGGACGCGTTGGCGGCGCTGGACGCACCGTACGTCCAGTTCTCGTTCACCGCCCCCGGCAAGCCCTGCCTGCTGATGGGGCTGGACGAGATCGACGGCGAGCCGCGCGAGGACTACCGCCACGTCATCATGTTGATGCGGTTGCCCGCGTGACGTGTTCGTCACCCACCTGAGCCTGGCCGACTTCCGCTCCTACCCGGTCGCCGACGTCCCGCTCGACGCCGGGGTGACCGTGTTCACCGGGCCGAACGGCCAGGGCAAGACCAACCTCGTCGAGGCCGTGGAGTACCTGGCCACGCTCGGCTCCCACCGGGTCGCGACCGAGTTGCCGCTGGTGCGGCACGGCGCCGAGCGGGCGATCGTGCGGGCGCGCGTCCAGGCCGGGCCGGACGACCCCCGCCAACTGCTGCTCGAGGTCGAGATCATCCCGGGCCGGGCCAACAAGGCCAGCCTGAACCGGTCGCCGCTGCGCCGGCCGCGGGAACTGCTGGGCGCCTTGCGCGCGGTGGTGTTCTCCCCGGAGGACCTGGCGCTGGTGAAGGGCGACCCGTCCGAGCGGCGCCGCTTCCTCGACGAGCTGATGACCTCCCGCTGGCCGCGGATGGCCGGCGTCCGGGCCGACTACGACCGGGTGCTCAAGCAACGCTCCACCCTGTTGAAGTCCTTGTCAGGGCGGGGTTCGCGACCCGTTCCGCCCGACGCCGGCGCGACCCTGGAGGTGTGGAACGACTCCCTGGCCCGGCTCGGCGCCGAGGTTGTCGAGGCCCGGCTCGCGACCCTGGCCGACCTGGCGCCGGTGCTGGCGGAGGCCTATGCCGACATCGCGCCGACCCGCAACGAGGCCTCGGCCGGCTACCAGGCGTCCTGGTTGCCCGATGCCGCCGACCGGAGCCGGGAGGAGTTACAGGAACTGCTGGTCGAAGGGATGCGGCGCCGGCGCGATGAGGAGATTGCCCGCGGCCTGTCCCTGGTCGGCCCCCACCGCGACGACCTGACGCTGGCGCTGTCCGGCCTGCCCGCCCGAGGCTATGCGTCACACGGGGAGTCCTGGTCCTTCGCGCTGGCGCTGCGGCTGGGCAGCCTGGCCGTGCTCCGGGCGGACGGCGTCGAGCCGGTGCTGGTGCTCGACGATGTCTTCGCCGAGCTGGACGAGACCCGTCGGGACCGCCTCGCGCAGCTGACCCTGTCGGCCCAGCAGGTGCTGATCACCGCCGCCGTCCCGGCCGACGTGCCCGCGATGGTTGCCGGCCGGCGGTACAAGGTGGCGGCGGGGGAGAATCCGGTCCCGCTGGACGGGCCGGCGCCCGGGGCAGAACCCGCAGTCGATCCCGAGGACGAGGTGGGGGAGGACTCGCCCGCGACCGGGTCACCGGGGGAGGATGGAACCCCATGACCACCCCGTCCGACCACGACCCGCAGGGCCTCGACCTGGCCCGGCAGATCGCGCGCGCCGCCCGCGGGGCCGCCCCGGTACCCGCCCGGCCCAAGCGAAAGCCGTCCGGAAAGCAGCCGCGCGACGGGCTGGAACCGCTCGGTGAGCTGATCAAGGAGGTCATCGACGACGCGGGCTGGTCGCGGGAGGTGAGCCTGCACCACCTGCTCGGCGGCTGGCCGTCCCTGGTCGGCGAGGTGAATGCCTCCCACTCGACGCCGGAGTCCTTCAGCGACGGGGTGCTGACCGTGCGCGCCGAGTCCACCGCCTGGGCGACCTCGCTGCGCGAGATCGCTCCGCAGCTCGTCGCCCGGCTCAACGACCAGTTGGGCCAGGGCAGCATCACCCGGGTCGTCGTCCTCGGTCCGACCGCCCCCAGCTGGAAGAAGGGCCGCCGATCCGTCCCGGGCCGCGGCCCGCG
>JAEZHJ010000206.1 GCA_023436925.1 Actinomycetes bacterium
CTGGCCGCCTCGATGGGCCAGTTCCTGCTCTGCGCCGGCACCAAGGGCAAGCGCTACGCCCTGCCGCACGCGCGGATCATGATGCACCAGCCCTCGTCCGGCATGGGCGGCTCGGCGTCCGACATCAAGATCCAGGCGCAGCAGTCGCTCTACATCAAGCAGATCCTGCTCGACCTGATCGCCGAGCACACCGGCCAGCCGCGCGAGCAGGTCGAGGCCGACGCCGACCGCGACCGCTGGTTCACCGCCGAGCAGGCCAAGGACTACGGGCTGGTCGACCAGGTGATCAAGAGCGCCCGCGAGGCCGCCGACGACGGCCGTCCGGCCCGCAAGAACTAGCCCCGAGGACAGGTACCCGATGAACTACTACATCCCGCAGTGGGAAGAGCGCACGTCGTACGGCTTCCGCCGCATCGACCCCTACGCCAAGCTGTTCGAGGACCGCATCATCTACCTCGGCACCCCGATCTCCGACGACGTCGCCAACGCGGTGATCGCCCAGCTGATGTGCCTGGAGTCGATGAACCCCGACCAGGACATCCAGATCTACATCAACAGCCCCGGTGGCTCGTTCACGGCGCTGACGGCGATCTACGACACGATGAACTTCATCAAGTCCGACGTGCAGACCGTGTGCATCGGTCAGGCTGCCTCCGCGGCCGCGATCCTGCTCGGCGCGGGCGCCCGCGGCAAGCGGATGGCGCTCCCGAACAGCCGGATCCTCATCCACCAGCCCTACACCGAGGGCACCTTCGGCCAGACCTCCGACATCGAGATCCAGGCCAACGAGATCCTCCGGATGCGCGAGCTGCTCGAGAAGATGATCAGCGACCACAGCGGCCGCTCGATCGAGCAGGTCAGCCGCGACATCGAGCGCGACAAGATCCTCACCGCGGAGCAGGCCGTCGAGTACGGTCTGATCGACGCGGTGATCGAGTCTCGCAAGGGCGCGCCCGCCCTCGCCTGACCGTACGCCGGGCGGGGCGCCGCCCCGTCCGGCACCCGACCGCCGTGTTGTGTCCCCCTCGGGGGACACACGCGGTACCGTCGGAGGGGCCCAGGCCCCGCCCCTGCAGCAGTGGCTCGAAGTACCGGGCTCGAACAACCGGAGGATGACCGCCCGTGGCACGTATCGGTGACGGAGGCGACCTGCTCAAGTGCTCTTTTTGTGGCAAGAGCCAGAAGCAGGTGAAGAAGCTCATCGCGGGTCCCGGCGTCTACATCTGCGACGAGTGCATCGACCTGTGCAACGAGATCATCGAGGAGGAGCTCAACGAGGGCGCCGAGGTCGGCCTCGACGAGCTCCCCAAGCCGCGGGAGATCTTCGAGTTCCTCAACTCCTACGTGATCGGCCAGGAGCAGGCCAAGAAGTCGCTCGCCGTCGCGGTCTACAACCACTACAAGCGCGTCCAGGCCGGGCTCCAGCCCGCCGGCGCGTCCGGGCCCGGGAAGCACAGCAAGGACGAGGTCGTCGAGGTCGCGAAGTCCAACATCCTCGTCATCGGTCCGACCGGCTGCGGCAAGACCTACCTCGCCCAGACCCTGGCCCGGATGCTCAACGTGCCCTTCGCGATCGCCGACGCGACCGCGCTGACGGAGGCGGGCTACGTCGGTGAGGACGTCGAGAACATCCTGCTGAAGCTGATCCAGGCCGCCGACTACGACGTCAAGAAGGCCGAGACCGGCATCATCTACATCGACGAGATCGACAAGGTGGCCCGCAAGAGCGAGAACCCGTCGATCACGCGTGACGTCTCCGGCGAGGGCGTCCAGCAGGCGCTGCTGAAGATCCTGGAGGGCACCACCGCGTCCGTCCCCCCGCAGGGTGGCCGCAAGCACCCGCACCAGGAGTTCATCCAGATCGACACCACGAACATCCTGTTCATCGTCGGCGGCGCCTTCTCCGGGCTGGAGGAGATCATCAACGCCCGGGTCGGCAAGCGGCCGCTCGGCTTCAACAACGACGCCGCGGTGCGCCGGGCCGAGTCGACCAACCCGTTCCAGGAGGTCCGTCCCGAGGACCTGCACAAGTTCGGCCTGATCCCGGAGTTCATCGGCCGGTTGCCGATGATCTCCACCGTCGAGGCGCTGGACCGCGAGGCGCTGGTGCGGATCCTCGTCGAGCCCAAGAACGCGCTGGTCAAGCAATTCAAGCGCCTCTTCGAGCTGGACGGGGTCGACCTGGAGTTCACCCCGGAGGCGATCGAGGCGATCGCGCTGATGGCGCTGCAGCGGGGGATCGGAGCCCGTGGCCTGCGGTCCATCCTGGAGGAGATCCTGCTCAACGTGATGTACCACGTGCCCAGCGACGAGCACGTCGCCCAGGTGCTGGTCGACGCCGACGTGGTGAACCAGGGCGCCGCGCCGCGCCTGGTCTCCCGCGCCGAACTCAGCCGGGCCGAGCGACGCGACAAGACCGCCTGAGCCCGTCCCCGAGACCACAGAACGCGCCGCTGGAAGCGGCGCGTTCTGTCGTTGTCGGCCCGGATCCGGGTGCCGGCCCCCGGTCAGCGGGGAACGCCGTTGCCGGCGCTGCGCAGCGGCGCAGCCTCCGGCAGCAGGCCGTTGGCCCGCGCCACCCCGACCGCGACCAGCCGGTCGTGCACCCCGAGCTTGCGGTAGATATTGCCCAGGTGCTTGTGGACGGTACGCGGCGACAGGTTGAGCCGGGAAGCGATCGACGTGGCCAGCAGGCCGCGGGCGAGTAGCTCGAGCACCTGGCGTTCCCGCTCGGTGATGTTGAACTCGGCGCTGGTGGCGCGCTCCTGGGCGTACGCCTGTGCGGCCCGGGGCCACAGCACCGCGAGCGGCCGGCAGGCCCGGTGCAGAAGCCGGCGGTCCTCCTCGTCGTAGGCGGCCGGACGGGCCAGCGCGATGATCCGGCTGAATCCCTCGATCGGCTCGTCGTCGTCCATCGGCTCGATCAGGACGAAAACCACGTGCCCGATTCCCTCGACCTCGTCGATCCGGAAATGACCCTCGATGCCGGACACGCCGACCACCATGAGGTGGTCGAGCAGGTCCTGGGCGGTGTCCGGGTCGGGGATCTGCGCGATCGGCTCAAGGGCGCCGTCCTCGTCGTAGTAGACGCTGACAGCGGCCTGGGCGCCGACCGAGTGCGCCAGGTGCTCCAATACGGTCGCGTCGGCAGACATGCCCTTGTTCAGGGCGTCGATGGTGTCTGCCAGCATGTCCAGCACCATTGATGCGGGATCAACAGTCACGGCAACCCCCTTCCGCGGGCAAAAATACGACCGCCAACAGTACTGGGGAAGATTACCCCGGTACAAGCGTTACCACCGGTTCTGGAATGCCTTATTCAACCATTCAGCGGGCCAGTTCAATCCCGCATCCTCCCGGCCCTCCCGCAGCGGGCCGGTGGACGGTAGGTTGAACGCAACCGGTGTCACGAAGGAGTAGCCCCATGCCAAGTCGAACCGTCGCCATCGCCTCCGCTGTCGGACTCCACGCCCGCCCCGCCTCGCTCTTCGTGCAGGCTGCGACCGCCACCGGCCTGCCGGTGACCATCGCCAAGGAAGGCGGCAACCCGGTCGACGCCCGCAGCATCCTGATGGTGATGGCCCTGGGCGCCAAGAACGGCGAGGTCGTCACGTTGTCAGCCGAGGGTGAGGGGGCCGACGAGGCCCTCGACTCGCTGGTGGCGCTGCTCTCCCGGGATCTGGACGCGGAGTAGCCCGATGGCCGGCATCGAGACCCGGACATTCCACGGCATCGGGGTCAGCGCCGGCACCGCAGTAGGCCCGCTGGTTGTTGTCAGCCCGCCCCCGGTCGCCCCCGCCGACGAAACCGCGTCCCCCGATCCGGCCACGGCCCTGGCCGAGGTCAAGCAGGTCCTCGAGGCCGTCGCCGGTGGCCTGGAGGCTCGAGCCGCCGTCGCCGGCGACCACGCGCGTCCGATCCTCGAAGCCGGCGCCATGATGGCCCGTGACCCCGGGCTGGCCAGTGGGATCGAGACCCAGTTGAACTCCGGCAAGGGTCCGGCGACCGCGGTCACCGCCGCCGTCGAGGAGATCGCCGCCATGTTCCTGGCGCTGGGCGGCTACATGGCCGAGCGGGTGGCAGACCTGCGCGACGTTCGCGACCGGACGGTGGCCCGGCTGCTCGGGCAGCCCGAGCCGGGTGTGCCCACACTCACCGAGCCGTCCATCCTGGCCGCCCACGACCTCGCCCCGGCGGAGACCGCGACGCTGTCGGTCGACACCTGCCTGGGGATCGTCACCGCGGCCGGCGGCCCGACCAGCCACACCGCGATCCTCGCCTCCCAGCTCGGCATCCCGGCCGTCGTGCAGGCCACCGGCATCACCTCGGTCCCGCCGGGAACCGTGGTCGCGATCGACGGCGGGGTCGGCGAGGTCACCATCAACCCGACCCAGGAGGAACAAGACCTGCTGCTGGAGCGGAAGCGCCGCCGCGAGGCTGCGCTGGCCGGAGGCACCGGCAAGGGGTCGACCAAGGACGGCTACCCGGTGGCCCTGCTGGCCAATATCGGCACGGCGGACGATGCCCGCAAGGCGGCCGCCCAGCCGGTCGAAGGGGTCGGGCTGTTCCGCACCGAGTTCGTCTTCCTCGACCGCGACACGATGCCCACCGTCGAGGAGCAGACCAGGATCTACACCGAGGTCTTCGAAGCCTTCGGGGACCGCCGCATCGTGGTGCGCACCCTGGACGCCGGGGCCGACAAGCCGCTGCGGTTCGCCGACCTCGGGCACGAGGAGAACCCGGCGCTGGGCCGACGCGGGTTGCGGCTGGGGATGATCCGCACCGACGTGATGGACGCCCAGCTGGAGGCCCTCGCGGCTGCCTACGAGGCGACGAAGGCCGACGTCCGGGTGATGGCCCCCATGGTGGCCACCGAGGCTGAGGCGATCTGGTTCGCCTCCCGGGTGCGCGGGCTCGGCCTGCCCAAGGTGGGTGTCATGATCGAGGTGCCGGCCGCGGCGATCCGGTCCCGCGGGATCCTGTACCACGTCGACTTCGCCTCGCTCGGCACCAACGACCTGTCGCAGTACACGATGGCCGCCGACCGGATGCAGGGCGAACTGGCCAGCCTGCTCGACCCGTTCGAGCCGGCCCTGCTGGACGTGGTCGCGCTGGCCTGCGACGGCGGGCGGGCGATGGGCAAGCCGGTCGGGGTGTGCGGCGAGGCGGGCGGCGACCCGGCCCTGGCCCTTGTCCTGGTCGGGCTCGGGGTGTCCAGCCTGTCCATGGCTCCCGGCAAGGTGCCGGCGGTCCGCACGGCGCTCGCGCTGCACAGCCGGGAGCAGTGCCAGCAGATGGCAGCGGCGGCGCGGGCGTCGACCTCGCCGCTGGAAGCCAAGGCTGCGGTGCTCCGGCTGGCCGACCCGGTCCTGCGCGACCTGCTCTAGCCGGTCCGGCGGGGCTGGGGGACCCGCGTGGCGGGCTACTTCTTGACGCCCTCCAGCGAGCCCTCGATCTTGCCGCCCTCCTTGCCGGCCAGGCAGGTGACGGCCCGGTCGCCGGCCGAGTTCCAGGTCTGCTTGGTCGGTTGCAGCACGTTCAGGTCGTACTCAGACTTGGCGACCGAGACGCCGACGAACTTCTTGAACCGTGCCTGGCAGAACTCCTCGGCCTCGTCCTCGACCGCTCCCGCCCCCGGGTAGTCGTCACCGCCGAGTTCGGTGGCGGCGAAGACCTCCCAGGAGTGCGGCTGACCGCAGGGCAACAGCGGCACCTTCTCCACCGTCCCGGTGGTCAGCGGGCCCGTGCAGTCACCGACCTGGAGGGAGAAGGCATCGACCGGCGCGGGCGCGGTCACCTGGCCGGCGCTGTCGCGGGGACCTTGGGAGGCACAGCCGGACAGCGCGACGACCACGGCCAGGCCGAGCGGCCAGGCAGCCCGCCACCCGTGGCCGCGGCTCATCCCGCCGCGGGTGCGAGTTCGACATCGACCGACAGCGGGGCGTCGCCGTCCGTCCACACCAGTTCCCCGGTGATCCGTCCCACCGCCCGCAGGTCCGACTCCACCTGCCGCAGGCCGTCCAGCATGGCAGCCGGGGCGGTCACCACGGCCCGGGTCACCTCGGTCTTCATCGAGGCCTTGGCCTGCGACTTGGCTCCACGGACGCCGATCAGCGCGGCTGCGATCGCCTCCAACAGCGTGGCGTCCCCGGTGGCCGGAAGCTCGTCGGCCACCGGCCAGGCGGCGCGGTGCACCGACCCGCCCTGCCACCACGACCAGACCTCTTCGGTGACGAACGGCAGGAAGGGCGCGAAGAGCCGCAGCAGGACCTTCAGCGCCAGCCGCAGCGCGGCCTGCGCCGAGCCGGCGGCCGCCTCGCCTGCGGCACCGTAGGCACGCTCCTTCACCAGCTCGAGGTAGTCGTCGCAGAACTGCCAGAAGAACCGCTCGGTCACCTCCAGCGCGGTGGTGTAGTCGAACTCCTCGAAGGCGGCGGTCGCCTGCTCGACCACGGTGCGCAGCGCGGCCAGCATCGCCAGGTCGGCCGGCTCGGTGATCGCCGAGGTCTTCGACTCCTGGCCGATGCCCAGGATGAACTTGCTTGCGTTGAGCACCTTCATCGCCAGCCGGCGTCCGACCTTCATCTGGCTCTCGTCGAAGGGCGAGTCCATGCCGGGACGCGACATCGCGGCCCGCCACCGGACGGCGTCGGCCCCGAATCGCTCCAGGATGTCGGTCGGCACCACCACATTGCCCTTGGACTTGCTCATCTTCTTGCGGTCCGGGTCGACCACGAACCCGGAGATGGTGGCCCGCTTCCAGGGCAGCGTGTGGTTCTCGAAGTGCGCCCGGACCACCCGGGAGAACAGCCAGGTGCGGATGATGTCGTGCGCCTGCGGCGCGATGTCCATCGGGAAGGTCAGATCGAACAGCGCCGGATCGCTCTCCCAGCCGCAGGCCAGCTGCGGGGTGAGCGAGCTGGTGGCCCAGGTGTCCATCACGTCGGGGTCGCCGATGAAGCCGCCCGGCACACCGCGCTGGGCCTCGGAGTAGCCCGGGGGCACGTCGCTGGAGGGATCCACCGGCAGCGTGTCCTCCGCGGCGAGGACGGGCCGGGAGTAGTCCGGCTCGCCCTCGTCGTCGAGCGGGTACCACACCGGGAACGGCACGCCGAAGAACCGCTGCCGGCTGATCAGCCAGTCGCCGTTGAGCCCGTTGACCCAGTTGGCGAAGCGGTGCCGCATGTGGTCGGGGACCCAGGCGAGCTCCTCGCCGCGGGCGAGCAGGGCCTGCTTGAGGTCGTCGTCCCGGCCGCCGTTGGTGATGTACCACTGCCGGGTGGAGACGATCTCCAGCGGTTTCTCGCCACGCTCGTAGAAGTTCGCCATCCGGGTCGTCGGCCTGGGCTCGCCGTCCAGCAGCCCCGCCTCGCGCAGCAGCCCGACCATGGCCTCCCTGGCGCTGAAGGTCGTCTTGCCGGCGAGCTCGGCGTACGGCTCGGCGTTGACCAGCCAGGAGGGGGCCTCGGCCTGCAGCCGGCCGTCCCGGGTGATCAGGGTGCGGGTGGGCAGCCGGAGCTCGCGCCACCACAGCACGTCGGTCAGGTCGCCGAAGGTGCAGCACATCGCGATGCCGGCTCCCTTGTCCGGCTCGGCGGCGGGATGGGCGAGCACCGGGATCTCGACTCCGAACACCGGCGAGGTCACCGTGGTGCCGAACAGGTGCTGGTAGCGCTCGTCATCCGGGTGGGCGATCAGGGCGCACACCGACGGGATCAGCTCGGGGCGGGTGGTCTCGATGTACACCGGGCCGTCGGCCGAGCCGAAGCCGACCCGGTAGTAGTGGCCCGGGTACTCCCGGGCCTCCAGCTCGGCCTGGGCGACGGCGGTCTGGAAGGTCACGTCCCACAGGGTCGGCGCCTCGGCGAGGTAGGCCTCGCCGCGGGCCTGGTTGCGCAGGAAGGCCAGCTGGCTGATCCGCTGCGTGGACGGGGCGATCGTGGTGTACAGCAGCTTCCAGTCGACGCTGAGGCCCAGCGTCCGCCACAGGTCCTCGAAGGCCTGCTCGTCCACCTCGGTCAGCTTCAGGCACAGCTCAACGAAGTTCTTCCGGCTGATCGGCACCTGGCGCTTCGGGTCCGGCTTGGCCGGGGGAGTGAAGTCCGGGTCGTAGGGGATGGACGGGTCGCAGCGGACTCCGAAGAAGTTCTGCACCCGCCGCTCGGTCGGCAGGCCGTTGTCGTCCCAGCCCATCGGGTAGAAGACGTGCTTGCCGCGCATCCGCTGGTACCGCGCGATCACGTCGGTGTGCGTGTAGGAGAACACGTGGCCGACGTGCAGGGAACCCGACACCGTGGGCGGGGGAGTGTCGATGCTGAACACCTCGGCACGCGTCTGCGGCCGCACGAAGGCGTAGGTGCCCTCGTCCTCCCAGCGCCGGGTCCAGGTTGCCTCCAGCCCTTCCAGCACCGGACGCTCCGGTACCCCGACGCCCGCGTGGCTGGCGGCGGTCAGGGTCTGGTCGGGCATGTCAGTCATGCGGTGAATCTTACGAACCCCCACCGGAGGCGTCACATCGTCCACGCCGCCGCGGACGCCACGATCGCGGCCGCACCTCCCCGGCGCGGGAGAACGGTCTCTCCGTGTGGGACCGGTCAGGCGGCGCGCCGCTAGGCTGAGGCCACCATGAACCGCACCTCCCACGACCAGGTCGTCGCCGGGCTGCAGGCACGCTGGCCCGAACACCGGATCGCCCGCGGGCTGGGCCGCATCGAGGCGCTGTGCGACCTGCTCGGCTCCCCCCAACGGTCCTGCCCCGTCATCCAGGTGGCCGGCACCAACGGCAAGGGCAGCACCGCCATCATCATCGACACCTTGCTGCGCTCCCTCGGGCTGCGGGTCGGCCGGGTCTCCAGTCCGCACCTGCAGGACATCACCGAACGGATCGTGATCGACGGCGAGCCGATCGCCGCTGACCGCTTCGACGAACTGGTTGCCGAGATCCAGCCCTTCGTCGACATGGTCGACGCCCAGCTGATCGACGGCGTCCCGATGACCTTCTACGAGGTGATGACTGCGCTGGCCTACGTCGCCTTCGCCGAGGCCCCGGTCGACGTCGCGGTGGTCGAGGTCGGGATGGGCGGGTCCTGGGACGCCACCAGCGTCGCCGACCCGCAGGTCGCCGTGATCTGCCCGATCGACTACGACCACACCCACATCCTGGGCGAGACGCTCGCCGAGATCGCCGCCGAGAAGGCCGGGATCATCAAGCCCGGCTCCACCGCCGTGCTCGCCGGTCAGGCCCCCGAGGCCGCCGCCGTGCTGCTCGCCCGGGCCGCCGAGGTCGGCGCCAAGGTGTTGCGTGAAGGGGTCGAGTTCGGCCTCATCGAGCGCACCCCCGGGGTGGGGGGCCAGGTGCTGCGGCTGGAGACCGCCGACGGCCCGCTCGGCGACCTCGTGCTGCCGCTCTTCGGCGCGCACATGGCGCGCAATGCCGCCCTCGCGGTGGCGGCCTGCGAAGCCTTCCTGGGCGGACGGGCGCTGCCGGCCGACGTGATCGCCGAGGGTCTGGACGCCGTCGTCGCTCCCGCCCGGATGGAGATCGTCCGCCGATCGCCGACCGTTGTGCTCGACACCTGCCACAACCCGCACGGTGCCCGCGCGACGATTGAGGCGATGACGGAGGCCTTCGACTTCACGCCGCTGATCGCGGTCGTGGCGATGATGGCCGACAAGGACGTCCGCGGTGTCCTGGAGGTGCTGTCCGAGGCCGTCACCACCGTCGTCGCGACCGGGATCGCCGACACCCCGCGCGCGCTGGGGGCCGAGGCGCTGGCCGAACTGGCCCGCGAAGTGTTCGGCCCCGACCGGGTCGTCGTCCGGCCCGGGCTCGCCGACGCCATCGACGAGGCCGTCCGGCTGGCCGACGAGGCCGGGCCCGGTGCGGGGATCCTGATCGCCGGCTCGGTGTATGCCGCCGGGCAGGCCCGGTCGCTGTTGGTGCATCCCGGAGAGGCGCAGGAGTGAGGCTCACGGCCAAGAACCCGATGGCCAAGGTGATGGTGTCGATCCTCGCCTTCGAGGCCGTCGTGTTCGGCCTGGCGATCGCCGGGATGATCCAGGTCGACAACGTCCCCGTCCCGGTCGCGGTGGCCGCGGCCAGCACGGGCATGGTCGTCGCCATCGCCGCCTGCGCCCTGCTGCGCCACCCGGTCGGCTACCCGCTCGGCTGGCTCACCCAGGTGATGGTGGTCGGGATCGGCGTGCTGACCCCGTGGATGTACTGGCTGGGCGGCATGTTCGCCCTGCTGTGGGTGGTCAGTTTCGTCCTCGGCCGCCGGCTCGAGCAGTCGGGGTCCGCCGGCGTCCGACCGGCCGCGGGAGGCGACGAATCCGCCGCCGAGCCCGGGCAGCCACCGTCCGCGTCCTGACCCGGCCCGCCGCTCCCGGCGGCGGCCCCGCGGAACGGTAGGGTCACGTCCATGACGCAACGAACGCTGGTGCTGATCAAGCCCGACGCCGTGAGCCGCGGTCTGGTCGGCGCCATCCTTGCCCGCTACGAGGCCAAGGGCCTGACCCTGGTCAGCCTCGAACAGCGCCACATCGACGCCGCCATGGCCGACCGGCACTACCACGAGCACGTCGGCAAGGACTGGTACCCGCCGGTGCGGGACTACATCACCTCAGGTCCGCTGGTGGCGGTGGTGCTGGAGGGCCCGTCCGCGATCGAGGTCGTCCGGCTGATGAACGGCGTCACCAACGGCGCCGAGGCGGCGCCCGGCACGATCCGCGGCGACTACGCGCTGTCCCAGCGCTACAACCTCGTGCACGCCTCCGACTCGGCGGAATCGGCGAGCAGCGAGATCGCGCTGTGGTTCCCCGGCCTGAACTGAGCCACTGAGATGACCCAGCCGGACGTCGTACCCGCCGCCTTCTGGGCTCCGCGGCCGCCGTCCGCGCTGCCCGTCGTGCCCCGGGAGTACCACGAGTTCTACCGCACACCCCGGCTGCGGTGGTGGCACCCGCTGGTGGCGCTGCTGATGTTCGCCGGCACCTGGTTCCTGGCCGTCCTGATCGTCAGCGTCGCCGCGCTGGTCTACGACCTGGCGCGCGGCAACCTGGTGCTGGACGAGTTGGCGTCCGGCGTGATCGACATCACGCCGATGCTGTTCCTGGCCAACAACCTCGGCCTCGCCCTGGCGATCCCGCTGGCGATCGCCGCCCATCGTGCGGTGTTCGGGCAGCGGATCGGCTGGCTGTTCGCGATCACCGGACGGCTGCGCTGGGGCCTGCTGGGCCGCTTCCTGCTGATCGCCCTCGCCTTCTATCTCGTCCTGTACGGGGTGGAACTGGCGATCACCGGCATCCCCGAGGGCCTGGCCGTCGGGCCGGACACCTGGTTCCTGCTGATCTCGATCCTGCTCACCACGCCGTTGCAGAGCGCCGGCGAGGAGGTGGCGATGCGCGGCCTGATGGCGCGCGCCATCGGTTCCTGGTTCCCGGCCCGCCGGGTCGGGCTGGTGATCTCCACCGCGCTGACGTCGATCGTCTTCATGGTGCTGCACGGCGC
The DNA here is from genome assembly GCA_023436925.1 of Actinomycetes bacterium. Lineage (GTDB taxonomy): Bacteria > Actinomycetota > Actinomycetes > Propionibacteriales > Propionibacteriaceae > Propionicimonas. The sequence continues at coordinate 11,510 of JAEZHJ010000206.1, forward strand.
GGGGGATCCGTGGCTGAACGGCCACTACCTGTGGTTCGGCGTGGTGACCTCGGTGCTGGTGTGGAAGACCGGCGGCCTCGAGGCGCCGATCGCCCTGCATGTGGTGAACAACCTGATCGGGCTCAGTTTCGTGCCCTTCCTCGGGCTCGACGGCCTGTTCGACCGGGAGGCCGGCGTGGGCAGCCCCCTCGTCCTGGTCCAGGCCGCCCTGCTCACTGCCGCAGCCGCCGCCATTCTGTGGCAGGCTAGGCGTTTGGGCCTGGTCACGAGCGCGGCGCCCGCCGCCTTGCCGGGTACCGTGGGAGAGGTCGGGAGCCAGCCCGGCTCCGGACCGGCTGGATAAAGGGATGATCGACATGCAGACCGACGTGGTGTCCCCCGTGGACGCCGCTACAGGCCTCAAGTGGCTTCGTGCGAAGATCCGCACCCGGACCGGGCGCACCCTGGTCGGGATCGACGGTGTGGACGGCGCCGGCAAGACCACCTTCGCCGACGAGCTGGCGGTGCTGGTCGCCGAGTGCGGCAATGAGGTGATCCGGATCTCGCTGGACGACTACCTCAACCCGAGATCGGTCCGCTACGCCCAGGGCCGGACCTCGCCGCGCGGGTTCTACGAGGACAGCTACGACTACGAGAAGTTCCACGACGAGGTGCTGGAACCGCTGGCCAACGACGGCTCGGGCCGCTACCGCAAGGCGTCCTACGACCTGGCCCACGAGACGCCGGTGAAGTCGCCGTGGCTGGTCGCCCCGGACAACGCCGTGGTGATCATCGACGGCATGTTCCTGCACCGCAGGGCGTTCGCGCAGAGCCGGACCCGCAAGGTGTGGGATATCTCGGTATGGCTCGACGTACCGTTCGAGGAGACCTATCGGCGGCTCCACGAACGAGGCACCGCCAACCAGGATCCGCTCGACCCGAGCAACGCCCGCTACTACGAGGGACAGTTGCTCTACCTGCGCGAGTGCCGGCCGGCAGACAAGGCCGACCTGGTGGTCGACAACTCCGCCCCGCGCACCCCGATCGACGACCTGTAGCGGTATTGCGGCTTGCCGGATGGGCGTTAGGCTTGCCAAACCATGACTGTTGACATCGCGCCCGCGTCGCTGTTCCCCCGGCTCGAGCCCCTGCTCGCGCAGGTCAGCAAGCCCGTCCAGTACATCGGCGGAGAGGTCAACTCCCGGCCGAAGGAGTTCGCCGCCACGCAGGTGCGCTGGGCGTTGATGTACCCCGACGCCTACGAGGTCGGCCAGCCCAACCAGGGCCTGGCGATCCTGTACGAGCTGCTCAACGAGCGCGACTGGATGTGCGCCGAGCGGACCTACACGATCTGGCCCGACCTGGCCGGGCTGATGCGCGCCGAGGGAATCCCGCAGTTCACCCTGGAGAACCACCTGCCGGTGGCCGCCTTCGACCTGCTCGGGGTCAGCTTCTCCACCGAGCTGGGCTACACCAACCTGTTGGAGAGCCTCGACCTGGCCCAGATCCCGCTGCACGCCGCCGACCGCGGCGAGGACGTGCCGCTGGTGATCGCCGGCGGGCACGCCGCCTTCAACCCCGAACCGATCGCCGCCTTCATCGACGCCGCCGTGCTGGGCGACGGCGAGCAGGCCTCGATCACCATCTCCGAGCTGGTGCGGGACTGGAAGGCCCAGGGTCGGCCGGACGGGCGGGAAGGCCTGCTGCTGCGCCTGGCCCGCAGCGGCGTCGCCTACGTGCCCGGCTTCTACGACGTCAGCTACGGCGCCGACGGTGCGATCGCCGCCGTGGTGCCGAACCGGGAGGGCGTCCCCGCCCGTCCGGCCAAGCACACGCTGATGGAACTGGACGAGTGGCCCTACCCGGCGGCGCCGATCGTGCCGCTGGCCGAGACCGTGCACGAGCGCTACTCGGTCGAGATCTTCCGCGGCTGCACCCGGGGCTGCCGGTTCTGCCAGGCGGGGATGATCACCCGCCCCGTCCGCGAGCGCAACATCGAGACCATCGGACGGATGGTCGAGGGCGGCCTGGCCGCCACCGGCTTGGAGGAGGTCGGGCTGCTCAGCCTCTCCTCGGCCGACCACTCCGAGATCGGTGAGATCACCCACCAGTTGGCCGACCGCTACGCCGAGGACCAGGTGTCGCTGTCCCTGCCCAGCACCCGGGTGGACGCCTTCAACATCGACCTGGCCAACGAGCTGTCCCGCAACGGCCGACGCTCCGGGCTGACCTTCGCCCCCGAGGGCGGCAGCGAACGGCTGCGCAAGGTGATCAACAAGATGGTGAGCGAGGACGACCTGATCAACACGGTCGCGGCCGCGTTCAGCCAGGGCTGGCGGCAGGTGAAGCTGTACTTCATGTGCGGCCTGCCGACCGAGACCGACGAGGACGTACTGGCGATCGCCGACATGGCCGCCCGGGTGATCGAGACCGGACGACAGGCCGCCGGCACCCGCGACATCCGCTGCACGATCTCGATCGGCGGGTTCGTGCCCAAGCCGCACACGCCCTTCCAGTGGGCCGCGCAGGCGGACCCGGAGACCATCGACCGCCGGCTGCACGCGCTGCGCGACAAGATCCGCGCCGACAAGCGCTACGGCCGGGCGATCGGGATGCGCTACCACGACGGCAAGCCGGGCCTGATCGAGGGCCTGCTCAGCCGCGGCGACCGCCGCGTGGGCGAGGTGATCGAGGCGGTCTGGCGCGACGGCGGCCACTTCGACGGCTGGAGCGAGCACTTCTCCTTCGAGCGCTGGGTCGCCTGCGCCGCCGCTGTCCTGCCGCGCCACGGCGTCGACCTGGCCTGGTACACCACCCGGGAGCGCGGCCAGGCCGAGATCCTGCCCTGGGACCACCTCGACTCCGGGCTGGACCGGGACTGGCTGTGGCAGGACTGGCAGGACGCCGTCTACGGAGCCGAGGTCGAGGACTGCCGCTGGACGGGGTGCTACGACTGCGGGGTCTGCCCGACGATGGGCACCGACATCCAGATCGGCCCGACCGGACGGACGCTGCTGCCCTTGCTGGTGGCGAAGAACCCGGCCTGACGCGCCCGGCGCGGGCGGATACCGGGATGGGGACGGACGGCCGGGCCGCGGCGGCTATCCTGCCCAGCGTGAGCCGAGCCCAACCACCCCAGCAGGCCCCGCCCAAGCAACGCCTGAGAGTGCGCTATGCCAAGCGCGGACGGGCCAGGTTCGCCTCCCACCGCGACGTCGGACGGGCGCTGGAACGGGCGCTGCGCCGCGCCGGTATCCCGATGGCCTTCAGTTCCGGCTTCTCGCCCCATCCCCGGATCTCCTACGCCGGTGCCAGCCCCACCGGTGCAGCCAGCGAGTCGGAGTATCTGGAGCTGGGCCTGGCCGAGGTGGTGGAGCCGGACCGGCTGCGTCGGGTGCTCAGCGAGGCGCTGCCCGAGGGGCTGGAGATCGTCGGGGTCGCCGAGGCTGGCCCACAGCCACTGGCCGACCTGCTGACCGCCTCCTGCTGGCGGATGGACGTGCCGGGGGTGACGGCCGCCGGGGCCGAGCAGGCTGTCCAGGCCCTGCTGGCCGAGCCGCAGCACGCCGTGGAGCGGATGACCAAGACCGGGATGCGCTCCTTCGACGTCCGCGCGGCTGTCCTGCGGCTGCGCGTGGAGGGGGAGGGGCTGCTCGAACTCGTCTCCGCGATCGGCACCCCGCTGGTACGTCCCGACGACGTCATCACCGCGCTCACGCAGGTCAGCCCCGCCTTCCGGCCGACTCGCCCGCCGGTGTTCACCAGACTCGCCCAGGGCACCTTCGACGGGACCCGCGTGGTTGATCCGGTGCCTCCGATGGCCGGGTAGAAAGATCACGCTCAGATAACGGACACGGCCGCGCGGACGATGGGATTCGGGGTCCGCTGTGGAATAATGCGTGCACGGCAGGAATTCCGCAGGCGGAATCCCTCCCGCGAGTGCAGCGATCGGGGTGACAGCTCGATAGCTCCGCGCAGCCCCACCGCGACGTACCGACGACCGCGGGGGCGACGTGGCGACGCACCCGTCCTCAACAGGCTTTACTGCCTCCGGGCAGTCGACGTTGCGGCACCTCAGGGTGGCCGCTGAAGGAGCGCACCATGCTCGGTGACGACACCACCCCTACCCCCGAACCGACTGCCGAGTCCGCCCCGGCGCCCCGTCGCCGTCGCGCCGCCAGCCGGCCCGCGGGTCCGCCCACCGCACCCCAGCTGCCGGTCGAGCCTGCCGAGTCCGCGCCGGAGGCCGCCGCGGCCCCTGCCCCGGCGACCGAACCCTCGCCTACCGCTGGGGTCCCGGCCGCCGAGCCTGAGGCCCCCAGCGCCGCCGGCGAGGCAGCACCGGCCGCGCCCGCGAAACGTGCGAGTCGCGCCCGGTCGCGCCGCGCCGTCGCCGAACCGGCAGCGTCCGAACCGTCCGATGCGGCCGTGGCCGAGGCAGCAGTCGCCGAGGCCGCTGCGGAGGCCCCGGCCGCCAAGCCCGCTCGAACCAGCCGGCGCCGCAAGGCGACCCCGGTCGCCGAGCCCGAGCCCGCCGCCGATGAGGCAGTGGCGGCGAGCCTGGCCGAACTCGAGCAGCGCGCCTCCACCCGCCGCCGCTCCCGCGCGGGCAGCTTCGGGCTGAGCGCCGACGTCGACCCCGACGCCGTACTGAGCAGCCTGGCGGCCGCGATCGGGGCCGGCTCTGCCGCCGACGCGGTCGCGGAGACCCTGGAGGCCGAGCCCGAGGCCGAGACGTCCGAGGAAGAGGTCGTCGAGGAGGCGACCGAGACCGACGCCGAAGACACCGGGGAACCGGCCGCCGAGGACGCGGACGCGGAGCCTGCCGGCGACGAGGCTGACGACGACGAGCACGATGACGAGGCCCAGGACGGCGAGGACACCGAGGAGGGTGCCGGCGGCACCCGCCGCCGGCGCCGCCGTCGGGGTGGGCGGCGTCGCCGTCGCTCTCCGGGCTCCGACGAGGACACCGCCGGCGCCGAGTCCGAGGCCGGTGACGAGGAGGAGGACTCCGCCGACGCCGAGTCCGCCGAGACCGGCGAAGGATCTTCCAGCGAGACCGGTGGTCGTCGTCGCCGCCGTCGCCGCCGCCGCGGTGAGGACGTGGGAGATGCCGAGGACGATCCCGGCACCGAGGTCGTCGTCCGGGTCCGCGAGCCCCGCCGCTCCCGGTCCGCCTCCGACGAGGTGACCGGCATCGAGGGCTCGACCCGGATGGAGGCCAAGAAGCAGCGCCGCCGGGAGGGACGCGCCGCCGGCCGGCGCCGCAGCCCGGTGCTGTCGGAGGCCGAGTTCCTGGCCCGCCGCGAGTCGGTCGATCGCGTCATGCTGATCCGCCAGGCCGAGGACTACAGCCAGATCGCCGTCCTGGAGGACGGCATCCTGGTCGAGCACTACGTCGACCGCGCCTCGGCCACCTCGATGATCGGCAACATCTACCTCGGGCGGGTGCAGAACGTGCTCCCCAGCATGGAGGCCGCCTTCATCGACATCGGTCGTGGCCGCAACGCCGTGCTCTACGCCGGCGAGGTCGACTGGGCCTCCTTCGGGGTCACCGGCCAGGACAAGAAGGTCGAGAAGGTCTTCAAGTCGGGCCAGACCGTGCTCGTCCAGGTCACCAAGGACCCGGTCGGTGCCAAGGGCGCCCGGCTCACCTCGCACGTGTCCATCCCGGGCCGCTACCTGGTGTACTCCCCGGGCGGCCAGCTGTCCGGCATCTCCCGCAAGTTGCCCGAGAACGAGCGCAAGCGACTCAAGACCATCCTGGACGACCTGATCGGGCCGGACGCGTCGGTGATCATCAGGACCGCGGCCGAGGGGGCCAGCGAGGAGGAACTGGTCCGCGACGTCAACCGGCTCAAGGCGCAGTGGGAGGTCATCGAGAAGAAGACCGGCGGGTCCGCCCCGTCCCTGCTGTACGCCGAGCCGGACCTCACGGTTCGGATCGTCCGCGACCTGTTCACCGAGGACTTCGCGTCGCTGGTGGTGGACGGCAACGGCGGCCCGGGCGACGCCTGGGAGACCGTCGAGGCCTATGTCAGCCACGTCGCCCCTCACCTGGCCGACCGCCTCAAGCGCTGGGACCGCACCGAGTCCGGCGACCTGTTCAGCGTCCACCGGGTGCACGAGCAGGTGGCCAAGGCGCTGGAGCGCAAGGTCTTCCTGCCCTCGGGCGGCTCCCTGATCATCGACCGCACCGAGGCGATGACCGTCATCGACGTCAACACCGGACGGTTCACCGGCACCACCGGCAACCTCGAGGCCACCGTCACCTCCAACAACCTGGAGGCGGCCGAAGAGATCGTGCGTCAGCTGCGGCTGCGCGACATCGGCGGCATCATCGTGATCGACTTCATCGACATGGTGCTGCCCAGCAACCGGGAACTGCTGTTGCGGCGGCTGGTGGAATGCCTGGGCCGGGACCGCACCCGCCACCAGGTCGCCGAGGTCACCTCCCTGGGGCTGGTGCAGATGACCCGCAAGAAGATCGGCACCGGCCTGGCCGAGGCCTTCACCGTCCCGTGCGAGACCTGCAAGGGCCGCGGCTACCACACCCACGACGTGCCGGTCGCGACCCAGGTGCCCGCCGACGGTGGCGACCGCGAGAACGGACGCCGTGGTCGCGGCGGCCAGGGCTCGCAGCGCTCCGCACGTGGCCGCCGGTCGGGGGTCGCCCCGGAACTGGCTGCCGTGGTGGCGGCAACGCTCGGCCACTCGGCTGCTCCCGAGTCGCCCTCGCCGGCCGAGCCGGCACCGGCGGCGGAGCCCATGAGCCCCGTCGAGCCGGCTCTGGAGGACGCCGGGACCGAGGCGCCGGTCGCCGAGACTGTGGACGTGACGCCCGAGCCGGTCGATGCCCCGGTGGCCGTCGACGCTGCGGCCGTGGCCGAGGTCCAGCCGGAACTGGACGCGGCACCGGCCGAGGCCTGAGCCTCAGCGGCTGTCCGGCACCCGGGCGACGTCCTCCAGCCAGAGGGCGGCCGAGGTGTCGGACGGCATCCGCCAGTCGCCGCGCGGTGACAGCGAGCCGCCCCGCACCACCTTCGGGCCGTTCGGCAGCGCCGAGCGCTTGAACTGGGCGAAGCCGAAGAAGCGCTGGCAGAACACGCCCAGCCACTTCTTGATCGTGGCGAGGTCGTAGCCGACCCGCTCGTCCTCGGGGAACCCGACCGGCCAGTCACCGGAGTCCGGGTCCTCCCACGCGTGCAGGGCGAGGAAGGCGACCTTCGAGGGCTTCGCGCCGTGCCGCAGGATGTGGAACAGCGTGAAGTCCTGCAGGCTGTACGGGCCGATCGTGGCCTGGGTCGACTGCGGGGTCTCGCCCTCGCCGGCCGGGACCAGTTCGGGGGTGATCTCGGTGTCGAGGATCGCCTGCAGGGTGCGTCCGACCGCCTCGTCGAACTGGCCGGAGGAGATCACCCACCGGATCAGGTGCTGCATCAGCGTCTTGGGCACGCCGCCGTTGACGTTGTAGTGCGACATCTGGTCGCCGACGCCGTAGGTGCACCAGCCGAGGGCGAGCTCGGACAGGTCGCCGGTTCCCAACACTATGCCGCCGCGCTGGTTGGCCAGCCGGAACAGGTAGTCGGTGCGCAGCCCCGCCTGGACGTTCTCGAAGGTGACGTCGTAGACCGGCTCGCCGTCGGCGAACGGGTGGTCGAGGTCGGCCAGCAACTGCCGGGCGGCGGGTTTGATGTCCAGCTCGGAGAAGGTGACGCCCAGGGCCCGGGCCAGGTCGGTCGCATTGCTCCTGGTGTGGTCGCTGGTGGCGAAGCCCGGCATCGTGAAGGCCAGGATGTCGCTGCGGGGCCGTCCCATCCGGTCCATCGCCTTGGCGGCCACGATGAGGGCGTGGGTGGAGTCGAGGCCGCCGGACACGCCGATCACGATCTTCGGCTGCCCGATCGACCGGAGCCGCTGCTCGAGGGCGCTGACCTGGATGTTGTAGGCCTCATAGCAGTCCTGGGCGAGCCGGGCCGGGTCGTCGGGGACGAACGGGAAGCGCGGCAGCGGTCGCCGCAGGCCCAGGTCGCCGGCCGGGACCCCGAGCTCGAACTCGACCCACCGGTACGGTTCGACCCGCTCGGCGAAGGCGCGCCGGTTCTCGTCGAAGGTGCCCTGGCGCAGCCGGTCCATCGCGATCTTGCCCAGGTCGAGGTCGGCGATCGAGGCGCGGGCGCCCTGGGGGAACCGCTCCGACTCGGCGAGTAGCGCACCGATCTCGTAGACCATCGTCTGGCCGTCCCAGGCCAGGTCGGTGGAGGACTCGCCCTCGCCCGCTGCGGCATAGACATAGCCCGACATGTAGCGGGCGGAGCCGGAGGCGCACAGCAGCTTGCGCTCGTCCGACTTCGCCACAGTGATGGGGGAGCCCGACAGGTTCGCGATCACCGTCGCCCCGGCCAGCGCCGCCTCGGCGGCGGGCGGGATCGGCACCCACATGTCCTCACAGATCTCGATGTTGAGGACGAAGTCCGGCAGGTCGAGGGCGGCGAACAGCAGGTCGGCGCCGAACGGCGCGAGGCGCCCGGCAACCACGATCTCACCGGACGCGTCGTGGCCGGCAGCGACCTGGCGGGCCTCGTAGAACTCCCGGTAGGTCGGCAGGTAGGACTTGGGGACGACGCCGAGCACCTCGCCACGGTGCAGCACCACCGCGCAGTTGTAGATCCGGTGCAGGCCGCGCAACGGCGCCCCCACCACCATCACGATGTCGAGGTCGGTGGACTCCCGGGCCAGCCAGCCGATCGCCTCGTCCGCAGCGTCCAGCACCATGTCCTGCATCAGCAGGTCCTCGATGGAGTAGCCGGTCAGGCACAGCTCGGGGAAGACCGCCAGCACCGCTCCCTCGGCGGCCACCTCGCGGGCCTGGGCCAGGACCGCCTCAGCGTTGCGGCGGGGCTGCACCAGGGTGATCGGAAAGGTGCACGCCGCCACCCGGGCGAAGCCGTGCTGGTACAGGTTGAAGAAGTCCATCTGCCCTCCGTCGGTCGGGTCCAGCATCGCACGTACCCGCGTCGCCCACACGCCGGCTCCAGCCCCGCCCCGGGTGGCGCTCGAGCCTCGGCCATGATGTCGTGGACGCAGAGACTGTCGCCAGATGGCAGCGAGGGCGTAACACCGGCGAAAACAGTGCCGGACAGCATGGAAGGGTGGAGCACGAGGTGGAGGTGACCGAGGGCGAGTTCGGCCGGTTGCACGTGTCGCCGGCGGAGGCGCCGGTGGCCTACCTGCTGCTCGGGCACGGGGCGCGCGGCGGGATCGACTCCGTCGAACTGGCGGCCCTGGCCGACCACCTGCCGGCCCGGGGGATCACCGTCGGCCGCTACGAGCAACCCTGGAAGGTCGCCGGACGCCCGCTGGCCGGGCCGGCGGCATCCCTGGACCGGGCCTGGCAGGCCGTGCTCTCGCAGGTGAAGGCCATGGTTCCCGGGCTGCCGCTGTTCACCGGCGGACGCAGCGCCGGCGCTCGCGTCGCCTGCCGCGGGTTCGCCCCCGACCAGTACGGACTCGTACTGTCCGCCTTCCCGCTGCACCCGCCCGGCCGGCCGGACCGGTCCCGGATCGACGAGCTCTCCGCGGTGGCCGGCTCGGCGCTGGTCGTGCAGACCGAGCGGGACCCCTTCGGTGGGGCCGACGAATTGCTCGCCGCGCTCGCCGCGGAGGGCGCCCCCGCCCCGGCCCGGCTGGTCCGGCTGGAGGGGAGCAGCCACGGGCCGGACACCCGCAGCGCGGCCGGCCAGGCACGGCTGCCGGTCGACCTCGCCCGGATCGTCGATGAGGTGGAGCGGTTCGTCGCCGCCCGGGTGGGGCAGGGCCCCGCCGCTCCCGGTTTGACCCTGTTGCAGCCCGGAACGTATCCTTGATCCTCGGTGCTCGCTGTGTCGGTTCTAGCCGCCGCGGGCGCGCCCTCCGGTGCTACTCCGATTGAAGTGCGTACCGGCGACAAGCGTAAGAGTTCGTAGAGAGTGGGTCAGGCGTGTACGCGATCGTGCGCAGTGGCGGCCGCCAGCACAAGGTGGCAGTCGGCGACGTCCTGGAGATCGACCGGGTCGACGCCGAGGTCGGGACTTCGGTCGAGCTGGTCCCGTTGCTGGTCGTCGACGGCGAGACCGTCACCTCCGACGCCGACGGGCTCAAGAAGGTCACGGTGAGCGCCGAGGTGCTGGCCGAGACCAAGGGTCCCAAGATCCGGATCCTGAAGTACAAGAACAAGACCGGCTACAAGAAGCGCCAGGGGCACCGTCAGAAGTACACCCAGGTCAAGGTCACCGGGATCAAGTGAGGGATTGAGAGATGGCACACAAGAAGGGCGCATCGTCCTCCCGCAACGGTCGTGACTCCAACGCCCAGCGGCTCGGCGTGAAGCGGTTCGGCGGGCAGCAGGTCAACGCCGGCGAGATCCTCGTCCGGCAGCGCGGCACCCACTTCCACCCCGGTGAGGGCGTCGGCCGCGGTGGCGACGACACCCTGTTCGCGCTGCGTGCCGGCGTGGTCGAATTCGGCACCCGACGTGGTCGTCGCGTGGTGAACGTCGCGCTGAGCGAGTAATCCAGAGCCTTTCCGTCAGGGCCGTCCCGGTTTCGGGGCGGCCCTGACGGCATTTCGGCGTCCTGCGGGTGGCCGGCGCGGCGGCTGCCCATCAGGCGAGGGTGCGCCAGGCCCAGCTGGCGGCGACCCGCTCGTCCTGGCTCAGGCCGGTGAGTTCGCTCACCCGGTACAGCCGGGCGGTGCCCACCTGCCAGGCCAGGACGCGGCCGTTGGTGAGGAAGGCGAGGGTCGCCTCGTCCAGCCAGCCCACCACCGTGCAGCACCCCTTGCCGCGGTCGGCCTGGGCCAGGGCGAGGAGGGCGGTCGCCTCACCGGTCTGGGCGATCAGCGCTTCGGGATTGGTGACCGGGCCGCCGGGCACCGGGCCGGCCAGGAAGTAGCTGCCGGCCACCGCCGGCCCGTCGACCCAGCTCCCGTACGGCTCGTCCGCCTCCGCCTGACGCAGGTCGGGCGGGGTCCAGCGGACGGAGGCCGCCAGCTTCGTGCCGTCCGGGGACCAGGTGGAGCCGGTGGCGGCGCCAGCCGCGTCCGGCACCCAGATGGTGGCGGCGTCGAGCCAGCGTGCCGAGGCGGCGGTCCTGGCCGGAGCGGGGAGCTCCCGCCATCGCCCGGTGCGCAGGTCGTAGACCGCCACGGCGTCCTGCTGGGCCGCGAACAGCGTCCAGCCGTCGGGGGAGAGGCCGCCGTTGGCCGGCATCAGCGGCTGGGCGTTGCCGCCTTCGTCGTGGGTCAGTTCAAGGTGCCCGGCCGGCAGCCGGCGCAGCTCGCCGTCGCGGGTCAGCAGGAGGAGCCGCTGCAGCTCCCAGGTCTCCACCTCCAGCACCGCGAAGGCCGCCACGGCCGGCGTTCCCGGGGTGAACTCGGCGGGCTGCGGGCCGGCGGCGAGGTCGATGGAGCGGGGCAGGACGCCCGCCCGCCACGGCAGGCGTGGGTCCTGGTCGGCGGGCGGCATCCACCACACCGCGGCCGAGCCGTATACCGCGGCGGGGGAGGCCGACGGCCTCGGGTCGGGACTCGGCCGCGGCGAGGGGGCGGCGGGCAGCGGCAGCTGTCCGGGCGGCGTCCACAGC
>JAEZHJ010000047.1 GCA_023436925.1 Actinomycetes bacterium
CCTGCTCCATCGTCAGCCGGTCGGCCAGGACGGCCCGGTCCGCGGCGATGGCCACCGGGTCGCGCCGAGGCAGGTGGCGGCCGACCAGGATCTCGCGGATCAGGTCGAGGTCGTCGGCCTCCGGCGGCCGGGCGTCCGTCCGGTGCAAGGAGGTGGTGTCCCAGACCCTCTCCCCGAGCCTGGGCAGGTCCGACTTGCCCGATACCTGCCAGCGCGGGCAGTCGGGGGTGGCGAAGTCGTCGTCCAGGCTGGTGCGGGCCAGGACGACGTGGTGGGACCAGCGGATCCGCGTCCTGGTCCAGCGGGGATCGGCCTCGACGTAGCTGCGCAGCGCATAGCTGGCGTCCCGGGCCTGGTCGACGGGCCGGATCGGGACGTCGGCGGAGCCGCGGCGGATCATCCAGCGGCCGTCGGGCTCGACCCAGACGTGGCTGCCCTTCACCTCGATCACGATGACCCCCGAGCCAGGCATCAGCGCCACCAGGTCGGCCTCGTGGTCCTTGTGGGTGTCGGACAGCCGCACATTGGCCAGCAGCAGGCACTCGTCCCCGAGTTGGCGGCGGAGCCGCTCCCACACCTCGCGTTCCGAGGGCGTCACGAAGGCGGGCTGGTCAGGAAGGCAGGTGGCCATGCTCACTCCCGGCGGTGGTCGGTCCGCCAAGAATGGCACCGCGCAGGGTCCGGGGGTGGGCGACCGGGCCGATTGCCCGGTCGCCGGTGTGGGGCGGCTACACCCGCTCGTCGGGACGGACCGCGCCCGGATCGGTGCCGGGCAGCTCCGAGCCGAATCGGGTCGCGGGGTCCGGCCGGGCCGGGCGGTGCTCGTCCAGCAGGAGATCCTGCTCGGCGACGCGCGTGGCGGCGGGGTCGTCGCGGGGGTCGTCGTCGCGGTAGGCGGCCTCGCGCTCCCCGGCGTCGCCGACCTTGCCCGGGTCACCCAGCGACGAGGCGGCGTCCGCGATGCCGGGTGTGTCGAGGTCGGCCCCCTCGTTGATGGAGCCGCGCCACCCGGGGGCGCCGGCCCCGGCCCGTTCGACGAACCGCTTGAAGTTCTCCAGGTCGTCCTCGGCCTGGGTGGCGATGATGTTGAGGAACTCTCCGACCTTCTCCACGAAGCCCTCGGGCTCGTACTCCATGCTCAGGTGGACCTCGGTCTGGGACGGCGCGATCGCCGAGAATGTGACCTCACCGGCGTTCGTGGCGCCCTCGACCGCAGCCCAGGCCACCTTGCGGTCGGGCACCTGCTCGAGGATCTTGGCGACCCACTGCCGCCGCACCCCACCGAGTTCGGCCACCCACTCCAGCCGGTCGTCACTGAGCTGGGTCACCTGTTCGACCGCACCCATGAACTCGGGGAACTCCTCGAACCGGGTCCACTGGTTGTAGACGAGGTTGAGCGGCAGGTCCACCACAACGGACTTCTCGACCTTGGTCGTCACGACAGCACTCCTCCAGATGGTCTGGTTGATCCGGCTGCGCGATCGGCCGCGCAGCCTCTCCAACCCCGTACCCAGCCGACGCCGTCCGAAGCCCGTGTCCGCCGGCCACCGACCGGCTCCTCCTGCGCCGGGGGCCACCGTTACCGCTGAGGGCCACCCATCATGGGTGGCCCTCAGCGATTGGGGTGGCCCTCAGCGACTCGGGTGGCCCTCAGCGGTCGGGGTGGCTCAGGTCGGTGGCGCGCCGCAGGACGTCGTCCAGCATCTGCGGGGTGAGCTTCCCGGTGAAGGTGTTCTGCTGGGAGACGTGGTAGCAGCCCAGCAGGGTGACCTGTCGGCCGTCGGGAGCGACCAGCCCGACCTCGGCGCCGTGCCCGAACCTCGGTGCCGGACGAGGCACCTGCCAGCCCAGGTCGGTCAGGGTGGCCAGCAGCGCCGTCCAGCCGAAGCCGCCGAGCGCGACCAGTACCCGCACCGAGTCGAGCAGTTCCAGCTCGCGGGCCAGCCACGGGGCGCAGCGGTGGCGCTCCTGCAGGGTGGGCTTGTTGGCCGGCGGGGCGCAGCGAACCGGGGCGGAGACCCGCACCCCGGTGAGCCGCAGGCCGTCGTCGATCGACACCGACGTGGGCTGGTTGGCGAACCCGGCGCGGTGCAGCGCGGCGTACAGGAAGTCACCCGACCGGTCCCCGGTGAACATCCGTCCGGTGCGGTTGGCACCGTGTGCCGCGGGCGCCAGCCCGACGACCAGGATCCGGGCGTCCGGATCGCCGAAGCCGGGCACCGGCCGTCCCCAGTACTCCTGGTCATGGAAGGCGGCCCGCTTCTCGGCGGCCACCTGCTCGCGCCAGAGAACGAGCCGCGGGCAGGCGCGGCACTCGACCAGTCGGGAGTCGAGTTCGTCCAGCGTGCCGGCCTCTCCCGCGACGCGGGGGTAGTCAGGACGGTCGGCCGCGGGGGTCACGTGCTGTGGGCCCGGCCGCTCAGTAGCTGGTGGCAGCTGCGGCGCCGGCGACGATCTCCTTGCCCGCGCTGGTGCCGAGCAGGACGGCACCCGCCCGCAGCAGGCCGGCCGCCTGGTCGTAGGACTTGATCGAGCCGGACGCCTTCACCTGGACGCCGGCGCGGACCTTGCCGGCCAGGTAGGCGATGGAGGCCGGGTTGGCCACCTCGACCGCACCCGAGCTGGCGTTCTTCAGGAAGGCGGCCCCGGCCTCCATCGACAGCTCGACGGCGGCGTCGCGCTCCTCCGGGGTGAGCAGCGGCAGTTCGAGCATCACCTTGACCGGCACCCCGGCGGCGACCACGCCCGCGATGTCGTCGCGGAACCGGTCGTACAGACCGCTCTTCAGCCACCCCACCTGCACGCCGATGTCGATCTGCTCGGCGCCGAGGTCGACCAGGCTCTGCGCCTCGGCGGCCTTGCCGCGCGAGCTCGTCACCCCGCAGGTCGGGAAGTCGAGCGCGGACGCGACGATGACCCCGGTCCCGCGCAGCACCTCGGCCACCTCCGGCACCCATGATCCGGGCACCATGGCGGCGTTGAAGCCGTACTCGGCTGCCTCCTCGGCGTGGGCGATGATGCGGTCCCGGGTCGTCCCGGTCTCGATCAGGGTGTGCTGGATGTACGGGGCGATGGTCTGCGGGCTGAGTGCGTCGAGGATGCTGGAGTCGAGTGCCATGGCGCCCAGTCTGGCCGATCCCGGTGGCCCCGGGCGACTAGCGGCCGGCGGCGAGCAGGGCGGTCAGGTCCGCAGGCCGGGGCAGGCTCGGGATGACCTCGGCGACCCCCACCGCGTGCGCCCCGGCGGCGCAGGCGAAGCGGACCGCAGCGTCGAGGTCGTCACCGCGGGCGAGGGCGACCGCGAGCGCCCCGGTGAAGGCGTCCCCGGCTCCGGTGGTGTCGACCACCTGCGCCGCAGCGACGGCCGGGACGAGGCGTGGCTCGGCGCCCGGCTCATCGACCAGGCATCCGGCCCCGCCCAGCGTGAGCACGCTCACCCCGGTGAAGTGGCGCCGGATCGCGGCCGCGCAGGCCTGCGGCGAGTCGAGCCCGGGCTCCCCGGTCAGGTGCGCGGCCTCGGTCTGGTTGGGCGTCACGACGTCGACCAGCGACCACAGCTCGGCGTCAAACGGACGGTCGGGCGCGGGGGCAGGGTTGAGCAGCGTCCGCACGCCGTGGCGCCGGGCCAGTTGCAGAGCGCGGCGGGCCGCCTCCACGGGGATCTCGAAGCCGGTCACCAGCAGGTCGGCGGCGGCGATCTCGTCCTCGAAGCTGTCGACCTCGGCCGCCGACAGCTCGGCCAGGGCGCCGGGCGCGATGACGATCCGGTTCTCCCCGCTGGGCTCGACCAGGATGACGCCGACCATGGTGGCCGCGGCGGCCGTGATGACCTTGTCGGCGGCGATGCCCTCGTTGCGCCACAGCTCGCGGGCCTGCTCGCCGAAGGCGTCCGGGCCGACCGCGGTCAGCAGGGACACGTCGGCGCCGAGTCGCGCCGCCGCCACCGCCTGGTTGGAGCCCTTGCCGCCGTGCCCGGAGGCGAAGACGCCGCCGGTCAGCGTCTCCCCCGCCTGCGGCACGCGCTCGGCGCGCATGGTCAGCCCGACGCCGTAGCTGCCGACGATGGCGATCCGCATGAAGCTCCCTTGCTCAGGTGGTGCTGCCGATCATCTTCGCCCGCACCCGGGGCGTCAACCGGCCCTCACCCGAGCTGGTCGACGGTGCGGTCCTCGGCTGACTGCGCTGCCGGGGCGGGCGCGGATTGCGACGCGTCCGGCGTCTGCTCCGGGAGCGCAGCATGCGCCTCCTTCCACAGCGTCCGGCGCAGCCCGAGATAGCCGACCAGAGTCACCGCCAGGGCGGAGGTGGCGTCCAGGATCAGGTCGGTCATCGTGTCGTGCAGCGCGTCCCGTCCGACCATCACCTCACCGGTGGCGGTCACCACCTTCTGCATATTGGTGCCCAGCAGCCCGTCCAGCGCGTACTCGTAGATCTCCCACACCGCGCCGCAGGTGACGGCGAAGCAGAACGCGAAGAAGGCCACGAAGCCCGGCCCGAGGATGATCCGTCGCTTCTCGGCGTCGTTCAGGACGCGGACCAGGTGGAAGCCGAGGACGCCCAGCATGGCGCCGCTGAAGAAGTGCAGCAAGGAGTCCCAGTACGGGATCCGGTAGTAGAAGGACCGCACCTCGCCCAGATAGATGGCGGCGTAGAGGAAGACGAAGTAGCTGATCTGCATGCCGGACGGGACCGACACCTGGAATCGGCGGGTCGCCAGCGCGGGCAGGAACATCACGATCAGCCCGCCGGCGCACTGGGCGAGCATCAGGACGTAGTCACTGCGGCTCCGCTCGCCCGTCTCGTCCGGGGTGCCGGTGGCGGTGACGAGTTGCACGACCACGTAGATGATCGAGCCGAGCAGCGTGATGAACAGGATCCACTGGGCGGCCGTCGCCACACGCCCCGGCGGCCGGGGCGGTGGAAGCGGCTGGATGACAGTCATGGCACCTCCAGTGTTCCAGCGATTCAGCCCCCGCGCGAAGCGTCAGCCGGGTCGGCGGCGACGCATGCTTACACCGCCGTCGGCCTGAGTGTGACTTCGCCTCCCGAACTCGACAGGGACACTCACCACTGGCCGGGATCGGCGTGGTGTGTCGATCCTGCCGTCCGCCTTACGTCGTCACTGTGAACCCCCACCCAGGCACCGATGAAGGAGGACAGCATGAACCTCGAAGACCTCGCCAAGGAGACCTACCCCGAACTGCTGCTCGGCGCGGCGCAGGAACTGGTCAAGGAACAGGCTCGGGCGGACGAGGCCCGCCTCCGCCGCCGGGAGCGGCGCCAGCAGCGGCGCGCCCTGCTGGCCCAGTTGCTCGGCCGGCGTGCGTGACGGGCCGAGCACTGGTCCGGCCCGGCAGCGGTTGGGCCGCGGCTCAGCAGAATTCGCGCTTGCCCCGCGCCCGGGCCCGATGCAGCCTCTGGCCATGGAGAGCTACGCAGTGACCTGTGCGTCGGGGACCCTCCGCAGCCGCTTGCCGGGTGATGGTGTGACTCACTTCGCCCATCGCTGGACCTCCGGCGGTGTGGACGTGACCGCGCCCTTCACCGGGGCGCACCTGCTGCACGCGTCGATCGCGGCCTGCGTCCTCAACGACCTCTACCGGGAGGCCGAGAAGCTCGGCGTCCCTCTCGACGGCGTCCTGGTGGAGGCCGAGGGTGGCTTCACCGCCGACTGGGCCTCGACCGGCATCAGCTACCGCGTCCGGCTCGACTCCCC
>JAEZHJ010000111.1 GCA_023436925.1 Actinomycetes bacterium
GCACACGGGGACGGTTCTCCCGCACACGGGGACGGTTCTCCCGCACACGGGGACGGTCCTCTGGCACACAGGGACGGTCCTGCGGCACACGGGGACAGACCCCGGCAGATCGCGGGCGTTCAGCCCCGCGGGATCTCGTACCGCTTCAGGGTCGCCTTGCCCTCGCCCAGGGTCCGCCACGCCCCCCGATAGGTCAGGACGCACAGCGCGCTGGTCGGGAACCGCTCGGCCACCTGCCGGGTGAGCTCGGACGGCTTGGCCAGCCCCAGCACGAGGTCGCTCAGCGTCGGCTGGTGACCGATCAGCAGCGCCGTCGGCTGGTCCTCGGACAGGTCGCGCAGCTCGCTGAGCAGCTCGTCCGCCCAGGCGTGGTAGATCGCCTCGCTGTAGCGGACGTCGGCGCAGGACGCGCCGCCTTCCACCGCGCCCTCCCAGGTCTGCCGCGCCCGGGTCGCCGAGGAGCACAGCACCACGTCCAGCCGGTAGCCGGCCAGGATCTCGCCTGCCGCCCGGGCGTCCTGCCGGCCGCGTTCGGCGAGCGGACGCCGGATGTCCAGGTCGGGGGTCCGCCACGAGGACTTCGCGTGCCGCAGCACCACCAGCGTCTTTGTCGGCATGGCGTCATCCTAGGGCCGTCCCGCGCCGCCGGCCCGGGCTGCTCCCCGACACGGACGGGAGCCGCGGCGCTAGGCTCGGCACAGAGCCAGCGACAGGATGAGCATGCGCCAGCGCGATTTCGACCTTGACACCTCCACCCGCGACGCAGTGCTGCGGATCAGCGCCCGCGGCCGGGTGATCCTGGTCCACCCGATGGCCAATCGCGGCACTGCCTTCACCCTCGAGGAGCGCCAGAGCCTGGGCCTGTCCGGCCTGCTGCCCAACCGGGTCACCACCATCGAGGAGCAGATGCGGCGGGTCTACGCCCAGTACAGCCGCTCGCCCTCCCCGCTGGCCAAGTTCATCCAGCTCTCCCAGTTGCGTGACCGCAACGAGGTGCTGTTCTACCGGCTGCTCAGCGAGAACCTCGAGGAGATGATGCCGATCGTCTACACCCCGACCATCGGCGAGGCGATCGAGCGGTTCAGCCACGAGTACCACGGCGCCCGGGCCGTCTTCCTCTCGATCGACCACCCCGAACTCGTCGAGCAGTCCCTGCTCGACTTCGAGCTGGACGCCGACGATGTCGACCTGGTCGTCGCCACCGACTCCGAGGGGATCCTGGGCATCGGGGACCAGGGGATCGGCGGGGTGCAGATCGCGGTCGGCAAGCTCGCCCTTTACACCGCGGCCGCCGGCATCCACCCGCGTCGCGCCATCCCCGTGGTGCTGGACGTGGGCACCGACAACCTGGGCCTGCTGCACAGCGACGTCTATCTGGGGGAGCGCCACGCCCGCGTCCGCGGCGAGCGCTACGAGGCCTTCATCGAGACCTTCGTGGCGGCGGTCACCAAGCTCTTCCCGAACGCGATGCTGCACTGGGAGGACTTCGGGCCGGGCAATGCCCACCGGTTGCTGTCGCGCTACAAGGACCGGATCTGCACCTTCAACGACGACATCCAGGGCACCGCCGCCGTGGTGCTGGCCGCGGTGCTGGCCGCCGTCCGCTCGACCGGGATGCCGCTGTCGGAACACCGGGTGCTGGTCTACGGCGCGGGCACGGCCGGGGTCGGCATCGCCGACATCATCCGGGACGCGATGGTGCGCCAGGGGCTGCCTGCCGAGGACGCGCACGCCCCGTTCTACGCCTTCAACCGCAACGGGCTGATCGTCGAGGACTCGTCCGGGGTGCGCGACTTCCAGCGGCCCTACGCCAGGCGGCGGGCCGAGGTCGCCGACTGGGAGGTGCGCGACCCGGCCCGGATCAGCCTGCTGGAGACCGTCCGGGCGGTCCGGCCCACGATCCTGATCGGCACCTCGGCGCAGTACGGCGCGTTCACCCGCGAGGTGGTGCAGACCATGGCCGAGACCTGCGAGCGGCCGATCATCATGCCGCTGTCCAACCCGACCAGCCACGTCGAGGCGCTACCGGCCGACCTGCTGGAGTGGACTCAGGGCCGTGCGCTGATCGCCACCGGCAGCCCGTTCGGCACGATTCGGCACGGCGAGGTCTACCACACCATCGCGCAGGCCAACAACGCCCTGATTTTTCCCGGCCTCGGGTTGGGCGTGGCGACCGTGCAGTCGACCCGGGTCAGCGACGAGATGATCTACCGAGCCGCCGACGCGCTGGCCGGGCTGGCCAACCAGTACCGGCCGGGCGCCTCGCTGTTGCCCTCGATGAGCGACCTGCGGCTGGTGTCGGCCACGGTGGCGATGGCGGTGGCGCAGTGCGCGGTCGAGCAGGGCTTCGCGCGGCGTCCGCTGACCGATCCGGTCAACGACATCTACCAGCGGATGTGGAAGCCGGAGTACCCGACCCTGGAGATCGCCGAGCCGGACGAGCGGTTCGACGACTGACCTGCGCGGTGCGGACGCCCCGGGGGCATCCGCCATAGCGAGCACCGGCCGACGGTGGTCAGGCCCGGGCCGGGCGGAGGGTCACTCCTGGTCGCCGGGGCGCAGCGACTCCCAGATCTCCTTGCACTCGGGGCAGACCGGGTAGCGGTCGGGATTGCGGGAGGGCACCCAGACCTTGCCGCAGAGCGCGATCACCGGGGTGCCCATCACCATCGCCTCGGTCAGCTTGGCCTTGTCGACGAAGTGGGAGAAGCGCTCGTGGTCGCCCTCGTCGAGCCGGTAGTCAGTGCGTTCCTCGGGGCGGGTGCGTTCCTTGATGATGGTTGCGGTGCCTGGCTGCTCGGTCATTGGGAATCCCCTCTGCGCGGCGCGAGCGGCGCTGCGGTGTTTCGTGGTCGTGCCATGCTCATCCTACCGATCACGAGGAGGAACAGGTGGGGCAGCCGAGCGCCGTGGGGTCCGGACGGGGGGCGCTGACCGCCGGCCTGTTGCTGTGCGTGGGGGCCATCGCGTTCGAGTTCATGGCGGTGCTGGCCGCGATGCCGGCCGCCGTGGCGGACCTCGGCCAGCCCGAGGTCTACGCGTGGGCCTTCACCGGCTTCGTGATCGCGCAGACCTTCGCGATCGTCGCTGCCGGCCAGCTGGCCGACCGGGTCGGACCGGTGCTGCCGATGATCAGCGGGGCCGCCGTCTTCGCCGTCGGGCTGGTCTGTGCCGCGCTCGCCCCGGCGATGGGCTGGCTCGTGCTGGCCCGGTTCGTCCAGGGCCTGGGTGCCGGCGCGATGAATGTCTGCCTGATGATCCTGGTCGGCCGGGCCTACGAGCCGCGGGCGCAGGCCCAGGTGATGACCGGGTTCTCGATCGCCTGGATGGCCCCCACCCTGGTCGGCCCGGTGCTGGCCGCCTGGCTGGCCGAGACCTGGTCGTGGCGGTGGGTGTTCTGGTCGGTGCTGCCGCTGCTCGTGGTGGCGAACCTGCTCGTCCTGGTACCGCTGCGCCGGCTGCGGCTGGAGCCGCCGCAGCCGCCGTCGCAGGGACTGGGCAGGCCGATGCTGATGGCCGCCCTGATCGCCGCCGGGGCCGCCCTGCTGCAGTGGGCGGGGCAGCACCTGGAGCCGCTGTCCCTGGTCTGGCTGGTGGCCGGGCTCGCCCTGCTGGTCTGGGGGCTGCCGACCCTGATGCCGGTCGGCTATCGACCCTGGGCGGGCGGGCTGTCCGCGGTGGTGACGGTGCGGACGCTGCTCTCGGGCGCCTTCTACGGCGCCGAGGCCTTCCTGCCGCTGATGCTGGTCAGCCTGGTCGGGCTCGACCTGCAGACCGCCGCCTTCGGGGTGATGGTCGGCTCGGCGGGCTGGACGATCGGCGGCTGGCTGCAGTCACGTCCCTGGCTGCGGATCCGGCGCGACACGATCATCGTGATCGGCACGCTGCTGACGGCGGCCGGGATGGTCAGCGTCGCGATCGGCGGCTTCGTCCCGGCGACCCCGCTGTGGCTGGTCCTGGCGGGGTGGGCGCTGGCCGGCGGCGGCATGGGCCTGGCGCACACCAGCACCTCGCTGGCGGTGATGCAGTTGTCGGCGCCGGACGGGCTGGGCCGCAACACCTCCTCGCTGCAGGTCGGTGAGGCGCTCGGCAACGCCCTGCTGGGAGGCCTGGCGGGCACCATCTTCGCGGTCAGCATCGCCCGGCCCGAGGTCGCCTTCGGACTGGTGATGGCGGCGATGACCGGGCTCGGGTTGGTGGCGGCCCTGTCGGCGACCCGGATCGGGCCGCTGCCGAACCACTCCTCCTCGCCCGCCGCGACCGGGGCGGCCGACGCCCGGTCTGTGGAGTAGCCGCTGAAGGTCAGCCCGGGATCCGCGCGACCGTGCCGCTGACCCGGATCCCGCCCGCCCGGGGCACCTCGACCAGCAGCCGGCTCGGCCGACCGACGTGGTGACCCTGGTGGATCTCGAACCGGGTGGCCGGGTCGCCGAGCGCCCGCAGGTAGCCGCCGAGGGCGGCCGCAGCCGATCCGGTGGCCGGGTCCTCGGTGATCCGTCCGACCGGGAACAGGTTGCGGGCCTCGAAGGCGTCCGGGGCCACCCGGTGCACCACGGTGATGGTGCCGGTCCAGCCCCGCCGGTCCATCAGGGCCCGGGCGGCTGCCGGATCGAAGCCGAAGCCGTCGAACCGGGCCCGGTCGGCCACGGCGACGATCGGGTGCCAGTTGCCCGCGAACGCCTCGCGCAGCGGCAGTGCGGGATCGAGGTCGGCCTCGGACAGCCCGAGCAGGGACAGCAGTTCGGCGCGAACCGCCGGCTCCGGTACCCGGACGTCGGGAGGGACGCTCGTGAAGGTGACCACGACGTCCCCGCCCGCGCCGGCGGTCTCGATCTCCACCTCCCCGACCGGGGTGGCGAAACCGAAGCCGCCCGGTCCGAGCCGCCCGGCGAGCTCACCGGCCGCGGCGACGGTGGCGTGGCCGCAGAACGGCACCTCGGCGTAGGGGGAGAAGTACCGCACCGAGAACCGCCGCGGGTCGCCGGTCGGGGTCAGGAAGGCGGTCTCGGAGTACCCGACCCCGGCGGCGACCCGCAGCATCGCCGGCTCGTCCAGACCCCGCGCGTCCAGCACCACGCCGGCCGGGTTCCCGCCCGTGCCGGCCAGGTCGAAGGCCGCCAGCCGCAACACCCCCGCCGGGTCGCCGGTCTGCGTCGTCATCTGCCACCTCCCGCACCGCCGGCGTGGCGCCGGCACGGCACACCGTAACGCCGGCCGGGGCCGCACGTCCCCGCTCTCACCGCCGGGTCCGGGAGGGGGAGGGTTCCCGCCGGTGTTACCTTGATGTCGAGAGAGTGGGAGGCGCGATGGCTGACGAAGTGGACGCGATTGTCGCGGCGTGGCGGCGCGAGGCGCCCGCGCTGGACGTCTCGCCGATGCAGGTGCTGTCCCGGGTCAGCCGGCTCTCCCGGCACCTCGACCTCGCCCGCCGCGACGCCTTCGCCGCCCACGACCTCGAGGTGTGGGAGTTCGATGTGCTGGCCGCGCTGCGGCGCGAGGGCGAGCCGTACGAGCTGTCGCCCGGGGAGCTGACCCGCCAGACCTTGTCCACCTCGGGCACCATGACGAACCGGATCGACCGGCTGGAGGCCAAGGGCCTGGTGTCCCGGGAGCCGAACACCGCCGACCGGCGCGGGGTGCGGGTCAGGCTGACCGCCGAGGGCATGACGCGGGTCAGCGCTGCGCTGGCCGACCTGCTCGGCTTCGAGCGGGAGTTGCTGGGCCGGGTCGAGCCCGAGACCCGCGAGCAACTCGCCGATGCGCTGCGCCGACTGCTGGTCTCCTTCGAAGCCGACTAGGCAGGTATCGTTGATAGGAGGCCGCGATCGCGGCAGGCCGCCGTCCCCGAGCCGAAAGACCTCGCTTCATGGCACTGTCCAACCCCATGCTGTACGAGCTCGCCGCAGCATTCGGGATCGCCACCGAGTTCTGGGACTGGAAGGGTCGTCACACCACCATCGATGACGACACCATGATCGCGATCCTGGCCAGCATGGACGTGGACGCCTCCGACCCCGAGCGGGCCGCCCAGGCCCTCGACGACTGGCGCAACCGGCCCTGGACCCGCGTGCTGCCGCCGTGCACCGTGATGCGGCAGGGCCGTCCGTACCGGATCTACGCCCACGTCCCGCACGGCGAGTGGATCAAGGTCGGCATCCGCCTGGAAGAGGGCGGCTGGCGCGACGCCCACCAGGTCAGCCACGACGAGCCGCCGCGTTGGATCGACGGTGAACTGGTGGGGGAGGCGGCCTTCGAGCTGCCGGGCGACCTCCCGCTGGGCTACCACCGACTCCACGCCGAGACCGCTCTCGGCCAGAGCGAGAGCACCCTGGTGGTCAGCCCGCAGTTCCTCGGCTTCCCCGCGGCCATGGGGGACAAGCGGGCCTGGGGCTACGCCGTCCAGCTGTACAGCGTGCGCTCGGCCGGCTCGTGGGGGATCGGCGACCTGCTCGACCTCAGCGACCTGGCGACCTGGGCGGCGACCCAGCAGTTCGCCAGCTACATCCTGATCAACCCGCTGCACGCCGCCGAGCCGATGCCGCCGCTCGAGCCTTCGCCCTACCTTCCGGCCAGCCGCCGCTTCGTCAACCCGCTCTACATCCGTCCCGAGCACCTGCCGGAGTACGGCATGCTCAGCGAGGACGAGCGCAGCCGGATCCAGGCACTCAAGGCGGAACTGGACAAGGCGCTGGCGGACCAGCCGCTGATCGACCGCGACACGATCTGGAAGTACAAGCTGCCCGCCCTGCGGATCATCTACGAGGCGGGGCTGCGTCCGGTGCGCCGGATGGCCCAGGAGGACTTCGTCCGCCGGGAGGGCCGCGCGCTCACCCAGTTCGCCACCTGGTGCGCGCTGGTCACCGAGTACGGCATGAACTGGCGGGAGTGGCCGGTGGAGTTTCACCGTCCGTCCTCGCCGGAGGTGGCCGCCTTCGCCGAACGGCACGCCCGCGACATCGCCTTCTACGAGTGGGTGCAGTGGGTCGCCGACATGCAGCTGCGCTCGGCGCAGTCGGTGGCGCGCGACTCCGGGATGCGGATCGGCATCATGAGCGACCTCGCCGTCGGGGTCAGCAAGCAGAGCGCCGAGGCGTGGACCTACGGCAACCTGTTCGCCCAGGGGGTCAGCGTCGGAGCCCCGCCGGACCACTTCAACCAGACCGGTCAGGACTGGGGCCAGGCGCCGTGGCGCCCCGACCGGCTCGACGACCTGTCCTACGCCCCGTTCCGCACCACCGTGGCGGGCCTGCTGCGCCACTCCGGCGGGATGCGGGTCGACCACATCATGGCGATGTTCCGGCTGTGGTGGATCCCGGAGGGCCAGCCGCCCACCAAGGGCACCTACGTCCGCTACAACCACGAGGCGATGGTCGGCATCCTGGCGCTGGAGGCGCACCGGGCCGGCGCGCTGATCGTGGGGGAGGACCTCGGCGTGGTCGAGCCGTGGGTGCGCGACTACTTGCGCGAACGCGGCATCCTGGGCACCTCGATCGCCTGGTTCGAGCGGACGCAGGATGGCCACCCGCTGCCCCCGGAGTGGTGGCGGGAGTACTGCCTCGCCTCGGTCACCACCCACGACCTGCCGCCGACCGCCGGCTACCTGGCCAAGGACCACGTCCGGCTCCAGCACGGCCTCGGCCTGCTCACCGAGTCGCTGGAGGACGAACTGGCCCAGGCCGACCGCGAGCAGGGGGCGTTCATCAACTTCCTGCGCGAGCGCGGCTTCCTCGAGGAGCACGAGCCGAGCACCGAGGACATCGTGCTGGCCCTGCACCGCTACCTGGTGGCGACCCCGTCCCGGGTGCTGTGCGCGGTGCTGCCGGACGCGGTCGGTGACCGGCGGACCCAGAACCAGCCCGGCACCTGGCGGGAGTACCCGAACTGGCGGATCCCGCTCAGCCACCCCGACGGCCGTCCGATGATGCTGGAGGAGCTCTACGCCGACGAGCGTGCGCTGCGCCTGGCCGGCATCATGAACGGCTTCGTCTCCCCGCCGGTGGCACCCCGTCCGGTGCCGGAGTTCGCCGAATAGCGGACCGGTCAGGCGGTCGGCGAGCTGACCACCTCGACGCCCGCCGCGGCGAAGTCGGCCAGGGTCGCGTCCAGCCGCTGCGGCGCGACGGCGGCGGTCAGGTCGACCAGCACCCTGGTTCGCAGGCCCGCCGCGGCCGCGTCCAGGGCGGTGGCCCGGACGCAGTAGTCGGTCGCGATCCCCGCCACATCGACCGCCGACACCTCGTGGTCGGCCAGCCACTCGGCCAGGCTCTCGCCGTCGCAGGCGCCCTCGAAGCCGGAATAGGCGGCGGCGTACTCACCCTTGGTGAACACCGCCTCGAAGGGCCGGTTCACCAGCGCCGGGTGGAAGTCAGCCCCCGGCGTGCCGGCCACGCAGTGCGGCGGCCAGCTGTCGATGAAGTCCGGATCGGGGGAGAAGTGGGATCCGGGATCGATGTGGTGGTCCTGGGTGGCCACGACGTGGTCGTAGCCGTGCTCCCCGCCGAGCAGCCCGGACAGCGCACCGGCCACCGCTGCGCCGCCGGTGACCGCGAGGGAACCGCCCTCGCAGAAGTCGTTCTGGACGTCGACCACGATCAGCGCGTGCGACATCAGGCCTCCTTCGTGGCGTAGGGGTTCAGCGTGGGCCGACCCTCGGCGTCGAGCATGATGGTCTCCAGCACCGGCTCCCCGCGCGACATCTTGCGGGCGCTGGCGGGCAGTTCGGCCAGGGCGCGACGGTGCCGCTTCCGGGCGGCTTCGAGGGACTCCCGGCCGACCACCTCGCCGTTGTCGACCAGCTGCACCAGCAGCGGGCGGTCGTTCCAGTCGCCCTCGGGTGCGGCCTGGATGCCGATCACCTCGGCCTGGGCCCGTCCGTTCGGCCCGAGCCGGCGCAGCGCGAACTTGCGGCCGCCGACCGAGCCCTTGTTGACACTCAGCTTGGCGACCGGGTGGACGGGGGCGTCCGCGGCGTCCTCGGTGGCCCGGGCGACCAGCTTGTACACGAAGCTGCAGGTCGGCGCGCCCGAGCCGGTGACCAGGGAGGTGCCCACGCCGTAACCGTCCACCGGGGCGCTGCGCAGCGCGGCGATCTGGAACTCGTCCAGGTCGGAGGTGACGATGATCCGGGTGTTGGTGGCGCCCAGGGAGTCGAGCAGTTCGCGGACCTCGCTGGCCTGCTCGGCCAGGTCGCCCGAGTCGAGCCGCACCGCACCGAGCCGTCCGTCGGTGAGCCGGATGCCGGTGCGGATCGCCTCCTCCACGTCGTAGGTGTCGACCAGCAAGGTGGTGTCCTCGCCGAGCGCGCCCAACTGGGCGGCGAAGGCCTCCTCCTCGCTGTCGTGGAGCAGCGTGAACGAGTGGGCCGCGGTGCCGGTGGTCGGCACCCCGAAGCGTCGTCCGGCTTCGAGGTTGGAGGTGGCGGCGAAGCCCGCCACGAAGGCGGCCCGGGCGGCCGCGACCGCGGCGCCCTCGTTGGCCCGCCGGGACCCCATCTCGATGCACGGCCGGTCACCGGCCATCTGCACCATCCGGGAGGCGGCCGAAGCGACGGCACAGTCGTAGTTGTAGATCGACAGCAGCACGGTCTCGAGCACGACCGCCTCGGCGAAGCTGCCCTCCACGGTCAGCAGGGGCGAGCCGGGGAAGTAGACCTCACCCTCGGGGTAGCCCCACACGTTGCCGGTGAACCGGTAGCCGGCCAGCCAGTCGGCGGTCGCCTCGTCCACCACCTGGGTGGAGAGCAGGAAGTCGAGTTCGGCCGGGTCGAAGCGGAACCGCTCGATCGCGTCCAGCGCCCGACCGACGCCGGCCACGACCCCGTAGCGGCGACCGGTCGGCAGCCGCCGGGCGAAGAGCTCGAAGACACTGCGGCGACCCGCCGTGCCGGACTTCAAGGCGGCCCTCACCATGGTGAGCTCGTAGTGGTCTGTCAGCAGCGCAGTGCTGGGTCCTGCCGAAGGCGATACACCCATGCTCGCCACCCTAGGGCCCTTCGCGGGGGTGCGCCAGCCGGCTCCAGAGCCGTCCACCCGGGCCCGTGGCGGCGTCGGGGGAGCGTGTCAGAATGGCTGCATGAGCAGTCCCGCCGCCCCCGACCGTCCTGCCGGCGGTACCGCGGTCTCGGAGCGGACCGACGAGCAGCAGCTGATCGACGCCGGCTGGGTCACCATCGTGTGGGACGACCCGGTGAACCTGATGAGCTATGTCACGCACGTCTTCGCGACCTATTTCGGCTACCCGCAGCCCAAGGCGGACAAGCTCATGCTCCAGGTGCACAACGAGGGCAAGGCCGCGGTGTCCCAGGGCAGCCGCGAGGCGATGGAGACCGACGTCGACGCCATGCACTCCTACGGCCTGTGGGCCACCCTGGAGAAGGTGTCGTGAGGCCCTTCAGCCGGCACGGCCCGGTGATCCGGCTGCGGCTCACCGAGTACGAGGCGACCCTGCTCGAGTCGCTCTTCGACCAGCTGGCGACCCTGCTGGAGGGCGACCGCGAGCCGGTGCGAGACGGCGACCCGTTCGCCCGCTGGCAGGCCGAGTTCTCCGAGACCGGGCAGGTCGACCATTCCGACCCGGTGATCGCCCGGCTCTTCCCCGAGGCCTATCCCGATGACCCCGCCGCGAGCGCGGAGTTCCGCCGGTTCACCCAGGCCCGGCAACGGCAGGACCGGGTCGAGCAGGCCGAGACCGTGATGGCGGCGCTGCGCGACAGCGACGGCGGACGTCGGCCGGTGCAGGTCCGGGTGGCCGAGATCGACGCCTGGTTGAAGGCGCTCACCGCGCTCCGGCTGAGTCTGGCCGTCCGGCTGGGCATCGAACGCGCCGAGGACACCGACGAACTCGACCGGCTGGGCGACGACGACCCGCGCAGCTACACCTATCGGGTCTACGAGTGGCTCGGCTACCTCAGCGAGGGCCTGCTCGCCCAGCTCTGAGGAGCGCGGACGCGTCCGCCGGGAAGCCCGCCGGATTTGGTCTCACCTTTTTGGAATTCGAGCAGCCTGGCGTACGCAATTTAGCGTAGGCTTACCTACATGTCGGGAATGACCCTGGACCGCGCCCCGCTTCGGGCACGGCTGGCGCTGCAGGAGGCGCCGGTCGGCTCCGGCACCGCCAGACGGATGGCGGCGCTCGGCCTGCGGCGGGGCACCGAACTGGTGTTGCTGCAGGCCACCGCGGGCGGTGGCCGGCTGGCCAGCGTCGCCGGTTCCCGGATCGCGCTCGGCCCCGGCGTGCTGTGCCAACTCCGCGTGGAACTGGTCGGATGACCCGGCTGGCCGCGGATCCGCAGCCCGGCACCCGTCCGGCGTCGGTCCGGGCCGCCTGCCACGCCGGCGGCAGCCTGGCCTCCGCGGGTCCGGACGCCCCGGTGGTCGCCCTGGTCGGTTCACCCAACACCGGCAAATCGACCCTGTTCAACGCGCTGACCGGGGCCCGGGTGACGATGGGCAACTGGCCCGGCACCACGGTCGAGGTGTCGCGCGGCGTCTGGCGCATCGAGGCCGGGTCCTGCGGCTGCTGCGGCCCGAACGGCTGCACCTGCCGGGACTGCGGCTGTGACACCGGGCGGCAGGACCTCACCCTGGTCGACCTGCCCGGTGCCTACTCGCTGGAACCGGTGTCGCCGGACGAGGCGCTCACCCGGGAACTGCTGGTCGAGGGGCCGCGCGAGGAGCGACCCGACCTGTGCGTCCTGGTGGTGGACGGCGCCCGGCTCTCGCAGAGCCTGTACCTGGCAGCCCAGGTCCGCGAGCACGCGCTGCGGGTGGTGGTGGCCGTCACCATGCTCGATATCGCGGCCAAGCACGGCGTGCGGCTCGACGTCGACGGGCTGGGCGAGGCACTCGGCGTCCCGGTCGTCGCCGTCGATCCCCGTCGGCGCACCGGGCTGGACGACCTGGCCGCGGCGGTGCGGGCGGCCCTGGCCGCCGACGTCCCCGCCCCCCGTCCGGTGGTGGACCCCGGCGACGACCCGCTCGCCCTCGACGACGACCGGTTCGGCTGGGTGGCGGCGGCGATGGAGTCCGCCGCGGTCGAGCCCGGCGGGTCGGGCCGCACCTTCTCCGACCGGATCGACCGCTGGCTGACCGCGCCGGTGATCGGCCCGGCGATCTTCCTCGCCGTGATGTGGCTGGTCTTCCAGGTCACCACCTCGGTGGCGGCCCCGCTGCAGGACGGTCTCGACGCCCTGGTCGCCGGGCCGCTCTCCGACGGCGCGCGGGCGCTGCTGGCCGGCCTCGGGCTGGGCGGCAGCTGGGTTGAGGGGCTCCTGGTCGACGGCCTGATCGCCGGCGTCGGGGCCCTGCTGACCTTCGTTCCGCTGATGGCCCTGATGTTCGTCCTGCTGGCGCTGCTGGAGGACTCCGGCTACCTCGCCCGCGCCGCCGTGGTCACCGACCGGGTGATGCGCGCGATCGGCCTGCCGGGCCGCGCCTTCCTCCCGCTGATCGTCGGGTACGGCTGCAATGTGCCGGCCGTCTCGGCGACCCGGGTGCTGCCGGACGCGGGGCAGCGGGTGCTGACCGCGCTGCTGGTGCCGTTCACGGCCTGCACCGCCCGGCTGACCGTCTTCGTCATGGTGGGGGTCGCCTTCTTCGGCCGCAATGCCGGCACGGTCGTCTTCGCCATGTACCTGGCCTCGATCGTGATCATCGTGCTCACCGGGCTGGCCCTGCGCCACACGCTGTGGCGCAACCGGCCGATCGAACCGCTGGTGATCGACCTGCCGCCCTACCAGGTGCCGACCCTGCGGCTGACCGCGTCGGTGACCTGGGCGCGGTTGAAGGGCTTCCTGCAGACCGCGTCCGGCATCATCGTGGTCACCGTGGCGGCGGTGTGGCTGCTGCAGGCGATCCCCGTCCGCGGTGACGGCGGGTTCGCCGACACCCCGGTGGCCGACTCGGCCTACGGGGTGGCGGCCCAGGCGATCACGCCGGCCTTTGCCCCGGCCGGCTTCGCCAGGTGGGAGACCACCTCGGCGCTGGTGGTCGGCTTCGTCGCCAAGGAGGCGGTCATCTCCTCCTGGGCGCAGACCTACGCCGTCGACGAGCCCGAGGAGGGTGAGGCGGGGGCGCTGGGGGACCGGCTGGTGGCCGACTTCACCGAGTCCTCGGGGGGCCACCCGATCCCGGCCGCGCTGGCCTTCCTGGTCTTCATGATGTCCTACACCGCGTGCGTGGCGACGATCGCGACCCAGTGGCGCGAGATCGGCCCGAAGTGGACGCTGTTCGGCATCGCCCTGCAACTGGGGGTCGCCTGGACGCTGGCGGTCGCGGTCTTCCAGATCGGGAGCCTGTTCCTGTGACCGCGCCGGTCACCGCCGTGCTCACCCAGCTCGAGGCCGGGGTCCGCTCGGTGCCCGACCTGGCGGTGCGGACGGGCCTGTCGCCCGACCTGGTGCGCGCGGTGGTCGACCGGCTGGTGCGCACCGGACGGGTCCAGGAGTGGGTGCCGGTGGTCTCGGGCTGCGCCCCGGCTGGCTGCCGGGAGTGCGCCGCCTCAGGCTGCCCGCTCAGTTCGCCCCTCGCCGTCCGCTGAGCGGCCGTTCGCTGTCCGTCGCGACCGGCTACCAGATGTCGGGTCGTTCTCGTTTCGGCTGCTCGGGCTGCGGCGGTTTGCGCGGCTCGGGCTGCAAGGCCCGGCGCGCCTCGTCCAGCATCCGCAGGGCGCGCAGCGTCCAGCGGGAGAGGTCGATCGGCGGGATCTGCATGGGTGCCTCCAGGGCGGCTTTGGCTCCATCATGCCGCGAGGAATAAAGTCGGGCTCGTGGCAGCGCCTGACGCCCCGATCGGGGTTTTCGACTCCGGCTTCGGTGGTCTCACCGTCGCGCGCGCGATCCTCGACCAGTTGCCGGGCGAGGACATGATCTACCTCGGTGACACCGCCCGCGCACCCTACGGCACCAAGACCCTCCCCGAGGTCCGCGAGTTCGCCCTGGAGTGCCTCGACTACCTGGCCGACCAGGACGTGAAGGCGCTGGTGATCGCCTGCAATTCCGCCTCCTCGGCGGTGCTGCGGGATGCCCGGGAGCGCTATGACATCCCGGTCATCGACGTCATCCTGCCGGCCGCCCGGCGCGCCGTCCGGGTCTCCCGGGACGGCCGGATCGGGCTGATCTGCACCACGGCCACCGCCACCTCCCGCAGCTATGACGACGCCCTGGCGGCGGTCCCCGGGGTCGACCTGGTGACCGCGCCCTGCCCGTTGTTCGTCGACTTCGTCGAGGCCGGCGTCACCGGCGGCCCGGAACTGCTGCAGGCGGCGCGGGAGTACCTGCTCCCGCTGCGCGAGGCCGGGGTCGACACCCTGATCCTGGGCTGCACCCACTACCCGCTGCTGGCCGGGGTGATCTCCTACGTGATCGGCGAGGACGTCACGCTGGTCTCCTCGGCGGAGGAGTGCGCCAAGCAGACCTTCGCCACCTTGAGCGATCTGGACCTGCTGCGCCCCACTCCGCGGGCCGGCAGCCAACGGTTCCTCACCACCGGCAGCCCGGAACTCTTTCAGGGCGTCGGCAGCCGGCTGCTCGGCGGGTTCGTCCACAAGGTCGAGCAGGTCTACGCGCTGGCCTGAGCCGGCAGCGGGACGTCGCGGCCGGACCCGTCCTCAGGAGACCGGCTGGGCCGGCTGCCGGTCGTGGTGGCCGTCGCACCACTGGTCGGCCGGGACCTGGGCCTTCACCTCGTCGATGTGGAGACCGCACCCCTTCCAGGTCGTCTTCCCGCACACCTCGCACCGCACCGGCTGGCACATCGTCGTCTCCTGTCCGTGGACCTGCCTCCATCATGCCGCGCCGGGACCCGGACGCGACCACCCCGGCGTCCCCGTCCCGAAGTAGGGTGTCGGGTATGTCCCCGAGAGCCGACGGCCGTGCCCCTGACCAACTGCGGCAGGTCCGCATCACCCGGCAGTGGCTGGACCACGCCGAGGGGTCGGTGTTGGTCGAGTTCGGCGCCACCAGGGTGCTCGTCGCGGCCTCGGTGACCGCCGGCGTGCCGCGCTGGCGCAAGGGCTCCGGGCTGGGCTGGGTGACCAGCGAGTACGCCATGCTGCCGCGTGCCACCCACACCCGGGGCGAGCGCGAATCGATCCGCGGCAAGATCGGCGGCCGCACCCACGAGATCTCCCGGCTGATCGGACGGTCGCTGCGCGCGGTGATCGACTACAAGGCGCTCGGGGAGAACACCATCGTGCTCGACTGCGACGTGCTGCAGGCCGACGGGGGGACCCGGACGGCGTCCATCACCGGCGCCTATGTCGCCCTCGCCGACGCCGTCGGCTGGCTGCGGGAGCGCGAGTTGCTGGCCGGTGAGCCGCTGGTCGACTCGGTCGCTGCCGTCTCGGTCGGAGTGGTGGACGGGGTCCCACTGCTCGACCTCGACTACTCCGAGGACTCCGGCGCCGAGGTCGACCTCAACGTCGTCGCCACGGGCTCGGGGACGTTCGTCGAGGTGCAGGGCACCGCCGAGGGCAAGCCCTTCGACCGCGACGTGCTCAACCAGTTGCTCGACCTGGGCCTGCTCGGCTGCCAGGGGCTCACCACCCTGCAGAGGGAGGCGCTGGCGCGATGAGACGGCTGGTGGTCGCGACCCGCAACCCCAAGAAGTCGATGGAGTTGCGGCGAGTGCTGCAGGCAGAGCAACTGCCGGTCGAGGTGTTCGGACTGGACGAGTTGCCGGCCTACCCCGAACCCGCCGAGACCGAGGACACCTTCGAGGGCAATGCGCTGCTGAAGGCGCACGCCGCCGCCAGCCAGTTCGGCCACCTGGCGGTGGCCGACGACTCCGGCCTGGCGGTCGACCTGCTCAACGGGATGCCCGGGGTGCGCTCGGCCCGCTGGGCGGGTCCCGGCGCCACCGACCAGGCCAACCTCGACCTGCTGGTGCGCCAGCTGGCCGACACCGACGACGAGCAGCGCACCGCACGCTTCGTCTGCGCGATGGCGATGGTCGCCCCCGACGGCCGGGAGTGGGTGGTTCGCGGCGAGATGCTCGGCCGGCTCGTGTTGGAGCCCCGCGGCAGCAACGGCTTCGGTTACGATCCGATCTTCATCGCCAACGAGCACCTCCACCTGACGAACGCGGAGCTGACCCCCGACGAGAAGGACGCGATCAGCCACCGCGGCAAGGCGGTCCGGAAGCTGGTGCCGTTGCTGCGGGCGGTGGTGGAGGAGGGCCTGTGAAGCAGTACCTGGACCTGATGCGGCACGTCCTGGAGAACGGCACGCCCAAGTCGGATCGCACCGGGACCGGGACGCTCAGCGTGTTCGGGCACCAGATGCGCTTCGACCTGGCCGAGGGCTTCCCGCTGCTGACCACCAAGCGGCTCCACACCAGGTCGATCTTCGGTGAGCTCCTGTGGTTCCTGCGCGGCGACACCAACCTGGCCTGGCTGCACGAGAACAACATCACGATCTGGGACGAGTGGGCCGACGCCGAGGGTGACCTCGGCCCGATCTACGGCTATCAGTGGCGGTCCTGGCCGACCCCGGACGGTCGCCACGTCGACCAGATCAAGACGGTCATCGACTCGCTGCGCTCGAACCCCGACTCCCGCCGCCACATCGTGTCGGCCTGGAACGTGGGGCAGCTGTCCGAGATGGCGCTGCCGCCGTGCCACGCGCTCTTCCAGTTCTACGTCGCCGATGGGAAGCTGTCCTGCCAGCTCTACCAGCGCTCGGCGGACATCTTCCTCGGGGTGCCGTTCAACATCGCCTCCTACGCCCTGCTGACCCACCTGGTGGCGCGGGCCACGGGGCTGGAGCCGGGCGACTTCGTCCACACCCTCGGTGACGCGCACCTGTACAGCAACCACCTCGAGCAGGCCCGGCTGCAGCTGGAGCGCGAGCCGCGGCCGCTGCCCCGCCTGGTGCTCAACCCTGAGGTGACCGGGATCGACGCCTGGACGCTGGCCGACATCGAGGTGGTCGACTACGACCCGCACCCCGGGATCAAGGCCCCGATCGCGGTCTAGCGGGTCCGGTCGGCCCGGCGGTGGCGCCCGGTAGTCTGCTCCCCGTGCGGATCATTGCCATCGCCATCGTGGGCTCCAACCGGGTGATCGGGGACGGCACCCGCCAGCCCTTCGAGATCGCCGAGGACTGGGAGCGGTTCAAGGCGGTCACGATGGGCCACCCGCTGGTGATGGGCCGTCGCACCCATGAGGCGATCGGCCGCTGGCTCCCCGGCCGGACCACGATCGTGGTGACGTCGCAGCCCTCGCGGATCGAGCTCCCCACGAAGGGGACCGCCACCGGGTACGCCGTCGACTCGGTCGAGGCCGCCCTCGACCTGGCCCGCTCGCTGGACGACGTCGTCTTCGTCGCGGGCGGCGGCACGGTGTACGAGGCCGCGTGGCCGCAGCTGACCGAACTCGACCTGACCGAGGTGGACGCCGCGGCCGAGGGGACGGTTCTGTTCCCGCGGATCGACCCGGCCCAGTGGCGCGAGGTCTCCCGCGAACCCCGCGACGGGTTCGCCTTCGTCGAGTACCGCCGCGTCGCTCCGTCCGGCCCGGACGTGGCCGGCTGAGGCGTGCGCGGCACCGCCAGCATCCTCCACCTCGACCTGGACGCCTTCTTCGCCGCGGTCGAGCAGCGCGACAAGCCGTCGCTGCGCGGCAAACCGGTGATCGTCGGCGGACTGGGGCAGCGAGGGGTGGTCTCGACCGCGTCGTACGAGGCCCGCCGGTTCGGCGTCCACTCCGCCATGCCGATGCACGAGGCGCGGCGGCGCTGCCCGCAGGCTGCCTTCCTGTCAGGGCGGTTCGACGCGTACCGGGAGTCCAGCCGGGTCGTGATGGGACTGCTGCGGGAGTTGTCGCCGGCGGTCGAGGCGCTCAGCCTCGATGAGGCCTTCGTCGACCTCGCCGTCACCGACCGGTCGCTGGCCCCCGAGGATCTGGTCGCCCTCGCCGAGGAACTGCGGGGCCGGGTGCGGGAGCGGACCGGTGGGCTGGCCGCCTCGGTCGGCCTCGGCTCGTCGAAGTTCATCGCCAAGGTCGCCACCGAGCTGGCCAAGCCGGACGGGGTCCGCCTGGTCCCACCGGGGGAGGAGATGGCCACCATCGCCGGGCTGCCGGCACGGGCGATCCCCGGGGTCGGGCCGGCCACCATGGAGCGCCTGGCCCGGCTCGGGGTGGCCAAGGTGAGCGACCTGCAGGCGCTGTCGCAGGCCGAGCTGGTGCGCGAACTGGGCCGCTCGGCGGGGGAGACCCTGTTCAGCCTGGCGCGCGGCATCGACGAACGGCCGGTCGAGGCCGACCGGGAGACCAAGTCGATCTCGGTCGAGGACACCTTCGAACGCGACATCGCCGACCGTGCGACCCTGGCCGGGGTCGCGAACCGGCACGCCGCGCTGGTCGCCGAGCGGCTGGCCAAGGCCGGCCTGTTCGCCCGCACCGTGACCCTGAAGCTGCGCTGGCCGGACTTCACCTCGTCCAGCCGCTCCCGGACCCTGAACGGGGCCACCGACCGTGCGGAGGTGGTCGCCCAGGTGGCCCGGGAGTTGCTGGACGGTGTCGACACCGGCGCCGGCGTCCGGCTGCTCGGGGTCGGGGTGTCGGGTCTGGTGGAGGTGGCGCAGGAGCCGCTGTTCGACCTGGCCGCCGATTCTTCGGACCGGGTCGTCGACGAGGTGGCCGCGGTCCCGCTCTCCCGACGCCCGGCGGGCTGGGCGCCCGGCAGTGATGTGGTGCACCGCGAGCTCGGCCCCGGCTGGGTGTGGGGCAGCGGCCACGGCGTCGTGACGGTCAGGTTCGAGACCGCCGACACCGGTCCCGGGCCGGTGCGCAGCTTCCCGACCGACGACCCAGACCTGAGCGCGGGAACAGTGTCCGGAAGCTCCGGGGCCGCCGATGGGGGGCCCTCCGCCTCAGTCGGGTAGTCGCGCGGGAGCGGGGACCGGGGCAGTAGGATCTGCAGGGTTGCCGACCGGAGTGGTGGAACTGGCAGACACGCAGGATTTAGGTTCCTGTGCCTTCGGGCGTGAGGGTTCAAGTCCCTTCTCCGGTACGAGGTTCTCCCGCGCAGGCCCTGGTCGCCGCCGGCGAGGCCTGAGTTTCGCCCAAGCCGGGTTCGCCTCGAGCAGGCCCGGATCTGATTGCGGAACTGGGGACGTTGGCGGTGGTTATGGGGGTGGCCTGGTCGCGGCCCGCAGCAGGTGGGGGCGCTGATGGTGGTTATGGCCCTGACTTGAGGGTCCATAACCACCGCGAGTGCCCCCGGTCCGAGGTCCGGGGCCTCCCAGCCATGTCATAACCACCGCCAAGACCCCCGGTTCGAGGCTCGAGGGCCTCCGAGCGGGGTCACGCCGCGAGCGGCCCCTGATTGGAGGTCGAGGATCCCCGGGCCGTGCATCCGCCGCGGATGCGGACGGTTCTAGGCTCTGGACCCACACCA
>JAEZHJ010000163.1 GCA_023436925.1 Actinomycetes bacterium
GGCCCGCCGATGCCGTCGTGCTCGGGGCCGCCGGCTCGAAGCGGGCCGCGTCCAACCGGGTTGTCGCCGAGGCCGCCGCCACCTTGGCGGCCAGGCTCGGCCGTCCGGTCCTGCCCGGCTTCCTGACCGCCGCCGGGCCCACCCCGGCCGAGGCGGTCGCGACGTTGCGCGAGCAGGGCCACCGGCGGGTGGCGATCGCCAGCTACCTGCTGGCGCCGGGGGTCTTCGCCGACCGGCTGCACGAGGCGGGCGCCGACCTGGTCTCGGCGCCGCTGGGCGACCACCCGCTGGTGGTCGAGACCATCGTCAGCCGCTACCGGCAGGCGCTTTCCCAGCGCGTAGACTGGGCGGTCGGGTCCACCGACGAAAGAGACGCCATCGCATGACCGACATCACGACGCTTGACCATGTTGTGATCCGTTTCGCTGGCGACTCCGGTGACGGCATGCAGCTCACCGGCAGCCGGTTCACCCACGAGACCGCGGTGGCGGGCAACGACTTCTCCACCCTGCCCAACTTCCCCGCCGAGATCCGCGCCCCAGCCGGGACGGTCGCCGGGGTGTCCAGCTTCCAGCTCCACTTCGCCGACTTCGACATCCGCACCCCGGGCGACGCGCCGGACGTGCTGGTGGCGATGAACCCGGCGGCGCTGCGCGCCAACATCGGCGACCTGGCCCGCGGGGGCACGATCATCGCCGACTCCGCCGACTTCACCCCGCGCAACCTGGCCAAGGTCGGCTACACCTCCGACCCGCTCACCGACGGCTCCCTGCAGGACTACCAGGTGTACGCCTTCGACCTGACCGGGCAGGCCATCGCGGCGGTCTCCGAGCTCGGCCTGGGCCGCAAGGACGCTGTCCGCACCCGCAACTTCTACGCCCTCGGGCTGCTGAACTGGATGTACGACCGCCCGGTCGAGGGGACGCTGGACTTCCTCGCCCACAAGTTCGCCGGCAACCCGTCGCTGCGCGATGCCAATATCGCCGCGGTCAAGGCCGGCTACGCCTTCGGCGAGACCGCCGAGTTGTTCTCCACGCGGTACCGGATCGCGCCCGCCCCGGTGCCACCCGGCACCTACCGGCAGGTCTCCGGAAACCGGGCGCTCGGCTACGGCCTGATGGCCGCCGCCGCCCGCGCCGGCCTGCAGCTCTTCCTGGGCGCCTACCCGATCACCCCGGCCTCCGACGTGCTGCACAACCTGTCCGGTGCCAAGCAGCACGGCGTGACGACGTTCCAGGCCGAGGACGAGATCGCCGCGATCGGTGCCGCCCTCGGCGCGAGCTTCGCCGGCCAACTGGGGGTCACCGTCACCTCCGGGCCCGGGATGGCGCTGAAGTCGGAGACGATCGGGCTGGCGGTGATGCTGGAACTGCCGCTGGTGATCGTCGACGTCCAGCGGGCGGGCCCGTCCACCGGCATGCCGACCAAGACCGAGCAGGCCGACCTGAGCCAGGCGCTCTACGGTCGCCACGGCGAGGCCCCGGTCCCGGTGATCGCGGCCGCCTCCCCGGCGGACTGCTTCAACGCCGCCTTCGAGGCGGCCCGGATCGCGATCACCTACCGCACCCCGGTGATCCTGCTCTCCGACGGCTACCTGGCCAACGGCGCCGAGCCGTGGCAGATCCCCGACCTGGCCACCCTGCCGGCGATCGACCCGGGCTTCGCCACCGAGCCGAACGGTCCCGACGGCAGGTTCCTGCCCTACCAGCGCGACAGCAAGCTGGCCCGGGCCTGGGCGGTGCCCGGCACCCCCGGCCTGCAGCACCGGGTCGGCGGCCTGGAGAAGGCCGACGGCACCGGGGCGATCTCCTACGACCCGGCCAACCACGAGCACATGGTGCAGTTGCGGGCGGCCAAGGTCGCCGGGATCGCCGACGAGCTGCCGCCGCCGGCGGTCGACGACCCGTCCGGCGGGGCGAAGGTCCTGGTGGTCGGCTGGGGCTCGACCTACGGCCCGATCGCCGCCGCCGCCCGCCGGGTCAGGATGCACGAACGCGACGTCGCCACCCTGCACCTGCGGCACCTGAACCCGTTGCCGCCCGGGCTGGGTGACGTGCTGCGCCGCTACCAGCGGATCATCGTGCCGGAGATGAACCTCGGCCAACTGGCGATGCTGCTGCGCGCCACCTACCTGGTCGACGCCCAGAGCTACTCCCGGGTGCGCGGCCTGCCGATCCCGGTCGCCGGCCTGGCCGCCGACCTGGAGACCATCATCGACGAGGAGTCGAACCGATGACCACGCCCCCGCTGGCCCACGAGGCCACCAACGGTGCCGGGCTGTCCCGGGTGCCGCTGTCGCTCACCCCGCTGAACCGCAAGGACTTCACCTCCGACCAAGAGGTGCGCTGGTGCCCCGGCTGCGGCGACTACGCCGTGCTGGCGACCTTCCAGGGGCTGATGCCGCAACTCGGCATCACCAAGGAGAACACCGTCATCATCTCCGGGATCGGCTGCTCGTCGCGGTTCCCGTACTACGTCGACTCCTACGGCATGCACTCGATCCACGGCCGGGCGCCCGCGATCGCGACCGGGGTCGCCATGGCCCGTGAGGACCTGGCGGTGTGGGTGGTGACCGGGGACGGCGATGCGCTGTCGATCGGCGGCAACCACCTGATCCACGCCCTGCGGCGCAACGTGAACATCACGATCATGCTGTTCAACAACCGGATCTACGGGCTCACCAAGGGCCAGTACTCCCCCACCTCCGAGCAGGGCAAGCGCACCAAGTCGACCCCGGCCGGGTCGGTGGACTCCCCGTTCAACCCGGTCTCGCTGGCCCTGGGGGCGGAGGCCTCCTTCGTGGCCCGGACGGTAGACTCCCACCGGGCGCACCTGACCGAGGTGCTCCGGGCGGCGATCAGCCACCGCGGCGCGGCCCTGGTCGAGATCTACCAGAACTGCCCGATCTTCAACGACGGCGCCTTCGACGGCCTGAAGGGCCCCGACTCGGGGCTGATCCCGCTGCGCCACGGCGAGCCGATCGTCTTCGGCTCGGACGGCAGCCTCGGGATCGTGCGCGGCCCCGACGGCACGCTGCGCTCGGCGCCGGTCGCCGAGGTGGGGCTGCAGAACGTCCTGGTCCACGACGCCCACCGCGACGACCCGGGCCTGGCCTTCGAGCTGTCCCGGCTCACCGACACCGGCACGATCGTCAACGCGCCGATCGGGATCTTCCGCGACGTGCAGCGTCCGTCCTACGACGACCTGGCCCGTGCGCAGGTGTCCATGCCGGTCGACCCGGCAGAGCGGCTCGCGAGCCTGCAGGGCCTGATCAACGGCCCCGACACCTGGACTGTGTGACACCCGGGGACGGTCCTCCGACACAGGGGGACGGTCCTCCGACACACGGGGACGGTTCTCCCGCACACGGGGACGGTTCTCCCGCACACAGGGACGGTCCTCCCGCACATGGGGACGGTTCTCCCACACACGGGGACGGTTCTGCGACACACGGGGACGGTCCTTCCGGCCCCGCTCAGCTACCGCCGGGTGACTGCGGCCCGCCGTCGTCCGGCACCGCCTCGTGGTACCGCTTGCCCGGGGTGCGGCGGTCCTCCTTCATCTCCGCCTCGTAGACATGGCGGCGTCCGTCGATCAGCTCGCGACGGCAGCGCTCCTCCAGCGCTCGCGCCACCGACCAGTAGGTGTCGTCGTACTCCTCGACGACCTGGAAGCTCCAGCGACCTTCGATGATGTTGCGCCCGACCAGCTCGATCTGCAGCAGGTCTGCCTGCTCGCTGTGACCTGCCTCCCGCAGCAGGTCGACCGCCTCGCCGGCCGCCAGGTCGGCCGCGCTGCACAGCCGGTGGAAGGCGTAGAGGTGGCCGCGGGCCTCCTCGATCATCTCGAGGGCCTCCGACAGCTTGCCGAGCGCCGCCACTGTCTCGTCGCT
>JAEZHJ010000019.1 GCA_023436925.1 Actinomycetes bacterium
GGACGTCGGGGTCGGTCTCCCGCAGCTGCCGCATCACCCAGTTCCAGAAGTCCAGCGGCTTGGTGTGGGGGTTGTCGACCCGGAAGATCCGGACGCCGTGCGACATCCACAGCCGCAGGATCCGCAGTACCTCGTGGTAGATCCCGGTCGGGTCGTTGTCGAAGTTGATCGGGTAGATGTCCTGGTACTTCTTCGGGGGGTTCTCGGCGTACGCGATGGTGCCGTCCAGCCGGGTGGTGAACCACTCCGGGTGCTCGGTGACCCACGGGTGGTCGGGGGAGGCCTGCAGCGCGAGGTCGAGTGCGACCTCCATGCCGAGGCTGTTGGCCTTGGCGACGAACCGGTCGAAGGCGTCGAAGTCGCCCAGTTCGGGGTGGATGGCGTCGTGGCCGCCCTCGGCGCTGCCGATCGCCCACGGCGAGCCGGGGTCGTTCGGGCCCGGGATCAGGGTGTTGTTGCGGCCCTTGCGGAAGGCGGTCCCGATCGGGTGGATCGGCGGCAGGTAGACCACGTCGAAGCCCATCGCCGCGATCTCCTCGAGCCGGGCGTGGCAGTCGTCGAAGGTGCCGGAGCGCCACTTGCGGGTGGTCTCGTCGTAGACCGCCCCGATGGATCGCGGGAAGAACTCGTACCAGCTGCCGAAAAGCGCCCGCGGCCGGTCGACCCAGATCGGGAAGTCGGCGGTCGGGGAGACCAGTTCGCGGGGGCCGTAGGTCTCCATCGCCCGTTGGATGCCGTGCGCGGTGGCGACCTCCAGCAGTTCGTCAGCGGGCCGCTGCGGGATGAGCAGTTGCGCGGAGGCGCGCAGGATGGACGCCTCCACCGGGTCGCCGGCCGCATCGGCGAGGTCGGCGGTGCGCTCCATCAGGTCGCGGCCCTCCAGGCAGACCAGGTCGATGTCGACGCCGGCCGGCAGTTTGGCGGTGGCGTTGTGCAGCCAGGTGTGCCACGGGTCCGACCAGCCCTCGATCCGGAAGGTCCAGCCACCCACCCGGTCCAGCCGCACCCACGCCTCCCACGGGTCGAGCCCGACCGGCTCGACCGGCAGCATCGGGACCCGGGTGGTCTGCCCGTCCGGGTCGGTCAGGATGACCGAGGCGTTGACCGCGTCGTGGCCCTCCCGGAACACCTTGGCCCGGATCGGGATCAACTCGCCCACTACCGCCTTGGCGGGGTAGGCACCGCCTTCGATGACCGGCTCGACCTTGGCGACCGGAATCCGTCCGAAGCCGCGCGGCAGGTTGAGGATCACCGGTCCGACTCCCGTCAACGGTGCCGGCTGGGTCAGGGCGGGGGCGGCAGGGGGCACGGCGGCGCTGTCAGCAGCCGGGCTTCCTGCCGTCGCCGAGCGCCGCGGGCCCGGCCCGGGCTGCGGGCGCGAGGTCTGTGCAGTCACGTGCCCAACCTATCCAATGGGCACGGTGCGGGACAGGCTCAGTCGGTCGGCGTGCCCGCGTCCGGGGTCGGCAGGATCGCCTGCAGCAGCACCACCGTCCGGCCGGGAACCGAGAGCTCCGACCCGGCGCGCAGTTCCTCCTCGGGCAGCTCGCCCGGCAGGCCGGTGTGCGCAGCGACTGTGTAGCCGACCGCCCACGGCTCGTCCGGCAGGGTCAGGCCGATCGGGACGTCGCCGCTGTGCACCACGACCAGGAAGGCCTCGTCCCGGTCGCTGACGTACATCCCGAGGGTGCGCCGACCCTGGTCGTGCCAGTCGTCCAGGGTCATCTCGCTGCCGCGCTCGCTGAACCAGGCCACCGAGGTGCGGCCCAGGCCGTTCCCCTCGTTGTCGGTGATCTCGTAGTGGCGCCGGAAATCCGCCGGACGCAGCACCGGGTGGTCCCGGCGCAGCCGCAACAGGGTGCGGGTCAGATCCAGCTGGTCGGTCCAGGAGTCGTTCCAGTCCAGCCACGAGACGGGGGAGTCCTGGCAGTAGGCGTTGTTGTTGCCGCCCTGGGTGCGCCCGAGCTCGTCGCCGGCCGTGATCATCGGGACCCCCGCCGCCAGCAGCAGGGTCGCCATCAGGTTGCGGGTGGTGCGTCGCCGGGCGGCGTTGATCCCGGGGTCGTCGGTCTCGCCCTCGTAGCCGTGGTTCCAGGACCGGTTGTCGTCGGTGCCGTCCCGGTTGCGTTCGGTGTTGGCCTCGTTGTGCTTCAGGTCGTAGGTGGTCAGGTCGCGCATCGTGAAGCCGTCGTGCGCAGTCACGAAGTTCACCGACGAGGTGGACAGCCGTCCGCCGTGGTCGAAGATGTCGGACGAGCCGCACAGCCGGGTGGCGAGCTCCTGGACGCCGGAGGTCGCACCCCGCCAGAAGTCACGGGTGTAGCCGCGGAACCGGTCGTTCCACTCCGCCCAGCGCGGGCCCCAGCGGCCGACCTGGTAGCCGTAGGGGCCCAGGTCCCACGGCTCGGCGATCATGACCGCGTCAGCCAGCACCGGGTCCTCCACCACCAGCCGCTTGAAGAGGTGGTTCTGGTCGACGTGGTGGCGAGAGTCGCGGATGAGGGTGGTGTTCAGGTCGAACCGGAAGCCGTCCACCCCCATCTCGGCCACCCAGTAGCGCAGCGAATCCATGACCATCCGCAGCGTCGCCGGGTGGGAGGTGTCGAGAGCGTTGCCGCAGCCGGTGACGTCGTAGTCGTTGCGGCGGTCGTCGGTCAGCCGGTAGTAGGCACTGTGGTCGATACCGCGCCAGCTGAGCGTCGGCCCCTCGTGGCCGCCCTCGCAGGTGTGGTT
The DNA here is from genome assembly GCA_023436925.1 of Actinomycetes bacterium. Taxonomy (GTDB): domain Bacteria; phylum Actinomycetota; class Actinomycetes; order Propionibacteriales; family Propionibacteriaceae; genus Propionicimonas. Next base: position 2,734 of record JAEZHJ010000019.1, read on the forward strand.
GTAGACGACGTCCATGATGACGGCGATGCCGGCTTTGTGGAGCTCGCCGACCATGTGCTTGAACTCGGCCACCTGCTCACCGTTCGAACCGGACGCCGAGTAGCCCGCGTGCGGGGCGAAGAAGCCGAGGGTGTTGTAGCCCCAGTAGTTGCGCAGCCCGCGTCCGACCACGAACGGCTCGGAGACGAAGTGGTGCAGCGGCAGGAACTCGACGGCGTTGACACCGAGGTCGACCAGGTGCTCGATCACGGCCGGGTAGGCCATCCCGAGGTAGCTGCCGCGCAGGTGCTCGGGGACGGCCGGGTGCTGCCGGGTGAAGCCCTTCAGGTGGGCCTCGTAGATCACCAGCTCGGTGGGCGGGATCGGGCGCGCCAGCGGTTCGGGCGGCGGGGACGGGGCCACGACGACGCTGAGCGGCACCGCGCCGAAGGAGTCCTGGGTGTCGGGCTCGAAGTTCGAGCTCGCGGTGTGGTCGAAGATCGGGCCGGAGTAGTCGACGCCGCCGGTGATCGCCCGGGCGTAGGGATCGACCAGGAGCTTGGCGGGATTGAACCGCCGCCCGCTGTTCGGGTCCCAGTCGCCATGCACCCGGTAGCCGTAGACCTGACCGTGGCCGACATCGGGCACGAAGGTGGACCAGGTGCCGTCCGGCCCCAGTTCGAGGTCGACATTGTGCTGCTCGCCCGGCTGGGTGATCAGGGCGAGCTCGACCCGGCTCGCCCGCGGCGCCCACAGCGCGAAGCTGGTCCCCTCGGGTAGAACCTGTGCCCCCAGTCCGGTCGTTTCGGCCGGCGCGTGGAGGACAGGTGACTTCATCTAGGACCCTTCGCGTTACGGTGGTTGAGGCCCGCTGGCAGCGGCTGCTGCCGGGCTCGCCAAGAAGTACAACCTTAAAGGAGTCGTACGACAACGATGACATACCCAGCGCGGCGCTTCCTCGATCACGCCGCCGGCAGCCCGGTCACCGGGCCTGTGCTGGCGGCGATGGCCGCGGTCTGGGAACTGGCCGGGAACCCGTCCTCGCTGCACGGCTCAGGACGCCTGGTGCGACGCCACCTGGAGCAGGCCCGGGAGTCGGTCGCGGCCGACCTGGGCGCCCACCCGAGCGAGGTCGTGTTCTGCTCGGGCGGGACGGAGGCCAACAACCTCGCCGTGCTGGGAGCCGCGGGCCCGGACGGAGAGGTGCTGGCCTCCGCGGTCGAGCACCCCTCGGTGAGCCAGGCGCATCGGCTGCTGGGGGAGCGGCTGCGGGTGCTGCCGGTGGACGCCGAGGGCCGGGTCGACCCTGCGGCCATCGCCGCCGCGATCACGCCCAGGACCCGACTGGTGTCGGTGATGTGGGTGAACAACGAGACCGGGGTGATCCAGCCCGTCGCCGAAGTCGCGGGGGTCGCCCGAGCCGCCGCGGTCTTGAGCCACAGCGATGCCGTCCAGGCCGCCGGGCACCTCGAGGTCGACTTCGCCGCGTCCGGCCTCGACCTGCTCAGCGTGTCGGGTCACAAGGTGGGCGGGCCGGTCGGCGTCGGGGCCCTGCTGGTCCGCCGCGGCGTCACCCTGGGGCCGGCCGGGTTCGGCGGCGGTCAGGAGGCCCGGCTGCGCTCCGGGACGGTCCCGGCGGCACTCGCGGTCGGTTTCGCCGTCGCGCTGCACAGCGCCGTCGAGCGTCGCGAAGCCGAGGCCGCCCGGCTGGCGGTGCTGGGCGAGCGGCTGGCCGCAGGGATCGCCGCGATCCCGGGCACCCGGGTGAACACCACCCCGCCCGCCTCGCCGGCCATCCTCAACGTCACCGTGGCCGGCACCCGGGCCGACGACCTGCTGCTCATCCTGGACGCCGCCGGGATCGACTGCTCCACGGGGTCGGCCTGCACCGCCGGCGTCCACCAGCCCAGCGAGGTGCTGCTGGCGATGGGACGCGACCTGGCGGCCGCGTCCGGCAGCCTGCGGTTCTCGTTCGGTCCCGACACCGACGACCAGGCGATCGACGCCGTCCTCGCGGTGCTGCCGCAGGCCGTGGAGCGCGCCCGGCTCGCCTACGCCGGCTCCCCGTAGAATCGGCCGCCGGAAGGGAGTTCGGGATGCGCGTGCTGGCCGCCATGTCCGGCGGGGTCGACTCCGCCGTCGCTGCCGCACGGCTGGTGGAGGCCGGCCACGAGGTCACCGGGGTCCACCTGGCGTTGTCGAAGAACCCGCAGACCTACCGCAGCGGCGCCCGCGGCTGCTGTTCGCTGGAGGACTCCCACGACGCCCGGCGGGCAGCCGACGTGCTGGGCATCCCGTTCTATGTCTGGGACCTGTCCGACCGGTTCGACGCCGACGTGGTGACCGACTTCGTGGACGAGTACGCCGCCGGGCGCACCCCCAACCCGTGCCTGCGGTGCAACGAGAAGATCAAGTTCGCCGCCGTCCTGGAGCGGGGCCTGGCGCTCGGCTTCGACGGGGTCGCGACCGGCCACTACGCCCGGACCCGCCGGGTCGGGGACACCGTCCAGCTGCTGCGGTCGCACGAGGCGCGCAAGGACCAGTCCTACGTGCTCGGCGTGCTCAACCAGGACCAGTTGCGGCGCTCGCTGTTCCCGCTCGGGGCGGACGCCGACAAGGCCGGGGTGCGCGCCGAGGCGGCCGAGCGCGGGTTGTTCGTCGCCCGCAAGCCGGACTCCCATGACATCTGCTTCATCCCTTCCGGGGACACCGCCGGCTTCCTCAGCGGTCGGCTGGGTTCCCCGACCGGGGACATCGTCGACCAGCGGGGTGAGGTGGTCGGGGCGCACGCCGGGGCGCACCGGTTCACCGTCGGGCAGCGCCACGGCCTCCACCTGTCGGTCCCGGCCGGGGACGGCCGGCCGCGCTACGTCCTGGCGGTCTCGACAGTGACCAACACGGTCACCGTGGGGCCGCACGAGGCGCTGGCGGTCCGCTCGATGACCGGCATCCGTCCGACCTGGACCGAGGCCCCGGTCACCGGAAGCTGGCGAGGCCTGGCGCAGTGGCGCGCCCACTCCGAGCCGATGCCCGCGACGATGACCGCGTTCGGCGACGAGATGCGGGTCGACCTCGACGAGCCCGCCTTCGGGATCGCGCCCGGCCAGGCGGTGGTCTACTACGACGGCGATCGCGTGGTCGGCAGTTCAACGATCGCGCGGACGGAGCGCTGATGGCCGGCTTCACCGGGGTCGGATCGCTGCCCGGCACTGACTTCGCGGCGGCCGTCCGGATGACCTTCGACAAGGTCCCCGACCTGCCCTACCTGCCCGAGCTGCCGGCCCGGGGCCCGTGGGCCGGGCTGAACGGACGCGGCCTCGGCCTGCTGGCCGGGATCGGCGCCGAGCGGATCGCGGGGGAGTGGGTGCTCGGCACTGCCGGCATCGACCAGCGCCGGGCACGGCAGACCTGGCGCGACGACCTGGAGGTGCTGGAGGAGCACGCCCAGGGCTACACCGGGACGCTCAAGCTGCAGGTCGCGGGCCCGTGGACGCTGGCGGCCACCACCGGCGTGGCGCACACCGGGCGGGTGCTGGCCGACCCGGGAGCGCGCCGCGACCTTGCCGGCGCCCTGGCAGAGGGAGTCGGCGAGGTGCTGGCCGACCTGCACCGGCGGCTGCCGGGGATCGACTTCGTGCTGCAGGTCGACGAGCCGTCGCTGCCCGCCGTCGTAACCGGCGCGGTGCCCACGCCCGGTGGCTACTTCCGGCACCGGGCGATCGACCTGCCGGAGGTCACCGCGGGGCTCGCCGTGCTGACCGGCGAGGCAGGCCGGCGTGGGCTGGCGGTGCCGAGCGTGCTGCACTGTTGCGCGCCGTGGCTGCCGATCCCGCCGATGGTCTCCAGCGGACGTGACGGCGCCGGGTTCAGCGCGCTCAGCCTGGACCAGGACCTGCTCACCGGCTCCGACCTCGACGCCCTCGCCGCGGCGCTGGACGGCGGCACGGCGCTGTGGCTGGGCTGCCTGCCGACCGCGGACCCGTCCGTCGTGGCGGGCGTCGACCAGGTTCGCACCCGGGCGCTGCGGGTGCTCGACCGGTTGGACGCCGGGGACGAGGCCGCCCGGTCGCTGGTGCTCACTCCGGCCTGCGGGCTGGCGGGGATGCCGGTGGCCACCGTCTCGCGGGTCTTCGAGGTGCTCGCCCGGGCGGCGGCCCAGGTCACCGAGGAGCTTGGCCGGCCGCGCTAGATTGACGCGATGGCTGTTGAGGTCTACTTCGATCTGGTGTGCCCCTGGGCGTGGATCGCCCGGCGCCGGCTGGCGGCCGCCCTGGCCCGCCTGGGCGCCGACGCGCCCGCCGTGACGTGGCGCCCGATCCTGCTCGACCCGACCGCTCCGGCCGTCTCCACCTCGCTGGCCGATTCGCCCGAAGGCGAGGCCGCCCACCTGCAGTCGGTGCCGGGCTTCACCCTCGACCTGGTCAAGCAGCGGGTCGCCGAGCTGGCGACCGCCGAGGGCCTGCCCACCCCCGTCCCGGCCTGGCGGGTCGCGACCTGGGCGGCGCACCGGCTGGTGCAGGCCGCCGGCCAGGTCGACGCCGACCTGCAGTCGGTGGTCATCGACGAGGTGATGGACGCCCACTTCGCGGGCCGTGACATCAACGAGCTCGGCTTCCTGCGCGACCTGGCCGAGCGGAACGGCCTGCGCCCGCCGCTGGAGGTGGCCGGCGCCACCCACGCACCGGCCTACCTCGAGCCCGGCTTCGACCCGCTCGACCCGGCCGAACGGCTCACCCGGGAGGCCCTGTGGGCCGGCCGGGCGGCCGACGTGAGCTCGTCCCCGACCCTGGTGGTGGACGGCCGGCCGCTCGCCGGGGTGCACGCGGTCGAGACCATCCTCGACCACCTGCGCGGTGCGGGCCACGACGATCGGGAGGTCCCCGACGAGGTCCGGCGGTTCCGGCTGGCCGAGGCGCTGCTGGACCGGCGGGACCCGCACGGCTGCCTCTACGTGCTCGCGCCGCTGCGGCCGCAGTTCGACGGCGAGCCCAACCTGGAACTGTTGTCGGCCCGGGCGCTGGTGGCGACCGCCAGCCTGGTTCCGGCCCGGGACAAGCTCGAACGCCTGCTGGCCTCCCGTCCCGACGACGCGTACCTGCACCACCTGCTGGGCCGGACGCTGCGCCGGCTGGGGGACGAACGGGCCCCCGTCCACCTGGCCATCGCAGCCGCGCTCGACCCGGCTTACGCGGCCTGACGGCTGGGTGCAGTGTCGGTGGGCGGCGGTAGATTGCAGCCGTGACGATCGATGACGCCTTCCGCCGGCACACCGAGCTGAGTACGGAGATCACCGAGCACCGGCGCCGCTACTACGAGCAGGATGCGCCGACGATCAGCGACGGCGAGTTCGACGCCCTGATGAACGAGCTGATCGCCCTCGAGGCCGAGCACCCGAGCCTGGTCACGCCCGACTCGCCCACCCAGCTGGTCGGGGGGCGCGCCTCATCCACCTTCGCCCCGGTTACCCACCGGGTGCCGCTGATGAGCCTGGACAATGCCTTCAGCAAAGAGGAGTTCTACCGCTGGGCGGAGCGCGCCGCCGGGCTGGCGGGCGCCTCCCTGGGCGGTCTGCTGTGCGAGCTCAAGATCGACGGCCTGGCCCTCGACCTGGTCTACGAGCGCGGCCGGCTCACCTCGGCCGCCACCCGCGGTGACGGCCGGGTGGGCGAGGATGTCACCGCCAACGTGCGCACCATCGCGTCGATCCCCGAGCGGCTGACCGGCGACGTGCCCGAGGTCGTCGAGGTGCGCGGCGAGGTGTTCATGCGGCCGGAGGAGTTCGAGAAGCTCAACGCCGGGCTGGTCGCCGCCGGCAAGTCTCCCTTCGCCAACCCGCGAAACTCGGCCGCCGGATCGCTGCGCCAGAAGGACCCGCGGGTGACCGCCAGCCGAAACCTGGCCTTCCTGTGCCACGGCCTGGGCGAGGTGACCGGAGGGGTGCCGATCGCCCGGCAGTCCGACGGCTACGAGCTGCTGGCCGGCTGGGGCCTGCCGGTCAGCCCGCACGCCCGGGTGGTGGCCGGGGTGGACGAGGCCTGGGCGTACATCGAGGGCTTCGCCGACCGCCGCCACGATCTCGAGCACGAGATCGACGGCGTCGTGGTGAAGGTGGACGACCGCGAGCTGCAGGCCAGGCTCGGGCACACCTCCCGGGCACCCCGCTGGGCGATCGCCTTCAAGTACCCGCCGGAGGAGGTGACCACCAAGCTGCTCGACATCCTGGTCAACGTCGGGCGCACCGGCCGGGTCACCCCGTACGCCCGGATGGAGCCGGTCTTCGTCGCCGGCTCGACGGTCGAGGCGGCGACCCTGCACAACGCCTCCGAGGTGGCCCGCAAGGGAGTGCTGATCGGGGACACGGTGATCCTGCGCAAGGCCGGGGACGTGATCCCGGAGATCCTCGGGCCGGTGGTCGAGCTCCGCGACGGAACCGAGCGGGCCTTCGTGATGCCGACCCATTGCCCGGCCTGCGGCACCGAGCTGCGGCCCGAGAAGGAGTCGGACGCGGACATCCGCTGCCCCAACCAGCGCTCGTGTCCCTCCCAGCTGCGGGAGCGGTTGTTCCACCTCGCCGGACGGGCCGCGCTGGACATCGAGACGCTGGGCTGGCAGGCGGCCGACGCCCTGCTCGGAGCCGGGCTGCTGGCCGATGAGGGAGACCTGTTCTCGCTCACCGAGGCCGACCTGCTGCGCTCGCCGTTCTTCACCACCAAATCCGGGGCCTTGAGGGTCAACGGCGGCAAGCTGCTGGAGAACCTGCAGGAAGCCAGGACCCGTCCGTTCGCACGGTTCCTCGTCGCGCTGTCGATCCGGCACGTCGGCAAGGGGATCGCGCCGGACATCGCTGCCGCGTTCCCGTCCATCCACGCGTTGCGAGCCGCCGGCTACGACGAGCTGGCCGCCGTGCCCGGGGTCGGCCCCACGCTCGCGGCGTCCATCGTCGAGTGGTTCGGCGTCGACTGGCACGTCGCCATCGTGGACAAGTGGCTGGCTGCCGGCTGCGTGATGGCCGACGAGCCGGCCCCGGCCGAGGCGGGCCTGCCGCAGACCCTGGCCGGGCTGACCATCGTCGTCACCGGATCGCTGCCGGGCTACACCCGGGAGGGCGCCACCGCGGCGGTGACCAGCCGGGGCGGCAAGGCTGCCGGGTCGGTGTCGGCGAAGACCGACTTCGTGGTGGTGGGGGAGAACGCGGGCTCGAAGTACACCAAGGCCGTGGCCCTGCGTCGCCCGATCCTGGACGCGGACGGGTTCGAGGTCCTGCTGGCCCAGGGCCCGGAGGCCGCGCAGGCGGTGGCCCGGGCCGAGTAAGCACGGGTCGTTGCAGGGGCCGGTCGCGAGGCCGGCCGACCCGTCCTACCAGCCGCCGCGGCTGGCGACGGTCTCCACGATCCAGCGGGCAGTCTCCCGCGAACACGCACCCGGCTCGCTGAAGCTGACCGCGAAGATCCCGGTGATCTCGGTCAGCTGGGGGACCCCGCGCAGCTCCAGGATCGCATCGGCCTCGGCGGCGTACTCGTCGCGCGGGGCGCCGTCGGCGATCAGCCCGACCGGGTCGGCCTCGGCGAGGATCGCGATCAGTTCGTCCCGGGTGATGCTCATGACGCTGAGCCTAGGGGAGAACGAGGCGGTCACCTGACTCGTGATCGTCCCGCCTGGGCGGCGGTCGACCGGTCGCGGGCGAGACAGACCGGCTCCGCAGCGGGATCCGCCACGGGGCCGGTGGGGCAGGTCAGCTCACTTGAGCCGGAAGTTCGCCGTCAGGCTGGAACCGTCCTGCGTGGTGAGTGCCACCTGGTAGCACACGGGGGCGGGCGCAGTCTTCTTGCCCTTCACCTTGGCCGGCTTCGGCAACGTGGGGGTCTTCCAGTTCTGGTGGAAGGCGCCGCTGCGGTACTTCAGGCGCTGGGCCTTGGTCTTGGCGATCGGTTCCGGTGCGCCGAGCGGGGCGAGGGTGGTGCAGTCGTACCGCTGGGCGGTCAGGCTGGCGACCACCCCGGTCGCGGTCGCCTTGCGGGTGCCGGTGTACACCTTGAACTTCAGCGGCACGGTGGAGCCGGCCTTCACCTTGTTCACGGTGTTCATCTTCACCGGCTTGTAGAAGCCCTTCAGCTTCCAGCCGGTCACGGTGTAGGTCCGCGTCGCGACGGTTGTCGTGACACCGTCGGTGGCGGTGGCGGTCGCGGTCAGGACATGGACGCCGACGCTTGCGTCATAGCCGGTCACGGAGCAGGGCACGGGGACGAGGTCCTCGGCGGCGCTGCAGGTGGGGGCTGCAGGCACCTTGCCGTAGACGTAGGTGGCGCCATCGGCGATCGTGCCCTGCCACGTGATGACCGGTGCGGAGGCCGCGCTGGCGGGGGCAAGGCCGACCGCGCTCAGCGCGAGCGCCAGGGCGGCTGCGGCGAGCGTCCGGCCGAGTCCGGCACGAATCATGGGATTGCCTCTCTCACGGGTGCAGGATGAGCAGGCCGTGCTCAAGCCCGCTCACCCTTGGCAACCGTCAGCCCGCCCCGTTGCGTTACGCGGGCCGGCACGGTTCTGTCGGCCAGATCGGCGAGCAGCGTAACGTCGGGGCGACGGCCGTCGGTACCCGGTGTGGAGGTAACTATGCGACACGGTGAGAACGGCGCACCTGAGCCGAACCTGGCCCGGGCCGGCGACGCTGAGCTGCACGAAGCGGGGGAGTTGCTGGACGAGTTGCGGCAGGCCTGGCCCTTGCCGTCGGTGGCCTCGCTGCGCGAGGAGCAGGTTGCGGCAGTGGTCAGGGAGGCGCGCCAGTTCGCGACCACCCCGTCCCCGGGCCGGCCCGCCGCCCGGCGGGCGACCGGAGTCGCGCTCATCGCCGTGCTGGGCGTGTTCGGGGCGGGAGTCGGCGTCGCCGCCGCGACCGGGGGTTCTCCGCTCGCCCTGCTGCCGGTGCCCCGTGTCACTCCGCCCCCACGCCCGCCCGCCGCGGCCACGCCGGTCGAAGCGGAGCGCGCCACAGCCGAGCCCACGCCCACCCCGCTGCCCGGGACGACGGTTCCGCCGGCCACCGCGGCGCCGCACTCGGCGGGTGCCGGCAGCCCCCCGGGTTGCCCCCCCCCCCCCCCC